>SKZO01000289.1 GCA_007127335.1 Spirochaetales bacterium | reverse complement strand
GCTCTTGCTCCTGCGCCGCTGCTCCCGTACACTCGGCTGTCATGGGCTCTGCGAACATCATCTTCATCCTCGTTGACGATCTGGGCCAGCGTGACCTCGGATCCTACGGCAGCACTTTCTACGAGACCCCGAATCTCGACCGGCTCGCGCGTGAGGGGATGCGCTTTACCGACGCCTATGCCGCGTGTCCCGTCTGTTCGCCCACACGCGCGAGTATTCTGACCGGGAAGTACCCGGCAACCCTGGGAATCACGAACTGGATCGACTGGTCGGGACGCGCCCACCCGAACAAGGGCCGCGTGATCGACGTACCGTACGTGAGGGAGCTCCCGGCGGAAACGCCGAACCTCGCGACCTGTCTGCGCGACCGCGGGTACGCGACCTGGCACGTCGGGAAGTGGCATATTGGTGACGACGACGGGTGGCCGGACAGTCGCGGGTTCGACGTCAACATAGGCGGGTGGACTGCCGGGTCTCCCGGACAGGGGTACTTCAGCCCCTGGGGGTTTCCCACGCTCGAAGACGGCCCCGAAGGCGAGTATCTCACCGACCGTCTGACCGACGAGGCGATCGAGCTCCTCAGGGAGCGCGACGCCTCACGTCCCTTCTTCCTCAACCTCTGGTACTACGCGGTGCACACGCCCATCCAGGCGAAGGAAGAGGTCGTCGAGAAGTACCGGCGCAAGGCCCGGCTGCTCGGCCTTGACCGGGTGGAGGCGCTCGTTGAGGGGCCCTTTTTCCCCGCCGAACACAAGAAGGACAAGCGCATCATGCGGCGGATTCTCCAGTCCGACCCGACCTATGCGGCGATGATCGATATCCTCGATCACAACGTCGGCCGGCTCCTTGCTGCCCTCGAAGAGGAGGGCCTCACCGACGACACGCTCGTCGTGTTCACGAGTGACAACGGCGGGCTCGCGACCTCTGAGAGCTCGCCTACCTGCAATGCCCCGCTTGCCGAAGGCAAGGGCTGGATGTACGAAGGGGGGACCCGCGAGCCGCTGCTGGTCCGATGGCCGCGATGTGTGGCTCCCGGCTCGGTGTGTGAGGAAGTCGTCACGAGTCCCGATTTCCTGCCCACGCTGCTCGACGCGGCTGACGCCGGTCGCGATTCCGGGAAGACGATTCCCGACGGCGTGGAGGGCGAGAGCCTTCTGCCCCTTCTCCGCGGTGAGGCCGGTTCGCTCCTGCGCGACGCGGTGTACTGGCACTATCCGCACTACGGAAACCAGGGCGGAACTCCCGGCAGCTCCGTGCGCAGCGGACGCTACAAACTGATCGAGTTCTACGAGACGGGAAGACAGGAGCTCTACGACCTGGAGACCGACGTCGGCGAGACCCGCGATATGGCCAAAGAGCTACCGGAGGTCCGGGAACGGCTGCACCGGCTGCTCGTCGCGTGGCGCGAGCGTGTCGAGGCGAAGATCCCCCAGCCGAATCCCGATTACCTGCCGTGGGCGGACCGGATGCCGGAGAGCCGGCACCTCGTTCCGGGCACTGAGTTCGATTGACGGCGGGAAGACCGTGCACTGCGTGTCCGATGACGCCGAATGTGGTATCCTCAGGCGTGACTCTTGCCGTTGACATAGGCACCTTCTACGTCTCTGCCGCAGTCGTCTCCGGCTTTTTCGGCTGCGCTTTCATCGCCTTTCACGTCCTCGACAGATCGACGAGCGGGATTCTGCCGTGGGGGATCGCCTATCTCCTCGTGACCGGCGGGCTCGTCCTGACGCTGTATGAGCCCGTTCTGCCACTTCTCATCCATGGCCCTGTTGCACACGCGATGTTCATCCTCGCCGTTGTCCTGCTCGACGCCGGCACGCGGAGAGAGACCAGATCAGTCCCGGCGTGGTTCGGTGTGGGGCTGCCCGCCGCCGCGTTCGTCCTGGGGCTGTTCTTCTCGTACGCTATTCCCAGCGCGCCCGCACGGCTTGAGGTGCTGCTCGTCGGGATCGCCGCAGGGACGGGGATGACGGCCGCTCGACTCATGCGTCGTTCTCGCGAGGCGGAGGAGGGGCTGCACACCGCGCTCTTCACCTTTGCGGTCTTCTACACCGTGCTCGCCCTGTCAGTCGTCATCCTCGCGATCGCGGCGCCGCTCGTCGGGCCCATTCACAGTCTACTGGCTCCGCATCCCATCCACGCCGTGCTGCTGCCGGCGCTCATGCTCTTCCTCATTGGCGCCGGCATGAGCAAGCTCTGGGTCCACTATATGCGGGCCTATGCCGAAGCGCGGTATGCAGCGACCGTTGATCCTCTGACCGGGGTCAAGAACCGGCGCTACGTCATGCCTGAGTTCGAGCGTCTCTTTCAGCGTGCCCAGCGCGAAGACCGTGTCCTTGCCTGCATGATGCTCGACGCTGATGCGTTCAAGTCGATCAACGACTCGTACGGTCACCGTAAGGGCGACGAAGTCCTGCAGCTCCTCGCGCAGCGAATCACCGCGGTCGTCCGCGAGTACGATCTCGTGGGACGGTACGGTGGAGAAGAGTTTATCATCGTTGTGTCCGACCTCGGCCGCGAGGATGTCGTGGGCATGGCGGACCGTATACACCAGTCGGTCCGCGAGACTCCTGCGAGCGGGCTTCGGCTGACGATCAGCCTTGGGGTCGCCTTCCTCTCATCAGAGGACGAGCGGGCGGACGACCTGATCCAGCGAGCGGATCGGGCGCTCTACCGCGCGAAGCGCGCCGGCCGAGACCAGGTAGTCGTGGACGAGTATGAGCCGGAGTTGAGCCGCCGGTCAGGACCGACGGTGTAGCGGAGAAGAGCAGAGGAGGAGTGAATGACGCGAGATGAACGGCAGCAATTGCTCGAGATGTACTCGGAGCTCAGGCTCACCGACGTACGCGACGGGCTTGATACGCTCCTGCTGCACCACACGGGGTCGATGGATCCGCGCATCAGGCCGCTCGAGCGACGACGCGCGGTCGGGTTCGCGCGTACGGCGCGCTACCTGCCATACGTGGGGCGGGTGCCGGAGACGGATGCGGCCGGATACTGGGAATGGTCCGGATCGTACTACCGCGACGTCTGTCCCTATCCCTGGGTCGAGCGCATTGAGCCCGGTGATTTCATCGTGATCGACCAGTCGGGCGTCGACGCCGGACTCATGGGGTCCGAGAACACGCTCTCCTGCCTCCGCCGCGGCGCCCGCGGCTTCGTGACCAATGGTGGGGTGCGCGATACCGATGAGATCATCCTGCAGCAGGTTCCCTTCTGGAGCCGGATGGTGAGCAAGTCGATGGTGCAGGCGCGCCTGCAGTTCGACGCGATGGACGTACCGGTGGCCGTGGGCGGTGTTACGGTGCGACCCGGAGACATCGTTGTGGCCGACGGCGACGGGGTGGTCGTCGTGCCGGTCGAGTACGCCCGTGATGTGGCCAGGGCCGCCCACGAGGAACACGAGCGCGACAAGGTAAGCCGAAGGAAGCACTACGAGGCGCTCGGCTGGCAGCCGGACGAAACGGTATAGACGTCTCGACAGTCAGGACGGCAAGGAGCAAAAATGAGAATCGTGGTTCTTGATGGCTACACGCTCAACCCCGGGGACCTTTCGTGGGACGGGCTCGAGACGATCGGCGAGGTGGAGGTTCATGATCGAACCGATTTCACCGATGACGCGATCGTCGAAGCTGCCGGCGGTGCCGACGTCGTGCTGACGAACAAGACGCCCCTCTCCGCATCAGTGATTGGTCGGCTCTCCTCGCTGCGCTATATTGGTGTGCTTGCGACCGGCTTCAACGTCGTTGACCTGGAGGCTGCGAAGGCGCGCGGCATGCCCGTCACGAACATCCCCACCTACGGCACCGACTCGGTCGCGCAGATGACCTTCGCGCACCTCCTGAACCTCTGCCATCACGTCGCCGAACACTCGGACAACGTGCGAACCGGCGGATGGGCGCGTTCGCCCGATTTCTGTTACTGGCTCCACGCGCAGATCGAGCTCGCGGGGAGGACGCTCGGCATCGTCGGGTTCGGCCGGATCGGCAGACGGGTGGGGCAGATCGCGAACGCCCTTGGCATGCGGGTCATCGCGCACGACCTCCACCGCGGCGGCGAGCCCGACTGGCCCGGCTTCGCCTGGCGCGAGATCGATGAGCTCCTTGCCGAGTCCGACGTCGTGACGCTCCACTGCCCGTTGACTCCCGGGAACACCGGGATGATGAACGCGCAGCGCCTCGCGCGGATGAAGCGCAGCGCCTTTCTGCTCAACATGTCCAGGGGCCCGCTCGTCGTGGACGCGGATCTCGCGACGGCGCTGCGCGAGGGCGTCATCGCCGGCGCGGGCATAGACGTGCTCGAGCAGGAGCCCCCCGCCGCGGACAACCCGCTCTACGACGCGCCCAACGTGACCATCACCCCGCACATCGCCTGGGCGACGAAGGAAGCCCGCTCGCGGCTCCTGTCCACCGCGGTGGAGAACGTGCGCGCATTCCTCGACGGCACCCCGCGGAACGTCGTGAACGGGGTCGGGTCATCAGCCCCGCTCCAATAGCGAGCCTGGCCACTTGACCGGCGTGCGACCTCCAGGATACCTTGTGATGCATCACCGAGCCGGGGGCGGCCTGCGTGGGAGAAGAGATGGGTGAGTCGAGAGTTTCCCGCGTCTATGCGGTGATCGTCAAGCGTATACTTTCCGGAGAGTATGTGCCGGGGCAGGCGCTCAACCGGCG
>SKZO01000221.1 GCA_007127335.1 Spirochaetales bacterium | reverse complement strand
TCGGTCGTCGTGATGGCGGGTATGATCATCCTGTTTCTATCGCCGTCGATCGGAGTAGTCAACAACGTCATCCGCCTCTTTGGACAGGAACCGGTGTTCTTCATGATCCGGCCTCGTCTTTTCCCGTGGATTTTCGTGCTCTCCGGCATCTGGCAGAACGCAGGGTGGGGCATGATCATCTACCTGGCGGCGATCAGCGCCGTGGATCCAACCCTCTACGAGGCCGCTGAGGTCGACGGAGCAACCCGCCTCCAGAAGATCGCTCACATTGATCTGCCGTCCATCATGCCGACCGTCACGATCGTGCTGATTCTGCAGCTCGGCCGCCTAATGGACGTCGGCTGGCAGCGCGCGTTCCTGTTGCAAAACCAGCTGAACCTCGAGAAGAGCGAGCTCATTCAGACCTACGTGTACAAGATCGGGATCCTGCAGGGAGAGTACCACTACGCCACGGCAATAGGCCTGTTCAACTCGCTGATCAACCTGACACTGATACTCAGCGTCAACGCGATCGCGAAACGGTTGAAGCAGGAGACGCTCCTGTGAACAGGGTGATGAAGGACACCGGCGCGGACCGTGTGTTCGTGACGCTCAACAGTATCCTGATGGTGATCGTGCTCGTCGTCACGCTCTTTCCGCTCTGGTTCGTGGTCGTCGCATCACTCAGTCACCCGGACGCGGTGAACCGTGGAGAGGTTGTCCTGTGGATCAGGGATCTGGATTTGCTTGGATATGATCGGGCATTCCGGGACAACAGCATATGGCGCGGATACATGAACACGGTGATCTACACCGTTGCGGGTGCCGCCCTCGCACTGACCATCACCCTTCCGTTCGCGTACGCGATAGGACGACGAGAGTTCTTCCTGCGAAAGACGCTGACGATCATGCTGATCATCACCTGGTACTTCCATGGAGGACTGATACCAACGTTCCTGGTGATCAACCGACTCAGACTGATCGACACGAGGGCAATCATCATCATCCTGGGATCGCTCACCGTCTGGAACACGATCATCAGTCGAACGTTCTTCAGGAGCACTATACCAGAAGAATTCTGGGACTCCGCCCGAATGGACGGATGCACACACGCTAGCTATTTCGTCAAGATCGTCATGCCCCTGTCGCAGGCGATCACCGTCGTGATTCTCCTCTTCTCAGGGGTCGCGCAGTGGAACGACTTCTTCAAGAGCCTGATGTTTCTGAACGACGAGTCGCGGTATCCGCTGCAGATGATACTGCGCCGAATCCTCATCCAGACGACGACGTCTGACGTGATGAGCCTGGACGACCTGGAGGCGGTCGCCGAACGCGAGCGACTCGCCGGCGTGATCAAGTACGTGGTGATCATCATTGGGGCCGCGCCGCTGCTCATCGTCTATCCGTTCCTCCAGAAGTACTTCCTGCAGGGGATCATGATCGGCAGCGTCAAGGGTTGATGAAAGGTAAGGAGGTGAGAACGACGAGAGAGGAAAGGACAAACCGGTGGACGCGGGGCGTTCCGGTTTTGACTCGATGAGACAGAAAAGGAGATCTACGATGAAAAGACTGACCCTTCTGCTACTCTTTGTTGTGCTCTGCACGGGCACTCTGATCGCCGCAGGCGGCGCGGAATCCGCGGCTGCCCGCACGGCGCCCGTCACGGTCAACAGAAGCGGGTACCCGATCGTTGACGAACCGCTTACCTACAATGTCATGGCAATTCAGGGACCGTGGGCGCGCAACTGGGGCGAGATGCCGGTGATGCAGGACCACGAGGAGCTGACCAATATCAGGATCAACTGGACGATGATACCGGAGAGCGAGCGGACCGAGAGGATCAACCTCATGCTGGCGACCGCGAGCTACCCAGACGTATTCATGGGCGGCGGCGGCCTGGGCGCCCGAACCGACGAGACAATACAGAGCGGCGTGATCCTGCCGCTGAGCGACCTCCTGAACGAATGGGCGCCGAACATCACGGCGATGTTTGCCCAGCTGCCGGAGCTGCGCGCCGCAGCCACCCACACCGACGGCGAGATCTACGGGATGGTCTCATACCAGAACAGTTCGTACCACACGTCAGTCACGCAGAAGTATTACGTGAACATCGCCTGGCTCGAGCGACTCGGTCTCGACATGCCAGCGACGACCGAAGAGTTCTACGATATGCTCGTTGCGTTCCGCGATCGCGACCCGAACGGCAACGGCAGGCGGGAAGAGATTCCGCTTGCGTTCAACACGGGGCCGCAGGGAGAAATCGCCCACTGGATTGAGTACTTCGGCCCGTGGGGCGTGGTCGATACGGTCATGGTCGACAACGGACGGGTCTACTGGGGATTCGAGGACGAGGGCTTTCGGGAAGGCGCCAGGTTCTTCCGGAGGCTCGTTGAAGAAGGGCTTCTGAGCAAGGAATCGATCGTACAGACCCAGGACCAGCGCCGCGCGCGCGCGATCGTCGACGGGGAGGTCGTACTGGGTGTTGGGCCGGCGCTCGCGCCTCAGTTCGTCTGGAACGATATGAGCATCGTCTTCAAGTACGACGACACCTACCGGACGCTCGACCTGATGTCGGACCTGGAGCTCAACCCAGACCGGCAGATCGGCGTCATCCCCCCGTTCGCCGGCCCGGACGGGACGAATCTCTGGCGGTACCAGACGGGAACCGGGACCTGGACCAACAGAGCGCTCATTTTCCGCGACGCACCGGCCCCGGAGGCGATGGTGCGGTGGCTCGACCACTGGTACGACGGCGGCCGAAACGGATTCACGATGCTCGAGGGAAAGGAAGGTGTCCGCTGGGAACAGAACCCCCAGACCGGCGCCTACATCGAGTACATGCCGCCGCCGGAGCTCGGGATGAACCTCCAGGAGTGGCGCCAGTGGAGTACGCCGATCAACACCTTCTTCTGGGACCGCGAGGGCGAGATCAAGAAGCCGGTGCTGCCGCGACACGTCATGCTCGAAGAGTATACGGACAAGTACCTGCCGTTCATCCCAGAGGAGTCGTTCCCGGCAAACCTCGTGAAGGCGACGGAACCGGAGATCGACGTCCTCGTCCAGTACGAGCAGGAGCTCCTGAACTACGTCTGGGAGACGATGGCGCGCTTCATCTTTGGCGAGGTCAACATTGACGCGGAGTGGCCGCGCTTCCTGGATCAGGTCCGGCGAATGCGGTCCGCCGAGGTGCTGCAGGTCAAGCAGGCACAGTATGACCGGTATGTGGAGGCACTCGACTAGCGATGTCGCGGCCCAACGTCGTCCTGCTTCTTGCCGACCAGATGCGCGGCCAGGCCACGGGGTATGCGGGGGATCCGAACGTGGAGACCCCGTATCTCGACCGGCTCGCAAAGGAAAGCGTGAACATGACGAACGCGGTCTCAAACTGCCCGATATGCACACCGTATCGGGCCAGTTTGATGACCGGCCAATATCCACTCACGCATGGACTCTTCCTGAACGACCTCTGCCTGCCGGCAAGCGACGATTCGCTGGGCTGCACTTTCGCGAGACACGGGTACGACACGGCGTACATCGGCAAGTGGCATCTCGACGGCCATGGCCGCAGCAACTACATCCCGGCCGGACGACGACAGGGGTTCGACTACTGGAAGGTGCTCGAGTGCACGCACGACTACAACCAGTCTTGGTACTACTCGGGTGATTCGGGCGAGAAGCGGCTGTGGGAGGGGTACGACGCCTACGACCAGACCGCCGACGCCGTGCGATGGCTGTCCGGTCGCAGGGAGGAAAGCAAGCCGTTCTTCCTGATGGTGTCGTACGGCCCGCCGCACAACCCCTACGACACCGCTCCACCCGAGCAGAAGGCGATGTACCGGGCCGACAGCCTGGTACTGAGAGACAACGTCGCTCCGGAGCTCGAGGCTAAGGCCCGCGGCGATCTCGTTGGATACTATGCACACATCTCGGCGTTGGACGAGTGCGTACGACGCATTGACGAGGCGCTGGAGTCGAACGGCTGGCGTGACAATACCGTGTTCATGTTCACGTCGGACCACGGCGACTCGATGGAGTCGCACTGCGACCCGGACTATCCCGGCGTGAACAAGCAGCGGCCGTACGAGGAGTCGATCATCGTACCGCTCCTGATCCGCGGACCCGGCCTCAGACCCCGGGACGAATCAACGCTGATCGCCGGGGTTGATCTAATGCCGACGCTGCTTGGGCTCTGCAACCTGCCGATCCCGGCGGCGGTGGAAGGCACGAGCTACGCACCCCTCCTTCACGGTGAAGCGGCGATCTCTCGCGAGGCGGTGCTCGTCGCCGGGTACGCTCCGTTTGCCGACTGGTGCCTCGAACGCGGCGGAAGGGCGTACCGCGGCATCCGCACCGAACGGTACACCTATGTCCGCGATCTGTCCGGCCCGTGGCTTCTGTTCGACAACCGTCGTGATCCATATCAGCTCCGGAACCTGGCAGACGACGAAAGCTCGACCGGTCTCAGGACTGAGCTCGAGCAGCTTCTCGCAGAAGAGCTCACCAGACGAGACGACAGGTTTCTCCCGCCGTCAGAGCTCCTGCAGCAATGGGCATACGAGGTAGACGAGCGCGGCTGCGTCCCGTACACGAACTGACCGCTTCATCTTGCGACGAAAGCCTGATATCCTCCGGTTCAAGCCGCAAGAGCGGACAAAGAAAGAGGTCTACGATGAAACAACTACGATGGGGAATCCTGGG
>SKZO01000118.1 GCA_007127335.1 Spirochaetales bacterium | reverse complement strand
CGATCATGCTTCTGCTCTTCGGACCGGTGGGCAGGCTCGTCACCATTCCGCCGTCGGTCGTCGGCGCCCTGTCGCTGACCTTCGGAGAGCTCATCGAGACGCTCTTCGTCATCCGCGCGGCCGTGCGGGAGGACGGTCCCGGCCGACGAGGCGCTCCCGGCACGGATTGATACGGGAGGGACACTCTTCGTATGATGGAGGGGACAGCGAAGTTTCAGGAGGAACAAATGGGAACAAAAGGTACCGGCATCGTCAAGCTCGACGTGAACGAACTGATCGCGGATCTCAACCGCGCCTACGCCGACGAGTGGCTCGCCGCCTACGCGTATACACACATGGCTCAGATCGTGGAGGGGCGCCCCGCGGCGAAGTTCCTCGCGGAAGCACTGAAGGAGGCGGCCGAGGACGAACTCGAGCACCAGGATGAGCTCGCCACGAGAATCACCCAGCTTGGCGGAACGCCGCTCGCCGATCCCTCAAAGCTCGTTGAGACCAGCAATGAAGGATACCCGAAGCCCCCGGCAGACGCGAAGGACTTTGACGCGATGATCAAGACGGTGATTGAGGCAGAGCGGGGAGCAATCGCGGTCTACGACGCGCTCGCGCAGAAGACCTTCGGGAAGGACCCGGTCACGTACAACCTGATCATCCACATCCTCGAGGAAGAGGTGAAGCACGAGGACGACTTCGAGAGCCTGACCAGGTAGTCGCCTCCTATTCGATGCGGGTCATGCCGAGCATCTCCGCAACGGCGCTGAGGTGTTTCTTCGCGTGTCCTTCAACAATGATCGGGTGATGAGGCATCCCCGCGCGAACCATCGCGATGAAGAACTCAGGGACGTCGACCGAGTCGAACCGGGCGAGGCCATTGGTTCCCAGGAGATGCCGCGCCGGTTCGATCGTCTCGCCCTCGATCGCGGTGAACAGGTACTCGCCCTGCATGTGCCAGAACCTGAAGAGGGTCACCGGCATCCCGGCCCTGATGGTCGCGTTCACGACGGCGGGCTTCCGGTTGTTGAAGTGCCGCCCGATCTGCGGCGCCCGCGAGCTTCCAGGCGGCTCGCAGAGCTGGAACGGCGCGGCTCCCGTGTGCCACAGGGTGATCTCGTGCGCGCCATGCTCGAGCCAGTCCGAGACGTAGCAGACGCCGCATCCGGCCTCACGGGCCATCAGGCAGGCGAGCGCCCCGTCGACGTCTCCCTCCACAGCGATCGGGTACCCTTCTGAAGCCAGCCGCGCGAGCGCCAGGTAGGGCCAGTGGGTGGCCGAGATCTCCGGCCAGTCGCGCAGCGCAAGCGCCTGAAGGGGCTGCTCGTCCATGAGCGTCCTGATGGCGAGGTAGTACCGGCTGTCGAGCAGGAGCACGTTGTCAAGCTCGTCGACGGGAATCTCGTCAGAAATCGGCAGGCCAAGTCGGCGCACCTCTTCCACGTCCGCAGCGGCGGCCTCGTCGGGGACGGCCTCCACCGCGTCGATGAACTCGTGCATCCCCACGTGCCCGAGCTCCGCTCCTATCGTGGCGAGCGTCGCCGGGTCGGCGTGCATGTCGCTGAAACCCGGCGCGTGATAGCCCACGAGCCCGGCGTAGACGCCGTCGAAGACCGAGCACGCGTGCGCCCGGTAGACCGCACGCTCGAGCTCGGCGATGGTCCCCGGATCGTGCGGAGACCCGTAGACGAAGTCGAAGCGGTGCCCGGCCTGCGCGAGGTTCGCCATGAACGTATGCGCCCCAACGAGCGAGTTCGCGCTGATCATCTCCCCGGTCGGCTTCTCCGGCGTCGCCCAGAACACGACCGGGGCGCGGCTCATTCGTCCGAGCACCGGCGTCATCCGCCCGTCGCTCATCGTCGGCTGGATCGCCACGTAGACGCCGCACCCGGCTGAGTCGCACTCTTCCATCGCCCTCCGGAGGGTCGCCGCATCGACGATCTGCTGCCCGGGAAGGTAGACGTCCAGCGCGGAGCGTCCGAGACCCTCACGCGCCTGCGCTTCGATCCGCGCCCCCCACTGCGGGTCGAACCCGGGCCGCCTGCGCCTGAGGATGAGCACACCGACGCGGAGCTTTGGCCTTGGTTGCGGGAAAAGGTTGTGTGCCATGCTGCCCTCCGGGTGAGTTCCGACGTCGGCGTCCGTCAGTCATGCACCCTATCACCCGGGTCGAGCCGCTGCAACCGCCGATTCGCAGGAGCGGATGACACCTGCACGGGATTCGTCTACGCTGGTCGAGACAAGGAGCTCTCGCAACATGAACCGTACACGACCAAACTTCGTATTTGTATTCGCCGACGACTGGGGATGGGGGGACCTGGGGTGCTACGGGCACCGATCGGTGAAGACGCCCTTTCTCGACCGTCTCGCGCAACAGGGAACCCTCTTCACGCAGTTCTACGTCTGCTCCGGCGTCTGCTCGCCGAGCCGGGCGGCCGTCATGAGCGGGCAGTTTCCGGCCCGCTTTGCCATACACGGCCACTTCGCGGCGCACGACCTGAACGAGCGGCGCGGGATGCCCAACTCGCTCGACCCGTCGGTTCACACATACACCAGACTGCTCCGGGAGTCCGGGTATGCGGTCGGCCACTTCGGGAAGTGGCACTTGGGGCACGGCGAGGGGGCGCCTGAGCCGGGCGAGTACGGGATCGACGCCCATCGCGTGAACGCCGGCAACGGGCCGCAGCTCGAGTGCGGAGGGGGGACCGGGCCCACCTTCATCCCGGGGATGCGCCATAAGTCGTCCGAGATCATCGTCGACCACAGCATCGACTTCATCTCAAAACACCGGAACGACCCCTTCCTCGTCAACGTCTGGCTGAACGACACGCACGCGACCCTCGCCCCGGATGAGACGCAGCTCGCGCCGTACGAGATGTTCATGCCGCAGGACGTGAAAGAGAGGTGGCCCGGGGCGCTTGCGACCTACTACGCCGCGGTGACGAACGCGGACCGGCACATCGGCCGCCTCCTCGAGGCGCTCGACGAGATGGGGCTCGCAGACGACACGGTCTTCATTTTCTCGTCGGACAACGGTCCGGAGGACATCCACATTCCGAACGCCTCGCACAGCGGCGTGGGAAGCCCCGGGCCGTTCCGGGGTCGTAAGCGCAGTCTCTATGAAGGGGGCGTGCGCACGCCCTTCATCATGCGCTGGCCGCGGGGCGGCGTGCGCGCGGGGGCGGTGGACAACGAGACTCCGCTTTGCGGGGTCGACCTCATGCCCACCTTCTGCGAGCTCGCCGGCGCGGACGTGCCGTCCGAGGCGAAGCTCGACGGCGAGAGCATGGCGGCCGTCTTCCACGGGGAGGAGCGCGTCCGCTCCACGCCGCTCCTGTGGGAGTGGCGCTTCCGGGTCTGGGGGCATCCGCTCAACCAGAGCCCTGCGCTCTCCGTGCGCGATGGGAAGTGGAAGCTGCTCTTCAACCCTGAGCGCGACCGCATGGAGCTCTACGACATCCCCAACGACCGCATGGAGCTCGACAACCAGGCGGCCAGCCAACCGGAGGTCGTCGAGGAGCTCGCGGAGAAGGGGCTCGCCTTCCAGTCCGAGCTCCCGGAGGGCCCGCGCGATCCGGAGGTGGGCAGCAACGCCTACCCGTGGCCCGGGACGTTTTAACCGTGACGGCTGATCTCGTGGTCGTGGGCGCGGGCTCCGGCGGCTTTGGGGCGGCGCTCGCCGCCGCGCGCAGGGGGTGCTCGGTCGTGGTCGTCGAGAGATCGGGCGCGATCGGCGGGAATGCGAACCGCTGCGGCGTCAACAACTGGGAGCCGGTCTGCGGGGCAACGGGATTTCCGCATGAAATCTACCGCCGGCTCGAGCAGATCCCGGGCGCCGCAGGAATCTACGGGTTCGGGCGCCACTGCGTCTGGCAGGGTACCGACGCCTACCCCGGCGGCGAGCACGTGCTCTTTCCTGAACGGTCGTACCGCGACACGATGGTTCGCCACGGCGCGCGGTCGCTCGCCGACGACGAAGCCTTCGTCCGCGAGAACCTCTTTGGCGTGGTCTTCGAACCACGCGCCTACGAGGCGGTGCTCCGGCAGATGCTCGGCGAGACGGGCCGCTGTCGCGTGATGCTCGGGCGAACCGTCGCGTCGGCGGGGGCGAGCGGCGGACGCCTGCAGAGCGTCACGCTCGACGACGGGCTTCAGGTAGAGGCCGACGCCTTTGTCGACGGGACCGGCGACGGCGACCTCGCGCGCCTTGCCGGGTGCGAGCTCGTCAGTGGGCAGGAGTCGCGCGACGCGTACGGCGAGCCGTCGGCGCCGGACGAGCCGAACGACCGCGTAAACGCGGTGACGCTCATGTTCCGTATCACGGCGAAACCGGAACCCGGGATCGACCCGCTTCCCGACGACCTCGCGCAGGAACGCGCCGTTTCGAAGGAGCGCGACCGCGCGGTCGCCTGCGACTGGGCGCAGCGGTTCCCGCTCGTCGTGACGGTGGAGTACCCGAACGGCGACCGCAACGTCAACATGCTCCCCACGATGGACGGCCGCGAATACCTCAATGAAGCACGAAAGCCGGGCGGCCACGAGCGGGCCTACGCCGAGTGCCGCCGCCGGCTCTACGCCACCTGGCGCCACCTGCAGACGAACTGGCCGGAGTTCCGCTCGTTCGCCGTTGATTCGATCTCCCCGGAGATAGGGGTGCGCGAGTCGTACCGGCTCGTCGCCGAGCGGGTGCTTACCGAGCACGCCATCCTGCGGCCTATACCTGAAGACGACGAGGAGGGCGTCATCGCGATCGCCGACCACGCGCTCGACCGCCACGGCGAAAAGGGCGGCGCGATGGAGCTCAAACACCCCTTTGGCGTCCCGTTTCACTGCCTCGTCCCGCGCGGCTACACGAACCTGCTCGTCGCCTGCCGCGCAGCGGGATTCAGCTCGATCGCCGCGTCGAGCTGCCGTCTGTCACGAACGATGATGCAGCTCGGTCAGGCCGCCGGAACCGCGTGCGCGCTCGCGCGTGACGACAATCGCGACCCGTCTGAGGTCGACCTCGCCGCACTGCGGCGGGAACTGCGCGCCGACGGAGTGCAGCTCTCGTGGCCCATGGAGCCGGAGGTCGGGCGGGTCGTGGGGCTCGGATAAGGGTCGTGGGTCCCGGACAGGGCCCGGCACAGGCCGGGCCCGAGAGAGAAGAGATCTACCACTGAGGCGGGTAGAAGTCGCCCACGTCGCTCTGGGTGATGATGTGCTGCGCGAGGTTCCGGCGCATGGGAATCTCCTTCCCGTTGAACCAGTCGGCAGCCGTCTGCACGGCCAGTGCTCCGTCGCCCTCCGCGGTCTGATAGGTGATGGCGAAGAGCCGGCCATCCTGCACGAGGTCCATACCAACCTTCGAGTTGCCGGCGGCAACCACGACGACGTCTTCCCTGCCCGCGCGGCGGAGGGCCTCGACGATTCCCAGCGCCTGGGCGGAGTCGTCGGCCGCGATGATGCCCTTCAGCTCCGACCCGAAGCGGGTCAGCCAGTCTGACACGAGCTGCATCGTCCGGTCGGCCTCGAACCCGGGAGCCTGCATGTCGAGCGTCTTGATTTCCGGCGCATAGCCGGCAAGCTCGGACACGGGGCCCCAGGATCGGGCGAAGTACGGAGAGCCGCCCGGCGCGTGCTGCACGTAGGCAATACCGATCTCGCCGGCACCGGGGTGCAGACGGCGCAGTTCGTCGGCAAAGGTCCTCGCCAGGAGCCGGAACTGACCGAAGTCGTCCGGACCGGTCCACGTGATCGCATAGTCCATCGCCGCGGCATCCGGCAGCGTGTTGAACAGGATCAGGGGAATACCGGCCCGATGGATCCGGCGCGCCTGCTGGGGAGCAGTTCTCGCATCCAGCGGTATGAGCAGGATCATATCCGGGCGTTCGTTGATCGCCTGATCGATCATCTGGTTCTGCACCGCGAGGTCCCAGTTGGGAGAGAGCGCCTTCAGCTCCATGTTGTAGGCGTCTGCCACCTTCTGCGCACCGAGCGTGCAGGCGGTCGTCCAGGGATGATCCCCGTGAACGATGAAGACGATCCGTCTGCCAATTGCACCGGTCCTCGGCGACTCGGGGATTGCGCTCTTGTCCGCCGCCCAGCCGGCCCACTCCATGTCGTACCAGTGCAGAGGGTCGGTCTGCGGCAGGGCACTCGGGTCGGCCGGCCGCGTCGGCACCGCACGGTCGTCGTCGGACACGCGAAGCAGCGGCTGACCATCGGCGGACAGCAACCCGCTCGTGTCGACGGCAAGGGACGCCTCGAGATTGCCCGCGGCGTCCCCCGTGGCTCCTTCACGGGCGCCGGCCGCGAACACACCGCTCGTCGCTGCCAGCAGCAGGGCCAGCACCGCGAGCATCGAAACCATACGTCTCATAGAAACCTCCTCGTAGAATATCTCGTGCGCCGGCGGGCATACCGCCAGTCGCGCCTTCGAGCAGTACTGCGGCGCTACGCCTTCCCGCCGGCGCCGTCCGACGCGGCGTCCACTGCGGCGTGCGCCCTCGTGGTCCCGGCCGCAAGCTCTCTGATCAGCTCCGGCCGCTTCCCGATCTCGCGCTGGTGTCGGTAATAGGCATACGCCTCGTAGAGCACGACCGCGGCAAGAATGAGACCGGCGATGAAGATCTTGACCTCATTGCCGAGCCCAAAGAGGATGACACCCGTGTAGAGCATCTCGAGCGCAAGAACCGCCACGAAGCTGCGGAACACACCGCCCTTCCCTCCCGTCATGGCGGTACCGCCGATGATCGTGGCGGAGATGACGTACATGAGCGACTGGTCGCCCATCCTGAGCGTGGCAGCGCTCGACTCCATCGCGAAGAAGACCCCACCTATGGCGGCCAGAGTCCCGGAGAGCACGAATGCGGCGATGAGATACCGGTCGGTGTTGATTCCCGCGAGCCAGGCGGTGTTCCTGTTTCCTCCCACGAGGTAGAAGTTTCTGCCGGTCCTCGTCCGTCGCAGAAAGAGCTCGAAGGCGGCGACGAGTCCGAGCATCAGAAGGATCCGCGGCGTGATCAGCGGAATGAGCGGCCCCGCGAGAAAGTCCGAGACGGCGAAGGCATCCGGGGTGGAGAGGCTGATGGTGTTGCCGCCGGTGATCGTGTAGATCGCCCCCTGGAGGATCGTGAGCGTTCCAAGCGTCACGATGAAGGAGCTGATCTTCGCTTTCGCGACGAGCACCCCGTTGAACAGGCCGACCATCGCGCCGGCGGCGATCGCGATGGGAACAGAAAGCGCATAGCCGAGCGGCTCCTTCAGAGATAGCCCCACGACGCCGGCGAAGGTGATAACGGTGCCGATCGACAGATCGAGCTGGGCGCAGATCAGGACGATGGTGAAGCCGATCGCAACGGTCGCATTCATCGCGACCATCCGCAGGATGCTCGTCAGGTTGAAGACATTGAAGAAACGCGGCGCGAACACGGACATGAACACGAAGATCACGGCGAACAGCAGGAAGATCCGGTATCGCTCGACCCATGCCAATGTCCGGCCCGAGGATGTGGTGTCTCGCTCTGATCTACGCATCGTCCCTCCCCAGGCTGCGCAGGGACTTGGCGTTGATCCCCACGACGAGTATGAAGATCGCGCCGCGGATCATGTCCTGCGAGAAGGTGCCGATTCCGATGAGCGTCATGATGTTGTTCATCAGGCCGATGACGAAGGCGCCGCCGATCACCCCGATAATGGTGCCCCTGCCGCCGGCAAGCGTGACTCCTCCTATGACGACTGCAGTAACGGCCCGGAACTCGTATCCGGTACCGTTGTACCAGGCGCCAACCCGCGAGAGGGAGGTGATGATCAGCCCTCCCACCGCGGCCGTGAACGCGGCCAGAAGAAAGGCGATTCCGACCACGCGCTCCGCATTCACCCCGGAGAAGGTCGCCGTTCTGCGGGCGGACCCGGTCAGTTTGAGCTGCGCTCCGTACACCGTCCGGGTCATCAGGAAGTGTCCGGCCAGCATGATCAGGATCATGAGCAGGACGGGCAGGCTGACCACGTTGAACAGGCGCAGGCGGAATATCCCGTCAAACAGCGCGATAGTACGCAGATTGTCCGTCTGAACGTCGGGATAGATCTGGCGGTTCACCCAGACGAGGCGAATGACGCCCATCGTCACGTAGCTCATCGCAAGCGTCCAGATGATGGGATTCGCCCGGAACCGCCCGACGACGACGGCATTGACGGCTCCTATCAGCAGCCCCACTGCGAGACCCGCGAGGACCGCAGGGACGAAGCCGTAGTGAAGAAGCTCGACGGTCACGATTCCCGTGAGCGCCATCGTGGTCGGCACCGAAAGGTCGGCGTAGTGTCCCGAGTACGTCACGAATGCCATCCCCGCGGCAACGATGCCGAGCAGCGCCACGGCATCTATGATGTTCAGGAAGTTCCGGGTGGTCATGAAGTTGTTGATCACACCCAGGCCCTGCAGAACCGCTCCGGCGATGATGAACAGGACGGCAATGCCGTAGATACCGGCGACGTTTACGATACGACTGAAGCGACTCGACCTGAGGTATCGTGCATCCGGCACGTCGATCGGCTTCATCTCTGCGGTTGCCATGGCTATGCAGACTCCTCCCCGTTGGCCGCGAGCAGGAGCGACTCCTCCGTGCACTGCTCGTATGACATCTCCCTGACGAACCGACCCTGGCGCATGATCAGGACCCGGTCGGCGAGACCGACGAGCTCCGGCAGGTCCGACGATATGAGGATCACCGTGTTGCCGGCGCCCGCAAGCTTCTCCACGGCTTCGTGGATGATGACCTTCGCGCCAATGTCCACGCCGCGCGTAGGCTCATCGAGGATGAGGACCCTGGGGCCGCCGGCGAGCCACTTCGCGAGCAGTACCTTCTGCTGATTGCCGCCCGAGAGGTTGGCGAGCGTGACCGCAGGGTCGGTCGGGTAGATCGATAGCGCTCTGACGAGGTCCCGGACGGTCGTCCTCCCTAGCCGCTTGTCGTAGCGTAGCCCGCGCCGCAGGCGAGGCACGATGCTCGAGAGAATATTATCCTCCATGGAGAGCCGCAGAGCGAGCCCTTCAGACTTCCGGTCTTCGGTGAGGTACGCGATACCCTTCGCGAGGTAGTAGGCCATGCCGGAACCGCTGAGCACCGTCCCGTCGAGCTCCATGGTCCCCTCGTCAGCGGGGTCGAGCCCGACGAGCACACGTGCGAGCTCGGACCGCCCGGCACCCGACAGTCCGCAGATCCCCAGGATCTCCCCGACGCGCGCCTCGAGGTCCACATGGTGGAAGAACCCCCACCGCGAGAGGTCCTTCACCCGGTAGCGAACCTCGCCAATCGTCCGTTCGGCGCGGCTGTAGAACTCCTTCACCGAGCGCCCCACCATCATCTGCACGATTTCCTCGCGAGTGAGGCTCGCGATGTCCCGACTCGCCACTTTCTTGCCGTCGCGCATCACAGTCACCCGATCGGCGATGCGGAAGACTTCGGGCAGATGATGCGAGATGTAGACGATCGCGAGACCTCGTTTGCGTAGATTGCCGATGATCGCGAACAGCCGTTCCACCTCGTCACGTGAGAGCGCGCTCGTAGGCTCGTCCATGACCAGGATGCTCGGATTCGTTCCGAGCACCTTGGCGATTTCGACGAGCTGCGCCTCGTGCTGGCTGATCTCCTCGATCGGCAGGTCGGGGTCGAGGTCGAGGCCGACGATCGACATCAGTCGCTTCGCCTCGGCGGCCAGGGCGGCGCGATCCACGAAGACTCCGCGGCGCGGCAGATGGCCCGCGACGATGTTCTCGCCAATGCTGATCGGATCGGCGAGCGAGAGTTCCTGGTAGATCATGCCGACGCCGTGCTTCATTGCCATGGAAGGCGTATGGAGATCGACCTTCTCGCCATTGATGAGAATCTCTCCCGTGTAGTCGTTGAACGATCCGGCGAGCATCTTCATCAGCGTCGACTTCCCGGCTCCGTTCTCGCCTACGAGGGCATGGACTTCGCCGGCGTACACCTCGAAATCCACCGAGTCGACGGCGATCGTACCGGGAAAGCGCTTGCCCACCTGTTTCATCTCCAGGGCGACCACAGGCCCATCCTCGCTCATCCGTTGAACTCCCGTACCGCCTCATAGAGCGCGACGGTATTGGCCGGCGGAACGTCCGGCAGGATATTGTGCACCGTGTTGAAGACGAACCCTCCCCCCGGGGCGAAGACCTCGAGCCGCTCGAGCACCTGTCGACGCACCTCATCAGGACCGCCCGAATTGAGCACCGTTCGCGTGTCCACGCCTCCTCCCCAGAAGGTGACGTCGTTGCCGAACTCACGCTTCAGCCGTGAAGGGTCCATACCTCTCGCGTTCGTCTGAACGGGGTTGAGAATCTCGAAACCCGCCTCGATGAGATCCGGTATCACCAGATCGATGGAACCGCAGGAGTGCAGGAAGGTGTGCATGGACGAATGCGCGCGCACGTAGTCGCACAGCACGCGATGGCGTGGCTTGAAGAGCGCTCGATAGATGTCCGGCCGCATGAACGGGCCCTGATCCGTGCCCAGGTCATCTCCGAACCGAACCACGTCCGCGATGTCCCCGACGGACTCGCACACCTTCTCGAGCATCGAGAGATGCCGCTCCATGAGCGCGTCGAGCAGGCCCTCGACTTTCTCGGGCTCGAGCAGCAGGTCCATCAGGAAGTTGTCGATGCGGCGGAGAAAGGTCCCCCATTCGAAGAGATTACATCCCACGACCACCATGATCGCCCGGTCGTCGGTCCGACGGAGCTCGAGGGCGTTTCGTCGCAGCTGTTCCCAGAATCCGTCCCTCCGGGCGTTGTCCCAGGGCGAATGAACGAGCGCCGACCAGAGGACCTTGCTCATCGCCTCGTCAAGCCCGTCAAAGGTGTCCGGCCAGCCGTCCTCCCAGGGGAAGCAGGTTTGATCGAAGAACGCCGCCCCTTCGGGCTGGCGCGCGATGGGGGTCCCGTCGCGATGCCGCGCGATCCACGAGCCGTCGGTATCCTGCTCCGGTCTGAACCATGCGGGATACCTGGCCGGTTCGCCGGAGACGAGCGTGACGTCGTACCAGTCGGCGGGATCGGTGTTGAACGTCCTGCCCAGGTCGACGACATCGACACCGAAAGCGTCGAGCGCCCAGGGTTCGGGTTGCGCGAGCTGCTGTACGACGTCGTACACGAGCGTTGCCCCGTCGTGCCGGCCGACGTGCCGGCGAAGTCGTTCGTAGGCGGTCGCGGATATGCCGGAGCTCGGCGTCGATCCAAGGTCTACGGGCACCCGGTCAGGCGTCCCGTGTGCAATGGCGGCCAGAACCCGTTCCCGCGGCGTCATCCGTCAGCCTCAGCCCATGCCCGGGATGTCGTGCTCGCCGAGCTGCAGGGGATAGCCCCCCCTGGCACGAACGAGGTTGAGGACGAACTCATACCGCTCGGCCGAAACATTGGACGGCACCGAATGGTCGCTCTGCACGATGTACCCGCCTCCCTTCGCGGCGTTGAGCTTGCGCATGACTTTGGCTTCGAGCTCCGGCAGCGGGTCGTTCGCCCAGGAGAGCACGTCGATGTTCCCGCAGAAACCCATCCTGTGCCCGTACTGCCTGCGGAGCTCGACCACGTCGAGGCCTGCCTTCGCCTCGAGCGGGTTGTACGAGTCAAGCCCGATCTCGATGAAGTCTTCGTAGAGGTCGGACGCGTTGCCGCAGCCATGGTAGATCACGGGAATACCCGCGTCGTGGCAGATGCGGATCTGCTCCTTGACGATGGGCTTGAAGTGTTCGCGCCAGTACGCGGGAGAGAAGAGCATGCCGTTCACGTAGGCGACGTCTCCCCAGATGACCATCCCGTCGAGCATGCCGTCGGCCGCCTTGATCTGCGCCTTCGTCATCTCGACGACGAAGGCTCCGACCCGCTCGATGAAGTCACGCAGCTCGTCCGGGTAGAGCCCCATCCACAGAAAGGTGTTCTCCGACCCGATGATCCGCCACAGCGCTTCGTGTCCCTCCAGGATGGAGCCGTACACGGGGATGTCGGGATGGAGCGCCTTGACGGTATCAACCCACGGCGGGCTGTTGCGCGTAATGACGTCGCCGATACCGGCGATCTGGTTGTCTCCTCCGGCGAAGTACCGCCGGTCGTCCCACGGATCGTCGAACCGGAACGCAGCCATCTTCTCAACGGTGTCGGTCTCGAAGTGCTCGAAGTAGGGCATCTGCACGCCCTCGCGGCGGCGGATGACGGCCTCGAATCCCGTCTTCAGGACCGTATCGTCATCCTCTTCCTTGATGACCTCGAACGGCTTGATGTGCGGATCCATGTTCGGGACCGTGGTGATCCAGTCCAGGTCGTAGTAGGCGTAGATGTCGGTGTCCGCCGGAAGGCCCAGCTCTTCCTGCCATCGCGCGACAAAGGAGGCCCAGAAGAAGTCGCTGACGGGCACACGGTCGGCCTCCTCGTGCCTGAGGGTCCGGTTCACCCGGTCGAGCTTCGCCAGAGTAGATTCGCGTCGCTTCCGTCCCGCCATACTCGCTCCTCTCAGTCGAGGTGAAATACTTCGTCCATCGTCGCCCACCACTCGCCTTCCGCGCGGGTGGGAAGCGGCTCCTGCATGGGCTTCATGAGGTCCCACCACTTCTGCGTCATCGGGTCGTCGGCCATCTTCTGCGCATCCCGGTCGAAGTCGTCGCCGACATACTCGAAGTAGGCGAAAAGCAGACCGTCCTTGTGGAAGATCGAATAGTTGCGGATGTTGCACTCGGAGATCTTTTCCAGCACCTCAGGCCAGACGGCCGCGTGGTGCCTGGTGTACTCCTCGAGTCGTTCGCCCCTCACGCGTATGACCTGCCCGTACCGCACCATGCCGCCCTCCTCGCATGGCTCACTGTATCATGCTTTCACCACCTGTCAAGAAATTCATTGAATTATTTGATCATCGACGGCTGCGACGCTCCTCGCCCGTGATACGCCCGACTACGGCAATCAGTCGGCTCGCGAAGGCTCATTCAGGCTTGATCGTGGATTATATCATTGTATCATATGGGTTAATGCACCATCGCCCGATTTTGGGAATGGTTCGGTGGCCTGAGGCGGTCGATCATTTTTGAGAAACTGGACGATGGAGGTGATAAAATCTTCACCTGTTCTGCGCCCGGCGACCGGTGCTTCTCCGAATAAGGCGCAGTCCCGGGACGATATCCGACAAAGTCTTCTGTTTTCCTTCTCATGAGACGAGCGTACAATGGAGGCACGCAAAGGAGGCCCCGATGCTGCACGACCCCGGTTCCTACAGCCCGCCGGTCGACCATGACGAGATTGCGCTCACGCCGGCAGACCGTGAAGTCCTGCGGCGAGTGGCCGATGAGCTGGCGGGCATCGCGGCGCTGAGCGTACACCGCGAAACGGCGGAGCTGTGGCGCCGGACGAATGACCTCGATTCGCACCGCCCGATGGTCTGGATCAACGAGGTCCCGTGGCACGAGATGAACGTCGACGACGAGCTGACGAATCTCACGACTCACCCATGGGCGCGGGAGCTCGAGACGAGGCTGCGCCGCACGATCTACCAGTGGAAGCATTTCCCGGCGGACATGGTAGTGAACGACTTCATCGAATGCCCGATGGTGATCCATTCCACGGATTTCGGAATTCACGAGGACGTGGACGTGGCGCGCACCGACGAGGGGAACGACATCGTCTCACGTCACTATCACATCCAGATCGCCTCCGAAGAGGATCTGGAGAAGATCAGCATGCCCGTCGTCACCCATAACGAGCGGATGACTGAGCTCGCCTGCTCGGTCATGGAGGATCTCTTCAGCGACATCATGCCGGTCCGTGTCGTCGGTCAGAGCCATATCTGGTTCACTCCGTGGGACTACCTGATCAGATGGACCGGCGTGCAGGAGGCGATGATCGCGCTCTACGAACAGCCGGATCTGATACACGCCGCGGTCGATCGCATGGTTGACGCCTGGATGGCGGAGCTTGACCAGTTCGTCGAGCAGAATCTGCTTGCGCTCGACTGCAACAATACGCGCGTCGGCTCCGGCGGCTATGGATACGTGAGCGAGCTGCCCGGCAACGACTACGACCCGGACAGGGTAGCCCCCCACAATATGTGGGGCTGTTCGAACGCACAGATCTTCTCCGAGGTTTCGCCGCAGATGCATTGGGAGTTTGCGCTCGAGCACGATATGCGCTGGCTCGAACGCTGGGGCCTGACCTACTACGGGTGCTGCGAACCGCTGCAGAACAAGCTCGACCTCATGCGAAGAATACCGAACCTGCGCAAGATCTCCGTGAGCCCATGGAACGACTTCAGCAGGATCCTCCCCGGAATCGCCGGTGACTACGTCGCGAGCGTCAAGCCGAACCCGGCAGTTTTCGTCGACGACGCCTTCAGCCCGGAGCAGGCAAGGGCCGCGCTCGAAGAGGCAGTCCGTGCCGGAGGCGACTTCAGCCACATCGAGATCATCATGAAGGACATATCAACGGTCCGCTACCAGCCCCGGAACCTGTGGGAGTGGTCGCGGATCGCGATGGATGTGGCGAGAAAGGCTGAGCGCCGACGCTGACGCCGGTCCAGGACGAAATCACTATGGAGACAGACCCTCAGGTATCGCTGCCGGTAGCGGCGTCGTCAGCCGACGCCGCCTGCCGCTTCAGGTACTCGTGCGGAGCCATCCCGACGAGTCTGCGGAATACGTAGGAGAAGTACCCGCTCTCCGCATAGCCCACGGCCTTCGCGACCTCCCCCGGTTTCATGCCTGCCTGTCGAAGCAGCGTCTTCGCCTTGCGGATCCGCAACTCGTTGAGGAACTTCGAGTAGGTGTTTCCCGTCCGTTCGCGAAAGAGTCTTCCCAGATACGCAGCGGAGAGGCCGAATTGCTCGGCGATGACCTTCAGCGCCAGCGGATCCGCGTAGTGGAGCTCCGTGTAGGAGATGAGGCGATCGACCATGGATGAGGATGTGGCCCCGCGCGCTATCAGCGCATCGAGGAGCTCCACGGAGCGGGCTCGCATCCATTCGAGCGTCTCAGCCGGGCTCCTGCGCATCACGAACCCACGGTAGAGCGTTTCGTAGCCGCCAAAGAACGCAACTCCGTCAATGTCGCAGACCCTCGCCATGTGCAGCATGCCGGACACCATCTCCATGACCAGACCGCGGAAGTAGTCAAGCGACATGGAGTGACTGTCCGCGATCCGCCGATGCAGGTCGTCGAAGAACCAGGCAAGGTCGTCGAGTCGGCCTTCTGACAGGATCTGGCACAGGACATCGCACGGCGATGACTCGAGCCCGTGGTCGGCCGACAGATAGGCCTCGACCTCGGCGGCGGTGACCACCGAGGCGGGCAGATAGCGAATCGGCTCGACGTCGATGCCGGAGAACCAGTCGGCGGCGGTCCGGACTGCGAGCGCGCCCTCCATCTCGGGTGACTGGTAGGTGATCGCGCTCAGCGTGCCGTCCCTGATGAGCTCGAACCCGCGTCTGGTCGCGCCATTCGCCACGCAGATGATGTCCTCTCTGCCCCCTTCCACGAGGGCGCGCTTGACTCCCTCCATCACGGTCGCGTCGTCCGCGGATACGATCCCACGCAGCCGCGCACCGTACCGCTCTATCCAGGTGAGCACGGCCATTCTGCTTCGCTCGCGCTCAAGATCGGTATAGCGGACGTCAAGGCAATTCATCGCAGGGGCGACGCGTCCGAGCTCGGTGCGGATACCCCAGACCCGCGCCAGATAGGGCGAGGTTCCCGGCTTATGGCTGATGATGCAGTAGTCACCGTGGTTCGCCATCAGCCGCGCAAACGTTCTCGCCAGCAGGCGCTGCTGACCCCAGTCATTCGGGCCCGTCCAGGAGATGATCCACGGGTAGGATTCGGCCTCGAGCGACTGGTTGGCGGCGATAACGGGAATGCCGGCGGTCGCAAGCCGTCTGATCGATTCGGTCGCGAGAAACGGCTCAACCGGCACGAAGATGACCATGTCCGCGTTGCGCCTGATGATCTCGCCGACGATGCCGTCCTGTCGTTCCGAGTCCCAGCCGCAGTGATGGACGCGGGT
>SKZO01000158.1 GCA_007127335.1 Spirochaetales bacterium | reverse complement strand
GCGGTAGCCGGATCGAGCCCGCTCGTCGGTTCGTCAAGGAAGAGAATGGACGGGCGGTTGATGAGGCTTCGGGCGAACACGAGGCGCTGCTTCATCCCCTTGCTGTAGGCGCTCGCGCGCCGGTGTGCGGCGTCGGTCAGCCCCACCATTTCGAGCAGGCGCTGCGGGTCCTCGGTCGGCACCGAGTAGAGCCCGGCGTGGTAGCGCAGGTTCTCAAGCCCGGTGAGCTTACCAAAGACGTTCGGGTGCTCGAATGAGAGCCCCACCCGGTTGTAGAAGCGTCGGCCCTGCTCCTGGAGCGGGATTCCGTCGTAGGTGACCGAGCCCTGCTGGATCGCGAGGAGCCCGGTCATGAGCGCCTGGGTCGTGCTCTTGCCGGCGCCGCTCGGCCCCAGGAAGCCGAAGATCGTGCCGTCCTCAATGGTGAAGCCGACCTCGTTCACCGAAGGATTGCCCTTCCCCTCGTAGTCGTGCGTGAGCTCGCGTACCTCAATCATCCTTCTTCTCCTTCTTGCCCTTCGTCTGCGTCGCTGCGCGAACGACACTCACGAGCGAGTCATCAACGAGCTTCAGAGAGCCCGACGCGACACCGAGTATCCGCTCGACGGACTCGATATAGACGTCCATGGACAGAAGCAGCTCGTCCGCGATCGTCGGGTCGCTATCGATCTCGCCGAGCTTGCGGGCGAAGCCGCTCACGACGCTCGCCCCGAGCTCGAGGACGAGCGCGGCCGTCTGCTCAGGGTGGCGAACCTTCATCGCCCCTTCGGCATTCCCCTGCGCGAAGATCCGCGCGAGCGCGGGCGCCGTCGCCTCAACGCTGCGGCGAGTCATCCTGGCGCGCAGGAGCGCATTGCGATCGCTGTAGAAGACGCGCGCGAGGGTGACCATGAGCTCGCGGTTCCGGGCCTTGAACGCATTGGTGCGGGCGAACATCCCGTTCATCTTCTCGATCGCCGAGAGCTCCGGATCCTCGACGACTGGCGCGGTGAGCGCCATCGCCTGTTCTGCGGCGCGCGCGGCGAGCTCGTCGAGGAGGTCCTCCTTCGTGGCGAAGTAGTGGTAGAACGCCCCCTTCGAGACCCCCACCGCCTCGATGATCGCGTTCACGCTCGTCTCGTCGTACCCGCGCTCGAGGAAGAGCCCCATCGCCGTGTCGAGAAACTCCGCCTTGCGCTCGTCGTAGTCCTTCACGATGTGCATCGTCCCTCCTGTCGGGCGCGGCCGACTCCAGTCGGAAAAGACCGACCGTTGGTATGTACCGACCGTCGGTTGGTAATATAGCACGGGCCTTTGGTCCCGTCAAGCCCCGAAATTGGTGCCGAAATTGTTGCTCTTGCTCGGGGGGCTACGAGGGGTGTCTCCCCGCGTCGGACCGTGGCGGTTCAGCCGGTGCGAGGCGCCCCGGCAGTCGGCGGGAACTCCGGAGTGTAGCAGTACGCCGGGTCCAGCTTCTGCCGCCGCACCGTCTCGCGGATCTCCTTCCACGTGGCGAGCAGGCCCCGCGAGGCGATCGGGAGGTCGCCCTCAATAGCCTTCCGCAGCCGCGGCAGATTGTAGAAGGGAACGGCCGCGAACATGTGGTGTTCCACGTGGTAGTTCATGTTCCAGTAGAAGAAGCGCGCGATCGGGCCGGCGAGATAGGTCCGTGTGCTGAGGCGCCAGTCGGGGACGTCCGGGCGCATCCCGATGTGCTGCGGCATGTGGGTGAGCAGAACGAACCACGTCGCGATGAATGGGGCAAAGGTCACGAGGACGAGCAGGATCCAGTTGCCCGTGGCGACGAACAGAACCGCGAGGGCGAGGTGTCCGAACAGCAGGAACCGCGCCCAGTTCTGCAGCTGCCGGAGCGCGTCCTCGTCATCGGGCGGGAAGATCCGCTGCTCCCATTCGCTTCTGAGAATCGTCTCCCGTTTGCGGCCGAAGGCGTAACGGAACACGATCGCAAAAACACGTCGTACCGACGGCACGCTGATCGTGAGCGCCCAGATCCAGCTCTTCCAGCTCATGGTGATGGGCAGCATCACCTCCAGGTCGAGCTCGTGGTGAGTCGTGTACTGGTGGTGTCCGGCGTGACTGCGACGGAAGTGGACGAAGTTGAACCAGGTGAGAAATCCGTTCAGGCGCATGAAGAACTCGTTCAGCGCCTGCGTCTTGAACATGTTCTTGTGTGAGAGCTCGTGGCCGCCCGCCCCGCCGCCGAAGAAGCCGTAGAACGAGCAGTGCAGGTACACCGCAAGCACGACCCAGGGCCACGCGAGGTTGTGGAACGCCCAGTACGCGAGGACCCCGGTGCCTGCGGAGAACCCGAGCATCGCGACGTTCTGCAGGAGCGGCCGCCAGTCGTTCCTGCGGGTGAGCCCGGCAAGCACCTCACGATCGATCGGTGACCGGTACCACGATATCCGTACGTCCGTGTCTGCCATTGTTCCTCCAGGAGATCCGGGCCGACGCTCTACTCCCGGCTATCGCCGCCATACGCGCCCCCGGACGTAGCGTAGCGTTTCACTCAACAATAGAATGCCAACACCTGCGCAGAACGACAAGGGCCCGCGGGATCACCCGCCGACGGCGATCCATATCGTCACGCCGGAGTCGGGCCCCTCGCGCCAGATGCGCTCTGCTCGCCCCGCAGAGCGGCTTTGACCGACTCTGACATCGTAGTTATACTAATGGTATGAAGATTGCCGTTTCGATTCCGGATGACGTCTTTGAGGACGCTGAGCGCCTCGCTCGCCACCGGTACCGGTCCCGAAGCGACCTCTATGCCCGGGCTCTCGCGGAGTATGTTGCGCGTCACGCGCCTGATCGCGTCACCGAGTCGATGAACGCGGCCCTGGCGACCGTTGGCGAATCCGCCGATGACTTCGCCATAAGTGCCGGTCGCCGAACACTGGGCCGCGTCGAGTGGTGATCGTCCTTCAGGGAGAGATCTGGTGGGCCGAGCTTGGTCTTCCGTCCGGTTCCGGGCCCGGTTACCGCCGGCCTGTCGTCGTCGTCCAGGGGGATCCCCTCAACCGCAGCCGTATAGCGACAGTGGTCTGCGTTGCGCTTACCAGTAATCTGGACTGGGCCTCCGCTCCTGGCAATGTGCTCCTTCCCGCAGCGGACACCGGTCTGCCGCGGGATTCAGTGGCGAATGTTTCGCAGATCGTGACGCTGGACCGACACGAACTGACCGGCAGGATCGGAACGCTGACAAAGACGAAGCTGGATCTCGTGCTGGGCGGGATCGACGTTGTCATGGACCGGCACTGAGGACATCCCGGTCCGGTCGTTCCTGCCTCGCGCCCCCTACTCCCCGAACCGGAGGATCCTCTCCTCAATGGCCTGCCAGGTCGTCGGGTAGTCGTCGTTGTCGAGCCAGGAGCGGATCTCCTCCATCCCCACGCGGTCGAGCAGGTTCCAGATCCTCTCGGTAAGCCGTGCGTTGATCTCGAACATCCGCTTCATGTCCCAGCGCGTGGGGTGCGTGTCCGACGTGACGTAGTCGTCGTAGCCCAGGTGCTTCATGTACCAGACGAACTCGATGTAGTCGAGTAAGTTGTGGCTGCCGGTGAAGAAGTCCCAGTCCCAGCTCCGGTCGTTGTCGTTGATGTGGATGTAGTAGGGGTACCCCGAGTGGTGCAGGAGCGAGAGCGCCTCGGCCGGATGCTCACCGGCATAGTTGGAGTGGCCATAGTCGATCGTGACGCCCAGGTTCTTCACGCCCGTCTCGTGGATGAGGCAGAGCGCGTCGGCGGCGCGCGCGATGAAGCATTTGCGCCGCGTCTCCTTGGGCTTGTACTCGATGTGGAGGATAACGTCCGGCCTGTGCGCCGCCGCCTCGCCGAAGGCGTCGCAGAGGTACTTCCACCCCTGCCGGTAGTCGGTCTGGAAGGGGAACTCGAACCCGTCGCCGAGCGGACAGCAGGTGACGCGATTCACTCCCACGGCCGCCGCGAAGTCCTTCGCCTCCCTGATGAAGCGAACCGCCTTCTCGCGCACCGCCTTCTTCGGCGAGGTGATCCCTCCGGAGACGAACTCGGGCTCGCCCTTCACGTTGACGTTGATCGCGCTTACCTCCAGGTTATGCTTCGCGAGCAGCTCGTTCAGGACTTCCGGATCCTTCGTCTCGTACGGGTAGACGACCTCAACCCCGGTGTAGCCGGGTATCTGCGTGACGGTCTCGAGCTTGGCGTCGAGGTCCTGCTGCTCGTTATACGTGTGAAAGCGATCCTTGGTCTGCCCGAGGAATCCGGTGATGATGCTGTACTTCGGCATGAGTGGCTCCTTCGTCTCTTCTTTGATGCGGTCCGGCTACGGCCGGCTCTTGCGCGCAACGACGCGCCGCGCCGCTTCCGCGATGTGGCGCGCGCTCAGCCCGTACTTCTCGATGAGCTTCTCGTACGCCCCGCCCTCCGCGAAGGTGTCCTTCAGCCCCAGGTTCTCGAAGGCGACCGGGTGCTCGGTGAGGCAGAGGTGGGCGAGCTCATAGCCGACGCCGTTACGCGCCTGGTGGTTCTCGGCCACGACCAGCGCGCCGGTCTTCGAGATGCTCGCGAGCACGGCCTTGCGGTCGTACGGCTTGATGCTGTAGAGGTCGATCACCTCCGCCGCGACGCCTTCGGCCGCGAGCTCGTCCGCCGCCCCGAGCGCCTGGAAGAGGATGTCGCCGTAGCTCACGATCGTCACGTCGGCCCCCTCCCGCAGGAGCTTTGACCCGCCGAGCGGAAAG
>SKZO01000064.1 GCA_007127335.1 Spirochaetales bacterium | reverse complement strand
TGGCGGATCTGCCCGCCGTATCGATGGTCGAGCCCCTCTCGCCGTACTCCGTCGTTGCCGATCTCGCCGTCGATGCCGACGCCCTCTACGAGCGTTTTCCGCCCGACGCAGGGTATCTCAGGCCGAGCGAAGCCAATCCGGACGCCGATGTGCCGGGCGAGATCGAGCGGTACACCCGTTTCGAGAGTTGCATCGAGTGCGGGCTCTGCGTCTCCGTCTGTCCCGTCCAGCGCCCCTTCATGGGGCCCGCCGCCCTTGCCGCGTACGGGCGGGAGCTCGAGAAGCATCCCGAGCGCGAAGGGGAGTTGTTGCCGCAGATCGACACGCCGGACGGTGTGTGGGCCTGTGATCGGGCGCTCGCCTGCAGCGCGATCTGCCCGCTCGGCGTCGCGCCGGCGAAACACATTGCGGTGCTGCGGCGAAGGGCGAAGGCTGCGGAACGATCGCGTCCGGCTGAGCCCGAACCGCTCACTCCTGACACGACGAAAAAAACCTGATATACTCACTCATCAAAGGAGTGTGTATGTCCGAATCACCAATGGTCGCAACCCTCATGGCGACACGGTGCCGCCGGATGCTGGTCCTCGTCGGACTTCTGTTTGTGGCTCCGGCGCTGATCGCCGCGGACCTCTCCGTGATCGAATACCTAGAAGGGGATGTCCGCATCGAGTCGCAGGGACGCAGGACGGTCGCAGACTTCGGCACTACGCTCTCTCCGGGGGATCTCCTGATCACCGGCGACGACGGTGTCGCGATCGTTCGCGTGTCCGCGTCGTCGCAGATCAAGCTGAGAGAGAACACCGTGGTCGCGATCGACGACGTGGCCGGCGGCGGATCGGTCGAACTGCGACAGGGGGGACTCTTCGCCAGAGCGCAGCGCACCGCGACGGGACGCCGCTTTCAGGTGCGCACTCCCACGGTCGTAGCGGGCGTCCGCGGAACCGACTTCTTCGTCGCATACGGACGGACGGTCGAGGATCGACCCGACCTCTGGCTCTGCGTGAACACCGGTTCGGTTGAGGTTCTGATACCGCGGACCGGAGACGTGACGGTCGTCAACGAGGGCGAAGGAGTGAATATCCTGGCCGGACTCCGTACGACGCAGCCGCGATTCTACCCGTGGACGCTCGAGCTGAACTGGAACTTCGACCCCGCGGAGGGCGAGGTACGCGACACGACCGATCTGGACGGCGCCTATGCCGATCTGCTCGACCAGGACTACGATTGAGGTGATCATGAAACGAGGCTGGATGACCGCAGCGTTCCTTGCGACTCTGCTTGCGCCGCTCGCGGCAGAGCACATTCCCGAGGTTCCCGACACCGGGTTCGAGGTCCATACCCATGGACGCCTGTTCGTCTCCCACGGCGATCTCTCGGGTATGGTGGAGTACGTCGGCCGCTTCGAAGACCCGAACCTGGAGTTCCGTTCCCAGTCACTGACGGTTGGCGGCTACTATCGCCTCCATCGCAACGTGAAGGCCGGCGCCTTCTACCGGGTGCAGGCCGGTGCGCTGCACGATGACGACTGGATAGTAACGACGTACCCGCAGTGGGACTGGCGCGACACGTCGGCGCGATTCGAGCATCTGGCCATGGTCGACGTCACCCCGCGCTTCCTGTTCGACTTCCTGCCGGGAGGGAACTGGGTGGGCTCGGTGAAGAACCGGTATGCCTATAACTTCTTCAACAACCAGCAGACGCTTCTGGTCAGGCCGGGCCTCACGTGGTTCTGGCTTGTCGACCGCGAGCCCGTACTCAATGTCTCAGCCCAGTACGCCACCTACCTTTCTCTCAACTTCGGCGATCGATTCTGGTACCGGCATGGTCCGTACCTGAACGTGCTCTACCACGTTACGCCGTTTCTCGTGGTCGACGCTTCACTCGCGCGGCAGGCGATCTACTGGACCGAATCCGCTGAGTTCGTCAGACGACACCCCAACGAGGCATACGAGCGAAACACGTACACCCCGTGGGTGCTCGACGTGGGATTCATCCTGACGCTCAGAACGAATCGCTGAGATCGAGGTTCCTTGCGCCGCCGGCATCGTCCTTCCTGACGCTCGACCTGCTGATCAGGTCCTGGAGCAGGCTCTCGTACGCATCACCGTTGAGCGGCAGATCGACGGTCTTCCCGGTGAAGTGACTCATCAGGATAGCGTTCGCGAGCGCCACCGATCCCATACCCTCAGGAGCTTCGGCGACCAGCGGCGAGCCCTCACGGACAGCCCGCATGAACGTCTCGTTTACCGTTCTGTGAAGCCCGCCCTCGTCCCCCGGGACCTCTATTGACTCCGTCGTGTACGGCACGCGTCCGAAGCCCTGTTCCGCGGTGTTGGAGTAGTCGATCATTGACTGCTCGTTGCGGTCGAAGGTGATGCTGTTCCCGTCGATGATGAGTCGGCCGTTCTCGCCCACGAGCTCGAGCCTGTTGGTCCCCGGGGACTCCGCGGTCGTCGTGATCAGGTGCCCGACCATGCCGTTGGCGTGGTGGAATACGCCGGTTACCTCGTCCTCGACCTCGATATCGTGGTACTTGCCGATTGATGCGAATCCATGCACGCGCTCGGGCATGCCAAGGAGCCACTGGTACAGATCGAGGTTGTGCGGGCACTGGTTGAGCAGAACTCCGCCGCCCTCACCGGCCCAGGTCGCTCGCCATGAGCCGGTGTCGTAGTAATACTGGGTCCGGAACCAGCTCGTCACGATCCACGTGGCTCGCACCATCCTCCCCAGGATCCCTCCGTCTATCATCTCCTTGACCTTCCGCCACGAGTGCATGGTCCGCTGCTGGAACATCGCGCCGAACCTGAGGTCCGGGTACGAGCGCTTCGCCTTCTCGTACGCGTCGATCATCTTTCTGACATCCTTCACATGGACGCCGACGGGCTTCTCGCACATCACGTGAATCCCCCGCTCGAGCGCGGAGATTGACAGAGGCGTGTGGTCGTAGTGCGGCGTCGCGATGATCACCGCTTCGAGGTCCGCCTTCGCCATCATGTCGTCGGCGTCCGTATACCGCTTTGCGTCGTACTGTGATGCGACCTCGTCGAGCTTGTCCGGGTTCACGTCACAGAGCGCGGCCAGCTCAACCAGCTCACTTTCGCTGCAGTCACGGGCATGGCTGCTGCCCATGTTTCCGAGTCCAATGATTCCTGTTCGTACGGGTTTCACATAGCCTCCGGTTCAGGTGATGATCCCAGCATGCCGTGTTCGGCCGGGCATTGCAAGACCTCGACACGGCCCTTTCACACCCGCGGGTGAGACGTACGAAGGTGCTCGCTGAGGAAACGGCCGGTATGAGACCCGCGCTCCCGCGCAATGAGAGCCGGTGGGCCGGTTGCGACAACCTCGCCGCCCTCGTCGCCGCCTTCCGGCCCAAGGTCCATGACCCAGTCCGACGCAGCGATGAGGTCGAGGTTGTGCTCGATCACGAGAACCGTCGCTCCCGTGTCCACGAGTCGCCGCAGCACCGCGATGAGCTGGTCCACATCCGCCATGTGCAGGCCCACCGTTGGTTCATCGAGTACGTAGAGCGCGCTTGGGGCGCTCGCGTCGAGCCCGGCGCGTCGCTGTGACAGGCGTTCGGTCGTCGTTGACGAGCGGGCGAGCTCGGAGACGAGCTTGATTCGCTGCGCCTCACCACCGCTCAGCGTCGGGCTTTGCTGTCCAAGGGTCAGGTATCCGAGCCCCACCTCGACGAGCACCTCGAGAGCGTAGCGTATTTTTGGATGCGCCGCGAAGAGGTCCGCCGCTTCCTCGACGTCCATCGCGAGTACGTCCGCGATGCTCCGGTCGCGGTAGCGCACCGCGAGCGTTTCCTGCGTGAAGCGGGCGCCGCTGCACTCGTCGCAGGTGACCGTGACGTCCGGCAGGAAGCTCATCTCGATCCGCTGGACACCCTGTCCCTTGCACGACTCGCACCGGCCTTCGGCCGTGTTGAAGCTGAACCGGCTCGCCGTGTACCCGCGCATGCGCGATTCGGGCAGCGACGCGAACAGGCGCCTGATCTCGTCCCAGACTCCAATGTAGGTCGCCGGGGTCGATCGCGGCGTCTTGCCGATTGGAGTCTGATCGACCTCGAGCGCGCGTTCGATCCGCTGCGTCCCATTCATCGCGCGGCACCCGATCGGCCGACCGGCGCCTGCCTTGCGCCCCTTGCTTCTTCGTGAGGCGATCTCCTTGGCCACCGAGGCATGCACGACGTCGCGCACGAATGTGCTCTTGCCGCTGCCGCTGACGCCCGTTACGCAGATGAGCCGGCCAAGCGGCAGATCGACGTCGATCTCCTTCAGATTGTGCATTCGCGCACCCCGGACGGAAAGCGTTCCAGCGTCGATCTCGGGTCTGAGGCCGTTCCCGTCTGAGATCATCCGGTGTCCGTTCGAGAGAAACCTTCCCGTGACCGACGCCGGGTTTGCGATGATCTCGTCGATCGTACCCTGGGCAAGCACGACTCCGCCCCGTACGCCACCGCCGGGACCAAGATCCACGATGTGCTCTGCGGCGCGGATCGTCTCCTCATCGTGCTCGACGACCAGCACCGTGTTGCCCTTCCGCGTCAGGCGCCGAAGCACGTCGAGCAGCATGCGATTGTCGCGCGGATGGAGGCCGATCGTCGGCTCGTCCAGAACGTAGCACACCCCGCGCAGGTTTGACCCGAGCTGCGCCGCGAGTCTGATGCGCTGGGCCTCCCCGCCGCTCAGCGTGGGAGCCGCCCGGTCGAGCGTGAG
>SKZO01000149.1 GCA_007127335.1 Spirochaetales bacterium | reverse complement strand
GCGTCGATCCTCGGCGGCGCCGTGGAGCACGCGTGGCATTATCTCCATGAACGCCGCGTCGTCATCGCCGGTAGACCCGTATACGGGTACAACTGTATTCCTCCAAGCCCGTTCCGCACGAAGGACTGGGAACGCTACGACGTCTCGCGGTTCGTGGATCCGGGATCCGTCTCCCCGGAGGAGGGCGAGCTGACCGTCCCGCGCAGCGCGCGTGAGCGACGCATGGCAACGATTTCTACCGACCTTGAGCGGATGATCGGCGATGCGGACGTCTCATCGGCGGTCTTCCTGTTTCACGTCCCCCCGTACGAGACGGTGCTGGACACCACGAACCTCGACGCGAAGAGCGTCGACGGCGTCCCTTTTGACAGGCACGTCGGCAGTATCGCAGTCAGGCGCCTGATCGAGAACCGGCAGCCCTACCTGACACTGCATGGTCACGTTCATGAGGCCTACCGTCTCACCGGTGAGTTCATCACCAGAATCGGATCCACCTGGTGTGTGTCCTCTGCTGATCATGGATCCGGGCTTGTCGTCGTCGAGTTCCCGCTCGACGACCCATCCGTGGCCACGCGGCGGGTCAGCCCAACGGCAGGGCGTCGGCCGGATCAGTGACCGCGTCGATCTTGACCGCGAAACTGGTCCGCGAGGCGATGTCCGCGTCGGTCAGGTAGTGCACGTCGAGCAGGCCATCACCGCGGTACCCGGTGCGCTGGTAGTTGAGCTCGTCGAGGCAGACGCTCCAGCCGTCGAGGTAGGTCTGCAGTTCGCGCAGCTGCTCTTCGTTGCCGCAGTGATGGACGAGCAGATCAATGTCACTTGCCGGGCCCGCCGTCGCGTTCTTGACGCTCCCAATGACGTACATCGCCTTCAACCCGTAGCGATCCGCGGGAATCCTCGCGGCGATGCGCTCGGCCATCTCGTACCGCCAGCGCCAGTGGTCGCTCGGGTCGCTGCGAACTGCCGCCGTAGGCCGGTGGTCAGGGCTCTGCGGAGCGCGCGTCGGCTCCCGCGGAGCGGGGTCGGCAAACAGTCCGACAGCCTCGTTCAGATCAGCATTCTGCAGGATACGCAGCACCTTGCCGCCGGTAGCCTTGGGCACGTCAATCACGCGGACCACGTGATCGAGCGCCGCAAACTCGGGGAGAAGCTCCGCAAGTTCGTTATTGCTTCTTCCCAGGAACCGCTCGTCGAAGACACTCTCCTCGTCGTCCGGGTAGACCGGAATATACCGGATTGACGCTTCAACGAGATCCTGGAAGAAGTGTGTTCCGAACGACAGGTCCGGTGTGTATTCCGCCCCCTCGGTAGCGACCTCCATCAGCGCGACCGTATTGCTTATGTCGGCGTACCCGACACTCACACCCTGACGAATGTCCCCCCGGCTGCCCCAGCGTCCCGGGCCGATCAGGACGAAGCGGCGCTTGGGAAGAACCTTGTTGAGCTTGCTCACCGCCATACCTACCGCTCGCATCTCATTCGCAGACGGAAGCAGGCCGTACCGTCTGCCGTCCACGTATACGATGTGGGAGATGTCGGGTATCAGGCCGTTTGAGACATGCCGGCACGAGCGGAACAGGAGATCCCGCTCGTCTATGCTCTTGGGGATTGGTGCCGGCTCGATATCAACGGATCGGCTCTGCGGACGGCACTGGAGCAACCAGATCCGTTCGCCGTCGTACGCGAACTCGATGTCGACCGCGGCACCGATCTCGGCCTCGAGCACCTCAAGCATGTCCCTGATGGTCGTGATGAAGCCCGGATCGTTGACAAGCCCTTCAAAGGTCACGACAAGGTCGGATGAGAAGTCGAGCATCAGGCGTGACTGCCGCGTGAGCCGCCCGTCGGTGAAGGTTGAGACCACGCGATCGACGCCCGGCAACTCCTCACCGTGAGCCCTCAGGAAGGCATCGACGTCGACCGTCTCGAACCGGTTTTTCGCCAGATTCAGCGCGTCGAGCCTGGCCGGGGAGTAGCGGGCCGTTTCCTCCGGCGTGCTGTTGACTCGAAGCCCCGGTTGGCCCGGTGCCACGAGAACAGGGTAGTCGTCGGACGTCCGATCCACCGCCCGCGTGCCCAGGCCCGGAACGAGGCGGACCAGGCCGTCCTCCCGTCTCAGCCGGGCTGCCCATCGGAACTCATTGCTGCTGAATGCGAGGCCGGCGCAGGTTGGCAGAAAGTACTCGCCAACCCGGTTCCCGACGACCTGCTGTATGATCACGCCCATCTCCTCGCGGACGTCGAGCAGGCCACGCTCCACGCGGTACTGTATGGGGTCAGGGCCGAACAGCGACGAGTACACTTCCGCGACGGCGTCGAGGAGTGCCGCGAGCCGTTCCTGTTTGGTTCCCTGGTTCGCGATGAAGAGGCTCTTGTACTTGCCGGAGAACACTGATCCGAATCGGTCCTCGAGTCGGCTCGAGGAGCGGACGATTATCGGGTCCTGGCCCAGATCGTCGAGGGCCATCGACAGGCCGTGCACGATCTCGGGCGGGAAACGCGAGCTCTTGAACAGCTCGACGATGTGCGGGTATTCGCTGCGGATCTCCTCCATTGGCTTGTACTTCTGCTCGAACATCTCCTCCATGTCGTTGAAGTTCATGAAGTAGTGAAGGCTGTCCGACGGCAGGTACCATGTCTTTGGCGTTGCGACCTCAGCGAGACCGGGCCGTGCTTCTGCATGCGAGCGGAGTATCCGGCCTGCGAGGAAGAGGCCCGCTGCCTTTCCGCCGATGACCCCGTGGCTCCGTGCGGGGATGATCATGTGATCGATCAGATCGTAGAAGTCGCGAATGGTCAGGTGCCGTTTTGCGACGTTGATGTATTCGAGCTGGTTGGTGATCATCCGACGGATCAGAAGGACCTGGATGCCCTTTCCCGTCGCTTCGGAGATCTCGAGCCCGTCCGGCGGGTTCAGATCAATGAACCGGCGCACTGCGTCGGCGACGTCGGTCAGCGAGTGATCCAGATTCACGAGGGTCCGGAAGATGAAGCTCGCCTTGTCTTCCTTCAACCACTTCTGCAGAAGCGTGAAGATAATGCGCTCGCTGAGATTCTGCTCGGCGATTTCGAAGATCCGCGCGCTGCTCTCGAGGATGTCCGGGCGCGGCGTCGTGCCCCGTGGCGCGTTGTGCCCGGTTTCCTCGGCCGCCTGAAGGTACGCGACATCCTCCTCTCCGAACAGACAGGAGGCGTCGTGTACCCCGCTCCAGCACATGTGCGCGAGCAGTTTCCGAGCCATGCGCGCGTACAGTTTCTGGTCCGTCCGGACGAGGAGCTCGACGATCGTGCGCCACTCGTAGTGACCCGATCTGCCGCCGCTGCGCATCTGGTCGATCTCCCGGACGGTCTGCTGGAGCTCGCGGTATTCGACCGCGAGCCCGATACGTTGAGCGATCGTGCGGAGGAGATGCTCCTCTTCGGGCATGAACCTGTGAACGACACCCGAAGCCCGGTACGAGACCTCGACCAGTCCGACCTGGCCGGACCGCGTCAGGAGGGGCTCGCTCATGGAGACAACGGGTGCGTCAAAGATACCGGTCGTGAAGTCACGGTCCTCGAGCACCAGGCGCGCCTGGCAGACCGACTCGAACTCGAAGGCCTGCGGCAGGCGATCCACCACGTCCTGCAGGATCCGGTCGAAGTCACGCCCGCGCTCGAAGAGCAGCTCCTCGATCTCGTAGAGGCAGCGAAGCTCCTTGGCGCGCTCCGCCAGTCCGGCCAGCTCCGGGTCTGCGTCGCTCATGGTCAGACCCAACCGCGATCATGGCACGCCCGCGCGACGCGGTCGATCGCGGTCACATAGGCCGAGTCGCGCAGCGAAAGCGATTTGCGTTCGGCCTGTTCGGCAACCTCCAGGAATGCCTCGGTCATCTTCACGCGGAGCTTTCCAATAACCTCGTCCTTCTGCCAGTAGAAATTGCCGTTGCTCTGAACCTGCTCGAAATAGCTGCACGTGACTCCGCCCGCATTGGCGAGGATGTCCGGGATTACCGTGATGTCACGCTTCTGCAGCACCTCATCCGCATCCGGATCGGTCGGCCCGTTCGCGCCCTCAGCGATGACACGCACCGTTGGTCTGATGCTCGTGACGCGCTCCGGAGTGATCTGGTTCTCGAGCGCCGCCGGTATGAGTACCTCGACCTCCTGCTCGAGCCATGCTTCGCCGTCGAGCACCTCGTACCCGAGCTCACGCGCCCTGGTTATGTCGATATCGCCGTAGCGATTCGTGATGCCCTTCAACTCATCCGGGTCGATCCCGTCGGCGCGTCGGAACGTGTATGCTCGCTGATCTGCCTGGTTCCAGCACGCGACCGCTACCGTGGTGCCGCCGAGCTCGTGGTAGAGAGCGATCGCGGCCTGACCCACTGCCCCGAACCCCTGCACCGACGCGCGGGTCTTCGGCGGTGTCAGGTCGAGCAGGCTGAGCGCCTCGACGAGGGTGAAGATGACGCCGAATCCCGTTGCCTCCTGGCGGCCGAGCGATCCTCCCATCCCTACCGGCTTTCCCGTGAACGCCCCGGGGTACCGCCCGCCGGTGATGACCTCGTACTCATCGAGCATCCAGAGCATGTGCTGCGCCGTTGTCATGACGTCCGGGGCGGGTACATCTCGCAGCGGACCTATGTCACGGACCACCTGGCGAACCCAGCCGCGGCAGATCTGCTCCTGTTCCCGGACCGTGAGATTGTGCGGGTCACAGATCACCCCGCCCTTCCCTCCGCCCAGAGG
>SKZO01000019.1 GCA_007127335.1 Spirochaetales bacterium | reverse complement strand
CCGCCCACGCCGACGATGCTCGCGTCGCGCGTGAGATCGGCGTCGAGCAGCCCGGCGAGCAACCGTTCGAGCTCGGACCAGGATTTCGCCCGTTCGCCGACCGGCACCTCGTGGAAGCGCCGGTCCTCCGGGAGAAAGGCCGCGGTATTCGCGTCGGCAACCAGACAGGCGCGGTCGTCGAGCGAGTCCCACAGCCGGTCGCGGCCCGTCATCGTCACGGTGGTCTCGTATCCGCCGAAGGTGAAACTGCGTTGCATTGGTCGACTATACCAATCGCGGGCATCGTGTGAACAGACAATTGACGGGCGGGCGGCACCGCCGTACTATGCGTCATGACTCGAATGCAGATCAGGGTGCTCGCCGCGCTCACGCTTCTCGCGCTCGCGTTGAGTTCCGTCGCGCAGAACGCCGTCGCGCAGGACACCGTCGCGAGGAAGATCATCCACGAGGAGCTGTACCGGCCAACCCCCGGCGACGTCTACACGCTGACGATCAACTACGGCGTCACCCCGAACGCCGCGGCACAGCGGACCGAATCGATCACGCTCATCCTCCAGGGAGACTACCGGCTCGTGGTCCCGTACATTGGCGCGATTGACGCGAGCACGCTCACCTACACCGAGCTGCAGAATCAGGTCTCGACGCGTCTGCGTGAGCGGTTGCTGGTGCCCTTCGTGAGCCTGACCCTGACCGCACCGGCGGTCTACGACGTGTTCATCTGGGGGAGCGTCAACTCACCGGGCTTTCACACCGTCACCTCGCTCAACCGCCTCTCGGACGCGATCGCGACCGCCGGCGGCCCGCAGGCGGTTGGATCGCGGCGGCAGATCGAGGTGTACCGCGAGGGTGAGGTCACCCGGCACGACCTGGTCAGTTTTCTCGCCCGGGGCGTCGACGAAGAGAATCCGTTCATCCGTCCGGGAGACCGGATCTTCGTCCCGGTCGCCGACGCGGCGGCGGAAATCCGCGGGGCGATCACGAAACCCGGTTCGTACGAGATCGTAGGGGAGGAAACGATCGGCGACCTCATCGCGCTCGCCGGCGGCCTTCTCCCCACCGCGCAGATGGAGCGCGCGACGGTGAATCGCCTCGACGACCGAAACCGGTACGCGATCCTTGACCTCGCCGACGTTGACCTTCGCTCGCTCCCTGCGCGGACCGGAGACATCGTCACGATTCCCGCCTCCACGACGAAGACCGAAATGGTGCTCCTGGAAGGGGCGATACACCGCAGCCCGGCAGAGGAAGGCACCCCGCGCGCCGTGCCGCTCGAACCCACTCTCCTCGAGGTGCCCTTCACGCCCGGCATGACGGTCCTGCGCGTCCTCGAACGGTTTGGCGGGCCAACGCACTTCGCGCAGCCGGAGCGCACCTTCATCATCCGCGGATCTGACAACCGCCGCGAGCCGGTGCCCGATCTCGAGCAGTTGTGGCGGGACCGGCAGTGGGACCGGGACATCAACCTCGAGCCGGGCGACCGTCTCGTCGTTCCTATGAAGCGTCTGGTTGTCGCGGTCGGAGGGTCGGTGCAGAGCCCGGGCTCCTTTCCCTTTACCAGCGGCTATACGGTGGGAGACTATCTCGAGCTCGCCGGCGGCGTCGACCCCGATGAGGGCAGTCCGAACAGGCTCTTCTTCGCCGAGCCCGACGGATCGATGCAGCGGGTCGACGTTGATACGCCGGTACCTATTGGCACGAATATCTTCGTGGGCAGGAGCGCCTGGGGTCAGACGAAGCACGCCTTCGAGAACATTTTCACGGTGACCGGGTGGGTGACCGGGATCATCGGCGTGGCGGTGACGATCATCAACTTTGCTCAGTTGGTCGGGTGGATGCCGTAGGACGAGTCGCCGCCGCAGTCTATCGCCTCCACGAGCTCGCGCACGAAGGGATCGACGATTGAATAGATGCGGCGGTTGCCCTGGACCTCGCTGCGGACGATGCCCCGCTCCTTGAGCACGGCAAGGTGCTGGGAGACGACCGGTTGGGGCTGCCTGAGACAGACCCACAGCTGCGAGACGCACGGGTCATCCTGCCGGGCTATTGCGCACAGCAGCTTGAGCCGTACCGGATGACCGAGCACCTTGAGCTTTCCCGCGTATTCGTCCAGGCGCTGCTCATCACCGACTATTCGGGTTTCCATCAATGAGAAGATACTGAATTAATAGCGGAATCGCAATATAGCGGTGCTTCTATCCAGCCGCCTTCTCAGACGCACCCGAACCGGCGCCGGAGGAGTCCTTCTTCGTCTCTCCGCCGCTCTTCGAAGCGCCGTCGGTCGTGCCCGCGGGTGCGGTGTCAGCGGTCTTTGCGGCACTCTTCTTCGAGCCGTTACTGCGGCTGTCGGTCACGTAGAATCCGCTGCCCTTGAAAATCACACCCAACCCGCCGCCGATCAGCCGCTTCAAGCCGTTGCGACCGCACTCCGGACAGGTGGTCAACGGAGCGTCCGACATGTTCTGGAAGGTATCAAAGGTGTGCCCGCACTTTCGGCATTCGTAGTCATACGTTGGCATGTTCATCCTCACCAAGGGAGTAGTTGGTAATATACCGCGTCGGCCGTCAACCGACTATACCGCCGGTCGCTGGTCGACCCGGCGGACGGGGATTCCCGCCGCTGCGATGACGTCCTTGATCGCGGCGACCGTGTAGTCACCGTAGTGCACCATCGATGCGACGAGCGCGGCGTCCGCGGCGCCGCGCTCGAACACGTCCACGAGATGCGCGGGCACCCCGGCGCCGCCGGAGGCCACGACCGGCACTCCGACGCCGGTGGCGATCGTGCGGGTCACGTCGAGCTCGTAGCCGTCACGCGTGCCGTCGGCGTCGATCGAGTTCACCACGATCTCTCCCGCGCCAAGTTGCTCGGCTTCGCGCGCCCACTCGAGCGCGTCGCGGTCGGTCTTCACCCGGCCTCCGTTGATCACCACGCGATAGCCGCTCGGCATCTGCGGGTCGGCGAGCGCATCCATCCCGAGCACGATTGCCTGGTTGCCGAACCGACGCGCGCCCTCGCTGATGATGCGCGGGTTGCGGACCGCCTGGCTGTTGACGCTCACTTTCTCAGCGCCGGCAAGGAGCACCGCGCGCATGTCGTCGATCGTGGCGATACCTCCGCCAACGCAGAACGGTATGAAGATCTGTTCGGCCACGCGACGCACGACGTCGATCATAATGCCGCGTCCTTCGGAGCTCGCGGTGATGTCGTAGAACACGAGCTCGTCCACCCCCTGTTCATAGTAGGCACGCGCCATCTCGACCGGGTCGCCTATGTCGATGTTTCCTTCGAACCGAACGCCCTTGGTCGTCTTCCCGTCTCGCACGTCAAGGCAGACGATGACCCGTTTCTGCAGCATCAGCGCGCCTCCAGGAAGTTGCGCAGGACCTGGAGGCCGGCCTCGCCCGACTTCTCGGGATGGAACTGCGTGGCGACGAGCGAACCCCGTTCGATCGCCGCGACGAACTCGAACCCGTACTCGCACCAGGCAATCGCATCGGCGGCCCGGGCAGGCGCGGGATAGTAGGAGTGCACGAAGTAGAAACTCGATCCCGCGGGGAGACCGGAGAAGAGCCAGTGACCGGGCCGGGTCCGCACGCTGTTCCAGCCCATGTGCGGCACCTTGCCGCACTCCGGCGGAAATCGTCTCGCGGTCCCCGGCACGAGACCAAGACACGACGCGCCGCCCTCCTCGGTCGACTCGAGGACGATCTGGCAACCAAGGCAGATGCCGAGGATGGGAACACCGGCGGCATGCCGGTCCTTCAGCGCCTCATCGAGCTCCCGCTCGGCGAGGAGTCGCATCGCATGCGCGCCGTCGCCGACGCCCGGGAACACGATCCGCTGTGCCCGGGCGAGCCGGTCCGGATCGCTCGTGATCTCGTGCTCCACGCCAATGTGCAGGAGCGCGGTCTCAACGCTCCGCAGATTGCCGGCCTGGTAGTCGACGACAACGGTCTTCACCCATCCTCCTGCGCAAGACGCCGTACCAGGCCGAGCAACTGCCGCGGTTCGACGGGGATGCCGGAAAACCTCACCGCCGTCCCGTCTACGCCAATCCGTGTCTGCTGCGCTACCGCGCCCTCGAGTCCGAGCGACCTGACGAACACCACCATGAACAGCCGCCCGATCCGGCTGAACAGCGCAGCGTCGCGTTCGTCTCGGAAGTAGAAGGTGCCGCCAAAGCTGAGCCGGTCCGTGGGCTCCGTCTCGAGCGAGAGCGCCAGTCTCACGAGGGGCAGGGCCGGCGCTTCGAGTCCAAGAGGCCGCAGCACGCTCCTGCCGGGGTCCTCGAACACGATGAGTGCCGCCGGCTCGCCGGGACGTCCGACCGAACGAAGCATCCGGTAGAGATCGGCGTCGAGCTCGAGCTCGGCCGGCGGCCTCTGCGCGAGCATCTCCGCGATTCGCCCCGAGCTCAGATAGAGCAGGTCGCGACCCGCCGGGGCGAGCTGGAACGTCCCTTCGCGCTCCTGGTAGTACACCCGCCGCCGGCCGTCGACCCGCACGATCTGACGAGCGAAGGTGCGGTCCATGCCGAGCGCGAATCGCGTCGCCCCGGGTGGGTACCGCCCGGTCGCGACGGCGGCGATGTCGGCGGATGAGCCGGGGTCCCCGGTGCCGAGCCTGACCCCGCCGACGATTCGATCCGTCCTTTCGATGAACTCCAGATCCGTCTCCAGCTCCCCGAATACCGAGCGCAGCAGATCACGATTCCGGTCCACATCCGCGGCGAACCACACAGGGTACCCGGTGAGGAGCAGGCTCTCAGGCACCGGAGGCTCCGGCGGCGGCCGGGTCGCGCACCCGGCGAACGTGGCGAGCGCGAGCACACAGAGCGCGAGACGGCTCCGTGAGACGCGCCGACGCGCGGCGCGGTCACCCTGAACACGACCGTCGATCAGGCGAGCTCGCACCGGTTCACCCCGCCTTCTCCAGCACGACCGAGCAGCTGAGCCCACCGAGTGCGATCTCTCTGATCGCGCTGTCCGCGCTGTCCGCGCTGTCCGCGGTGGCCGTCGCGGGGTCAGTGGCCGCAGAGGCGTCGTCGCACCAGTTCACCGACACCGCCAGAGTCTCCCCCATGAGGTACTCCTCGTTGTTCTCCACGGCTTCACGCAGCTCCTGCGGCCCGCGGATCACGAGGCGGATACGGTCGGCGACGTCGAGCCCCGACTCCTTGCGCAGATTCTGTATCTGCCTGATGAGGTCGCGTACGACGCCCTCCTGGCGCAGATCATCGGTGATCTCGGGGTCGAGCGCTACCGTCAACGAGCCTTCATTCAGAACCCTGAGGTTCTCGCGTTCGGTGCGCTGGATGATCACATCCTCCTGCGTCAGATCGAGCGTCCTCCCGGCGATATCCATGCTCAGGGTCGTGCCTTCGATGAGTCCCTGGATCTCCCGCCCGGAAAGGCCCTGGATCTTCGCGGCGGCCTCCTGCATGTCCTTGCCGAGCTCGCGGCCGAGCTTGCGGAAGTTCGCCTTGGCCGAGTACTCGACGAGCTCCTCCTCGTTCTCGCGGAAGACCACCTCCTTCACGTTGAGCTCCTCGCGGATGATGTTCTCCATCTCACGGAGGATGCGCTTCTCCGAGCTCTCCCGCGTCACGAGGTGAATCGCGCGCAGCGGCTGGCGGATCTTGAGATTGTGCATGCTGCGGATCGCACGACCCATGCTCACCGCCCTCCGGGTGACGCTCATCTTCTCTTCCAGCTCGTAGTCTCGCTTGTCGCGGTCGGCCGTCGGATAATCGCACAGATGGACGCTCTGCGGCTCGCCGTCCGCCTTCAGGTTCCGGTAGATCTCCTCAGTGACGAACGGGATGATAGGGGCGGCCACCGTGACGAGCTTCATGAGCACATGGTGCAGCGTCGCGTACGCCTCCGCCTTGTCCGTATCGTTCTCGCTGCGCCAGAAGCGACGCCGACTGCGCCTGATGTACCAGTTGTTCAGCAGATCGATGAAGTCGACGATGGGATCGATCGCGCGTTGCAGGTCGTACGCATCGAGCTGTGCGGTCACATCCTCCACGAGGCGTTCGACCTCACTCAGAAGCCAGCGATCAAGGGGATTCGCCGGCGAGACCGGCGGCGAGTGAGGCTGCGCCCCGTCGATATTGGCATAGGTCACGAAGAAGCTGTAGGCATTCCACAGCGGGATGATGATGCTCTTCAGGACATCACGCACCGTCTCGTCTGAGTATTTCAGATCCTCGCCCTTGACGACGGTGGAGTACATCAGCGAGAGCCGCAATGCATCGGCGCCGAACCGGCTCATCACCTCCATGGGCGGCGTGTAGTTCCGCAGACTCTTGCTCATCTTCTTGCCGTCTTCGGCGAGCACGATGCCGTTGACGATGACGTTCTGAAAGGCCGGCTTGTCAAAGAGCGCGGCGGCAAGCACCGTCAACGTATAGAACCAGCCTCGCGTCTGGTCCAGGCCTTCGGCGATGAAGTCCGCCGGATAGTGGCTCTCGAACCACTCCTTGTTCTCGAAGGGATAATGGTTCTGTGCATACGGCATTGCTCCAGACTCGAACCAGCAGTCGAGCACCTCGGGAACCCGCCGCATCGTTCCCTTGCCGTCCGGGCTCGGCCAGATGATCTCGTCGACAAAGTGCTTATGGAGGTCGTTGACCGGCCGCCCGCACTTGCGCTCGAGCTCCTCGCGGCTGCCGATGCACTCCGTGTAGTCGGAGCCGTCGCACTTCCAGACCGGAATCGGGTTTCCCCAGTACCGGTTTCGACTGATCGCCCAGTCGCGCGCTCCTTCGAGCCACTTCCCGAACCGGCCGGTCTTCAGGTGGTCGGGAACCCATGCGATCTGGTCGTTCGCCGCGAGCATCGACCGTTTCACCTTCTCGATGTCGACGAACCAGCTTCCCACCGCCCGGTAGATCAGTGGTTTCTGCGTTCGGTAACAGAATGGATACGGGTGGACGTAGTTCTCGCGCTTGACCAGCAGCCCGTCATCCTTCAGTCGCGCGATGATCGGCTTGTCCGCGTCCTTGACGAACAGCCCCTGGAAGTCGGATACCTCGCTCGTGAACCGGCACTCGGCGTCGATAGGGACGGGGACCGGCAGACCGCTCTCGCGGAGCACGTGGTAGTCGTCCTCGCCGAACCCCGGCGCAATGTGAACGATGCCGGTGCCCTCTTCGGTCGTCACGTAGTCGGCGACATGGGTGCGAAAGGCGCCGTCGGCATCAAGATCCGCGAAATAGGGGAACAGCGGCCGATAGTGCAGGCCGCCGAGCTCGCGCCCCTTCTTCGTCCAGATGACCTGGTACGACGCGTCCTGGTAGTAGGCCGGCAGCCGTTCCTTTCCAAGGATGTAGTACTGCTCGCCGTCGCGCACCTTCACGTAGTCGACATCCGGACCGAGCGCCAGTCCAAGGTTGCTCGGAAGCGTCCACGGCGTGGTCGTCCAGGCAAGGATCGCGGTGTCCGGCTCGTCAACGAGCTCGAACTTCACGGTGATCGCCGGGTCGGTCACCTCGTGGTATCCTCCCAGGTTGACCTCGAAGTTGGACAGCGGCGTGGCGAGCGCCGGGCTGTAGGGAAGAATGTAGTACCCCTCGTAGACGAAGCCGCGCTCCCACAGTTGTTTGAAGACCCACCAGATGGACTCCATGTAGTCAAGGTCCATCGTCTTGTAGTCGTCGTCGAAATCGACCCACCGGCCCATGCGGGTCACGACATCCCGCCACTCCTCGGTAAAACGCAGCACGATCGACCGGCATGCTTCGTTGAACCTCGCCACGCCGTACGCCTCGATCTCGCTCTTTCCCGAGATACCAAGCTCCTTCTCCATCTCGTACTCGACGGGGAGCCCGTGGCAGTCCCAGCCGAACCGACGCTCGACCTTCTTGCCTTTCATCGCCTGGTACCGGGGGATGATGTCCTTGATTGTGCCGGCAAGGATATGCCCGTAGTGGGGAAGACCGGTCGCAAACGGAGGCCCGTCATAGAAGACGAACTCCTCGTTGCCCTCGCGCTGCGTGATCGATGCTCTGAAGATCTGCTTCTCTTCCCAGAACGCGAGGATATCCTCTTCCAGTGCTGGGAAATCGACCCGTGGGTCCACCGGCTTGTACAAAACTCCCTCCTCTCGAGCGAGGCTAGAGTGTAGAAAATCGGCGGGCGCGGGTCAAATAGCAGGACCTGTCGCCTCCGGGGGCGTGACCTGGATGCGGCGTCCTCGTATACTGCGGGCGTGTCAGCAGAACCCGGAGCGCCGGGCGATCGCGATCGCTTGACGAGAATCCTGAGATCCTGCACGCCGCTCGTACTCGCGCCCATGGCTACCTTGACCCATGCAGGGTTCAGGGTACTCATAGGGGAGTTCGGAGGGTGCGATCTCTACTTCTCGGAGATGATCAGCGCGGAGGCGATGATCGGAGGAACACGCTACGAACGGTACTACACGATGGGCGATCCTGACCCGCGGCGTCTCGTCTACCAGGTCGTCGGCTACACGCAGGAACGAATCGTGGAGGCGGCCTCGCGTCTCGCGCAGACCGGGGCGGCCGGGGTGGACCTCAACATGGGCTGCTCGGCGCCTCACATCGTGCGCAAGGGCGGCGGGATCGCCTGGATGGCCGACCCGGACGCTGCCGCGCGCCTGGTGGAGCGCGCGCGCGAGGCCGTCGGCGACCGGAGTCTGTCCGTCAAGGTACGCCTTGGCGCGACCGAAGATCCCGAGGGGCTCGTGGATCTGTGCCGCGCGCTCGAATCCGCCGGAGCCGATTTCATCACCCTGCACCCGAAAACGCGCAAGCAGTCGGCCGGGCGCCCGGCCCGATGGTCGTACGTGCGCCTGCTGCGCGAAAAGCTCACGATCCCGGTGATCGGCAACGGCGGGGTGACCGGCGAGGCGACGCTGCGATCGCGGCTAGCCGAGGCCGGAGACGGCGGGGTCATGGTCGGCCGGGCGGCCGCGCGCGCCCCCTGGATCTTCGCCTACCTCAGACGCAGGCTCCGCGACGGTCGCTGCGAGTACCGTGTTGATCTCGCCACGGTCGCGCGTCGGTTCTTCACACTGCTCGAGTCCCACCAGCCGCCGGACTTTCTCGCGACCCGCGCAGCCCGCTTCGCCTCGTACTTCACGCAGAACCTCGCCTTCGGACACGCGCTGGGAGCACGCCTCGGCGCATCGCGATCGTACGAACGGATCAGAGAGGAGCTGCTCGCCTACTTCGAGACGCATCCGGAGACCCGGATCCACGTCGAGCGCGGCTGAGGGCTTCAGGCCGGGCAGGTCCTGTTACGGTACGCGCACCGCGTGAACGTGTACCCAGCCACGCTCCCCGTACGCGATGATCGCGGGGTCCGCGGTATAGAGGACCCCGTTCCGCGTTCGGGCTGCACTCACCAGGAGTCGATCCACGGCATCTCCGTCGAAGTCCTCCGGGAGCCTGACGCTCTCCGCGGCCATGGTCGCGTCTATCTCGAGCAGGTTGAGTCCCGGTGTCTCGAGCGCCTCTGAGAGCCACGTGTCCACGGGAACAAGGAACCTGATCCTTCCTGCCGCCTCGAACATCGCGACCTCCCAGAGCGAGAGCGTCAGAACCGAGAGCGTACCCATCGAAGCCGACTGTTCGAGCTCATCCACGACCGCGTCCGCGAGCCGGGGATCACCTTCCATCAGCCAGAGCCAGACGTGAGTGTCAAGAATGTTCAGGTGAGCGTGCTGGTCCATTGCCTCCCCGTTGGCCCTCCGGCCATACGTCGGGAAGCGGCCCTGTGACGTCGGAGGACGACTCGATGCGTCCTCGCAGTCGACCAAAGACCGGCCGCGGCTTGCCTCGCTCCACGGCAACGAGCTGAGCCACCGGCCGGCCATGCTTGGTAATGACCACCCGTTGATGGGTGTCGTGGACAAGATCCATCAGCTGCAGGCACTGAGCTTTGAACTTCCCTGCCGCAATCTCCATGCAGCCGCCTCCCAGTTGGATCCTGTAGGTCGCATTGCAACCATGGTCATATTATCATAGTCATACTTATCGGTCAAGCGAAATTCGAAAAAAACAGAAGAAAAAGAAACTCGGGCCGTCGGGCCCGGGCGTCAATCAGTCCGCGTGTTCGAGATGAAAACTCAGATACTCCATCGCACCGGAGGCAAAGGAGGCGTAGCGCCCCGAGCCCTGGACGCCGGCAAACTCGCCGAACGCGTTGACGAGGAATCCGGGTATGCGCTGGCCGATGAGGGCGCGCTTTCGGGAGTCGTCGGTATCGAGCGCCCGGACTACATTCTCGCGAATCTCCTTCTCCGCGACAATGCGGAACCCGCTTTCACGAAGCTCCTCACGCAGCTTTGGAACGTCCGCGCTCCAGCGCATGTCGGTCAGGAGGAAGGTGCCGTCCGGACGCAGGACGCGCTTGACCTCGGAGAAGAACTTCATGATGTGCGGATAACAGCGGGAAGACTCGACGTTGATCACTGCGTCAAAACTGTCGTCTTCGAACGGCAGCTGTTCGGCATCTCCCTTGACGAACCGGAGGTTCGGCACCTGATGGTGCTGGTTGCAGAAGGCGATCCCGGGTTCGGAGAGATCCAGCCCAATGTACGACTTCGGGTGCATGTATCGAGCCAGAAACGAGGCTCCACCGCCTCGACCGGACCCGACTTCGAGCACCTCCTTGCCGTCGAGCGACACCCAGGAGGCAGCCTGATGGTACATCTGCAGCCCATATCGCTCGCTTTCGTCGCGTGGCTCGAGATCGATCGTCTTCTCGGTCTCCAGTCCCGCATAGCCGTAGTTCATGCAGGTCATCACGACGCCCTGCTTCTCCCGCGATATGATCAAGCTGTGCCAGAACCTCCAGAGGGGTTTGCGGACAAACCGTGGCAGCTCGGCGTAGTTCTCTATGATTCGCCTCATCTCATAACTCCTGGCTCTCCTTATCCGAGTCGCAGATCCAATAGTGTACACATAGGCTTCCCCGGTGACTACCCGCCTGCGCCGGTTCGCCTGCGCCGGTTCGCCCGCGCCGGTTCAACTCGCGGCGAGCGAGCGCGGGCCGGGGAACAGCTCGTCTACGCGGTCGATCATCTCAGGGCTGAGCATGACGCCCGACGCTCGAACATTCTCCTCGAGCTGCCGCACCGAGCTCGCGCCGACGATCAGCGTGTCCACCGCCCGTCGTTGCAGGAGAGCCGCGAGAGCAACCTGGGCCCCGCTCAGATTGCATTGGCTCCCGATATCCGAGAGCTGATCCACCCGGGCAAGCACATCCTCATCCGACAGATGCTCCCGCATGAACATGTTCAGGCTGTCGATGGAGCCGCGCGAACCTTCCGGGATCGAGCCGCCGGAGTACTTGCCGGTCAGAATGCCCTGCGCAAGCGGCGAAAAGACGGCAACCCCAAGCCCGTGATGTGCGCACACCGGCAGGATCCGCTCCTCGATCCCGCGGTTCAGCAGCGAGTAGATGGGCTGGTCGACCGCGGGAGGGATCCAACCGTTCGCCTTGCACTTGCTCGACGCCTCGGCGATCTGGTCGGCAGTCCACTGGCTCACGCCCCAGTGCATGATTCTGCCCTGATGAATGAGGTCCTGCATCGCCTGGATTGTCTCGACCAGGGGAGTGTTCTCGTCGTACCGGTGACAGTAGTAGATATCGACGTACTCCTGATGCAGCCGCTTGAGACTGTCGCGAATCGAGTCAAAGATGTGCTTCCGTGACAGGCCGCGATCGTTGACCCCGTCACCCATGGGAAAGTAGACCTTGGTCGCGAGGATATAGTCCTGACGCCGGACCGTGCCGGGCAGCACTTTGCCGAGCAGCTCCTCCGCCCGCCCCTTCGCATAGACATCCGCCGTGTCAATGTAGTTGATTCCCAACTCGAGCGCACGGCGGACGATCGTCTCCGCACGGTCGAGATCGACCTGGTTCGCGAAGGTCAGCCAGCTCCCGTACGCGATCTCGCTGACGTAGAGCCCGGTATTGCCCAGTTTGCGGTACTTCATCACGACCTCTCTTTCGGAACTGCCCCTCCATTGTACCCCGATTCGCCGTCGGCGCGAACCCGTGCGACCGGTGGCCAACGGACAAAGGCCCCTGCTATACTGGCCACAGGTACACTGCACGATGCGAATAGCGATTTTCACCGACACGTACCGCCCCGAGATCAACGGCGTGGTCACTTCGATCGACACCTATCGCGTCGAGCTCGAGCGACAGGGACATGAAGTCTGGATCTTCTGCCCGCGGTACTTCGGACGGCATGACCCCCACCCAAGGAACGTTCGCATGCCGTCGATTCCCTACCCCTTCAAGATGATGAAGGAACGACGGCTCGCGTGGATGGGACCGGCGGCGATCCTGAGATTCGGTCGGATCAAGGCCGACGTCATACACTCCCAGGTTCCGGGCAACATGGGGGTTTTTGCGCTGATCGCGAGCGCCGTCTGGCGCACGCCGCACGTCCACACCTATCACACGCACTACATGGAGTACACGCACTACATGCCCTTTCCCCGCGCCTTCGCGCGGCGCACGGTCATCTGGATCGCGCAGCATTTCTGCGGCCGGTGCAACCATGTGATCGTCCCGAGTAACGGGATCAAGGACGAAATCCAGAGCTACGGCGTCGACGCACCGGTCACCGTCATCCCGACCGGAATCGATCTCCAGGACAGGGAGACATCGACGCCGATCGCGGCCCTCTTCGATCGCTACGGGCTTGGCGACCCGAGTCGGCTCCACGGGAAGCGGCTCCTCGTCTCGGTCGGACGACTCGGGCGCGAGAAGAACATCCGGTTCCTCATCCGGGCGGCCTCGCGCATCCGTGACGCCGGTGAGCCGTTCCACTTCTTCATGATAGGCGACGGGCCCGACCGCAGGGAAATCGAAGAGGAGATCCGCGCGAGAGACCTCGCAGACCACGTGACGATCACCGGTTACCTCGAACGCGACGACGTGCTGAGCTTTCTCCGCGTCTGTGACCTGTTCATCTTCGCCTCGAAGACCGAGACGCAGGGGCTCGTCCTGCTCGAATCGTTGTCCGTAGGCACGCCGGTCGTCGCGATCAGCGCGACCGGCGTTGATGACCTGATCGGGGACGACGTGGGGGGGATTCTCACCCGCGACGATACGGACGAGTTTGCAGCGACGGTCGTGCACCTGCTTCGCACCCCTCGCCTCTATCGTGCCAAGCGCCGCGAGGCGCGCGGACGCGCGTCGTTGTGGTCGGTCGAGAACCAGGCCCGCCGTGTCATCGCGGTCTATGAGGCCGCGATTCGGGAGATGCGTCGCCACGGCCTGCCGCGTTTCCGGCGGCACCACCGGTTCTGAGACCTCGCTGCCGGCCTCTCTCGACGCGTCGGCATCACCTTCGGAAATCGTGGCGCACCCGGACCGAGACGTAAGGCGAGAACTGCAGATCCCGCAGGACCCTCCCTGCCTCGTACCCGCGATTGAGGACTCGAATCGCATCGACGACCGCACCGGCCCGGAGCTCGAGCGGAACCGACGAGAGCCTGAGCTCACCAATGAGCACGTCCGCCGCGAGGCGAGCGTGGAGCAGGCGTTGCGGCGCATCGCCCGACGGTGTACGGCGCGCGGCGTCGGCAGGATCTTCGACCTCGACCGGTCGTCCCAGCTCGTTTTCGCCCTTGGCCGCGAGTCTCGCCTGCAGGCCCAGCGTCAGGCGCTCGCGGAGGTCCGCCGTCGCGTGGACGAGCACCTCGTAATAGTCGGGCCCCGCAGGATAGCCGAGCGGCTTCTCCACGAGCACCTTCGCCCCCACCGGCACTCCCTCAGGGTTGCGGACATGCTCGGCCTGCACGAGACGACGGTAGGTGAAGCTCGTGGGCAGATTGCGTCCTATGTACATCCACGGGTCAAGGTGCACCCACTCCATTCCCACCGTCAGCCACCCGACCGGAATGGGCAGGGCATACTCTACGCCCGCGAGGAAGCCAAGGGCGTCCGGATCGTCTGCCGCGTAGCCCCGCTCCTCCTCGAGCGCGATCTGAAGCTGCTCGATCGCGAAATGTCCGTAGACCTCCAGACCGCGTACCGGACGAATGGCGGCCTCGAAGTTCAGCAGCGAGTTTCCTCGCTGCGGCAGGAACCAGCTGTGCATGATCATGAGCGGGTTGAAGTAGCGAAGCTCGAGCGGCGGCCCGGCGTAGATCCACCCGTCGTTCGCGGCGAGGGAGAGCCAGGGCGCGGGCCGCATCTCTATGCGGTGGGCGAAGAACATCCGGTTGTCCACCGCATCCCCGCCGGTATAGTGCGCCTCGAGGTCCAGGTAGAGCGCTCGATAGGTGAACAGCCGGCCCCAGACACTCGCCATGAGGTACTCGTGGTAGTCGACGTGGTCGCTCAGGAAGAGGCTCCCGCTCTCTCCGGAACCGAGCGCAACGAGACCCCGCCCGTACTGGAGCGACCAGCGTTCGCCGCCGGCCGAGACGAGCGCCCGGAAGGGGAACTGCACGTCGGATTCCAGCACATCAACGGGCACGTTCGTCACCGGATTCGGGTTCGGCGTGTCGCGGTCGGTTCCCGGGAAGAAGGGATAGTTCCTCCTCCAGTCCAGGTCGAACTCGATCACGAGCGGTGCGAGCGGTTTCGCCCGGATGGGCATGGAAAGGACGGGCCGGCGATGAGGGTACCAGTACCGCCAGGCATCGGGCTCCCCGGAGGTATGAAGGTAGAGCTCCGGAGAGAAGACGAGCCCGATCGACCCGACCGGGTCGCCCTCAGGGTCGCCGGTGAGCCGGCGCCGCAGCGCGCGGTACTCGGGGACGAGCCCGGCCGGAAGAGCATCAAGGTCGATCTCGTCGAGCACCAGACGCAGCTCCCCGGCGGTCAGCGGACTCACGGCGGACGGAGGTGCTGATCCGGCGGCGAGCGCAAGGCGGCGCGCGAGGGCGTACTCGGGATCATCCCGGTAGACGAGCGTCGGCAGCGCCGCGGCGGTCGTCCCGGCCAGGACGAACAAAACGAGCAGGACCATCAGGAAGGCAGGCCGTCGCATAGCTGCATGCTACACCGCGGCGCACGATGAGACCATCCCCCAAAAAGGGGATATATTCGTGAGATGGGATTCACGCGTCTTCGCACCATCAGCCGTCCGGCCATCGTGCTGGCACTCCTCGCCGCTCTGTCCTCGTGCGCCCTGCTCCGTCCGGCGGCGCCGGCCGACGAACCGCCGGCCGACGAACCACCGCCCGAACGACCGGTCGAGCCGACCCCGGCTCCACCTCTGGAACCGGCTCCGGAGATACCGCCGGAACCCGCCCCGGAGGAACCGGCAGTACCGCAGCGGCGCTTCGAGGTGATCGCCTCCGGGCAGCAGAGCGCGGTTCGGGTACCGATCGCACGAGCGGTCACCTCCCCGGACCTGTGGACCGACGTATGGGCCGCCGTTCACGCGAACCGGCACCCACAGCCGGAACGACCCCCTGTCGACTTCGGGAGTGAGACGGTCGTGGTGCTTCTACTCGGAGAACGACGAACGGGGGGCTACGAGGTCCGGATCGCCGGCGTGAGATCTCACAACGGCGTAGTGGAGGTGGACGTCGAGGTGGAGGCGCCTGCCGCGGACGATATGGTGACCCAGGCGCTCACGGCGCCGTATCTCATCGCGACGATACCCTACCGGGACGCCGACGTGATCTTCACCGGCGACGACCTGGAGCGAGGGTTCGAAGGAGACTGAGCCTGAGGCGAGCAACGGTCCGCCGCGGGACACCCGTCGGAGGACCGCCGATCAGCCGATCTGCTCGAGGTAGGTGCGCATCTTCTCGACCTTTCCGGCGAACTCAGCGCGTTTCCCGCGCTCCTTCTCGATCACGTCCTCTCCGGCGTTGCGAAGGAAGCCGGGGTTCGCGAGCTTCCGCTCGGTCGCCGCAAGCAGGGCTTCGGTCTTCGCGAGTGTCTTGCGCAACTTCGCCGTCTCGGCATCGAGATCGATCGCATCACGGACGTAGGCGTACACCTCGAATCCGTTCCCCACAAGCGTGACACTGCCCTCGGTGTCCGGCTTCGTCTCCGTGTAGCCGGTCCGTTCGGCCGTGGTAAGCGCCTCGATGAGCGACTGATGCGCCGCCAGATACGCGCCGTGAGCGAAGGCCGGCTCGGTGCGCACCGTGAAGCGGATTCGCAGCGCAGGGGGAATGGTGAACTCGCTTCTCAGCGAGCGCACGAGACGGACGACCTCCTGGAGCGCGCCGAAGGAGGCGGCCTCCCGCGGCGACTCGCGTTCTGCGAGCTCGGCCGGATAGGGTGCGACGATCAGGGCAGGCGCCCGCTCGTGCTCCGGAATCTCGGGCAGCTTCTGGTAGATCTCCTCGGTGATGAAGCTCATGAAGGGATGCAGCAGTCGCAGACTCTCCTCGAGCAACCGGACGAGAAGCGTGATCGCCCGGTCCTTTTCCGAATCATCGTCGCTGTAGAGCGCGAGCTTGCTCGCCTCGATGTACCAGTCGCAGAACTCGTTCCAGAAGAACTCGTATCCAAGTTGAGCGGCTTCGTTGAACCGGTACACCGCCATCGCCTCTGCAACGCCGCGCACGGTCTCGTTCAGACGGTGGAAGATCCAGCGATCCACCGGGCGCAGATCGATCCCGGAGAGCGGCAGGAGCGTTCGCCCTTCAAGGTTCATGAGCAGGTACCGCGCGGCGTTCCAGATCTTGTTGCCGAACCGGCTTCCGAGCCCGAAGCTCTCCTTGTCAATCAGCACGTCCTGCCCCTGGGCGGCCATGAACGCGAGGGTGAACTTCAGCGCGTCGGCTCCGTACTCCTCCACGATCTCGAGCGGATCAATGCCGTTGCCCAGGCTCTTGCTCATCTTGCGACCCTGCTTGTCGCGAACCAGGCTCGTGATATAGACGTCCTTGAACGGAGCGCGTCCGGTGAAGTGCATACCGGCCATGATCATCCGGCTGACCCAGAAGAAGATGATGTCGTATGCCGTCACGAGTGCCGTCGTCGGGTAGTAGGCTTCAAGATCCGACGTCGGTTCGGGCCATCCCATCACGCTGAACGGCCAGAGCCAGCTCGAGAACCACGTGTCCAGCACGTCTGCGTCCTGCCGCCAGTCGCCGCCGTTCTCAACGAGGTCCCCGGCCGGCGGATCCTCACGGAGGCATCGGACTTCGCCGGTCTGCGCGTGATACCAGACCGGAATACGGTGCCCCCACCAGAGCTGGCGGCTGATGCACCAGTCCCGGATATTGTTCAGCCATGCGGCGTAGGTCTTCTCCCACCGTTTGGGGTAGAACACGACATCACCGCTCTCCCAGGCGGCCAGCGCCTTTTCGGCAAGCGGTCGCATCCTGACGAACCACTGTTCGGACAGCATCGGCTCAATGCGCACTCCGGTACGGTAGCAGTGCCCGATCTGATGGACGTGCTCCTCATCGCGGAGAAAGGCGCCGGTCGCCTTGAGATCCGCGACGACCGCCTTTCGAGCCTCGACAACCGAAAGCCCCCGGTACTTTTCGGGAACCTCGTCGTTCAGCGTTCCGTCCTTGCGGAGAATACTCATCACCGGCAGGTCGTGCCGCATCCCCACCTCGTAGTCGTTCGGGTCATGTCCCGGGGTGATCTTCACCGCACCTGTTCCGAACTCACGGTCGACGTACTCATCCGCGATGACCGGAATCGTGCGATTCGTCAGCGGCAGGTGCACGCGCTTCCCCACGAGACCGGCGTACCGTTCGTCATCCGGATGCACGGCCACAGCGGTGTCCCCGAGCATTGTCTCCGGCCTGGTCGTGGCCACCTCGATCGAGCCGGATCCGTCTTCGAGAGGATAGGCGATATGGGTGAGTCGGCCCTGCACCTCCTGGAACTCCACTTCATCGTCGCTCAGCGCCGTCTGCGCCCCGACCGACCAGTTGACCATGTAGAGCCCCCGGTAGATGAGCCCCTCCTCGTAGAGAGAGACGAAGACGTCGCGCACCGCCTGCGACAGCCCCTCGTCCATGGTGAACCGTTCCCGGCTCCAGTCGCAACTCGCCCCGATCTTCTTCAGCTGCTGCGTGATGACCCGGTGATGATTCTCCTTCACCTGCCATGTCCGCTCGATGAACCGCTCGCGACCGAGCTCGAGACGCGACGTGCCTTCCTCGATCAGCTGACGCTCGACGACCTGCTGCGTCGCGATGCCGGCGTGGTCGGTTCCGGGCACCCAGAGCGTTGGCCGTCCCAACATACGGTAGTAGCGGATCGCGAGGTCCTGGAGGCTGTTGTTCAGGCCGTGACCGAGGTGGAGCACCCCCGTGACGTTGGGTGGCGGGATAACGATAACATAAGGCTGTCCCTCACCTCGCGGGGCGAAGTACCCACCGTCCTGCCACAGCGCGTAGATGCGATCCTCGAATTCGTTCGGGTCAAAGCTCCTCGCGAGCTCCACTGCCTGCATGATGCCTCCTGGTACCGTAAGAGGCTACTGAAGCGGAAGCAGGCTGTCTACCGGTTTACAATGGGACGAGAACGGCTACAATGATGAGCCAGGGAGGCACTATGTCTGACGGCCGTGGTTTACCCTACCGGGCGATTCGCGAGGCCGCCTACGAGGCAAACATGGCGATCTACCGCTCCGGTCTGATCGTCCTGACGTGGGGAAACGCAAGCGCCGCGGATCATGGGTCGGGAGTGTTTGCGATCAAGCCAAGCGGCGTATCATATGACGAGTTGTCGCCGCACATGATGGTCGTCGTCGGGATCGGGACCGGCGAGGTTGTTGACGGCGAGCTGCGCCCCTCCTCGGATACCGCCACGCACCAGCGGATCTTCGCATCGTTTCGGTCCGTCGGCGGCATCGTGCACACGCATTCGACCTTTGCGACCTGCTACGCCCAGGCCGCCACGCCGATTCCATGTCTGGGGACTACCCATGCCGACCACTTCGCCGGGCCGGTGCCGGTCACACGGCACCCGAGCGCGGAGGAGATCGCAGCGGGATACGAGGCGGCCACGGGCGACATCATCGTCGAGCACTTCAGAGCGAACGAGCTCGACCCCATGCACGTGCCCGCGGTGCTTCTGCCGCACCACGGCCCGTTTGCCTGGGGCGATTCGGCGGCCGCAGCGGTGGAGAACGCCATTGCCCTCGAGGCAGTGGCGCGCATGGCGCTGTACACCCGCACGATCTCGGATGGGGGACCGCCCATTCCGCGACGGTTGCAGCAGAAACACTTCACGCGCAAGCACGGCAGCGCAGCCTATTACGGACAGCCCGGCTGATCCGCATGGCACGATCAGTGAGAGAGGAGTGAGGAATGAACACGGCAAGTCAGTTGAGAGATGTGATCTCCGCCGGTACCGGCGTGCTCGGCGTAGAGTTCGGGTCAACCCGTATCAAGGCCACGCTCATAGGCCCGGACTACTCGCCGCTCGCATCGGGTTCGCACGGCTGGCAGAACGAGTATGTCGACGGCGTCTGGACCTACTCCATTGAGGACGTGTGGACGGGTCTCGCCGCCTGCTACCGGGAGCTGGCGGACGCCGTGACCAGGGAGTGTGGAGCCGCGCCGCAGCGGATCGCCGGCGCCGGCTTCAGCGGTATGATGCACGGATACGTGGCGCTTGACCGCGAGGGCAACCTGCTCGTCCCGTTTCGCACCTGGAGAAACAACATCACCGAGCCGGCCGCACTCGAGCTCACGAAGGTATTCAACTACCCCATCGCCCAGCGTTGGAGTATCGCACACCTCTACCAGGCGATCCGTAGCGGCGAGGATCACGTCGGCAAGGTGGCCCATCTCACCACGCTCGCCGGGTACGTGCACTGGAAACTGACCGGAGAACGAGCGATTGGCATAGGCGAGGCGTCCGGGATGTTCCCGATCGATCCCGCTACGCAGAGCTACGACCGCCAGGCGATCGAGAGTTTCAATGACCTCGTCACCGGCACGGTGCCATGGAAGATCGAGGAGCTGCTGCCGACGATCGTGAGGGCGGGTGACGCAGCAGGCACGCTCACCGGTGAAGGAGCGCGCCTGATCGACCCGACCGGGTCGCTCGCCGCCGGGGCCCCGCTCTGTCCGCCGGAAGGCGACGCTGAGACGGGGATGGTCGCGACCAACAGCGTTCGGCCGCGCACGGGGAACGTCTCGGCCGGCACGTCGGTCTTCGCGATGCTCGTACTCGAGGGCGGACTCTCACGGGTCCACGAGGAGATCGACCTCGTGCTGACCCCGGACGGGAAGCCGGTCGCGATGGCCCACTCGAACAACTGCACGTCGGACTTCGACGCATGGATCGCACTCTTCGCGGATGCCGCTCGGGCGCTCGGAGTGGACGTCGACGACGCCGATGTCTACAGCCGCCTGATGCCGCTCGCCCTGCAGGGCGATGCCGACGGCGGCGGAATGCTCGCCTACGGCTACGTCTCAGGAGAGCATGTCACCGGCTTCAGCGAAGGCAGGCCGCTCTTCGTCCGCAGACCCGACGTGCCGCTGACGCTGCCCAATTTCATCCGGACGCACCTGTTCGCCTCTCTCGGCGCGCTTCGGACCGGACTCGACATACTCACCGAGGAAGAGGGTGTCCGCGTAGAGGAGATCCGCGGTCACGGGGGATTCTTCAAGACGCCCGACGTCGGTCAGCGGATCATGGCCGCGGCAACGAGGACGCCGGTGAGCGTCCTCGAGACCGCCGGTGAAGGCGGCGCGTGGGGCATGGCGCTCCTTGCCGCGTACGCCGGTCGGACGGATCGCTCGACCTCTCTCGCCGACTTCCTTGACGAGGTCTTCGCATCGAGCCCGGGCTCTGTCGTCGAGCCGGATCCTGAGGACGTCCGCGGGTTCGAGACCTTTTTCCGCCGCTACACCGAAGGCCTGCCGATCGAGGCGGCCGCGGTGGAACGCCTGGCGTAATCAGCGGACCTTGAGGAACAGACCGAGCAGGAGAATGATGATCAGGATCTGAATGAGCGCGAATCGGACGAGGACCTGGGAGTTCGACCAGTTGCGCGTGTGCCGGAAGTGGTCGTGCAACGGAAACCGGATGGTGTGCAGGATGCGGATACGGGCGAACCGCAGGAGAGCCACCTTTACCAGCCCGGTTCCGCCGTTGACCAGGATGACGGCGGATGAGATGAGTATCATCAGCGGATTCCCGGTCAGGATGATCGCCACCCCGATGAAAAAGCCGAGCGCACGAGAACCGGCGTCTCCCATGAGTACCGCCGACGGGTGCGCGTTGTACCAGAGGTAGCCGGCAAGCGTTCCCACGAGGGTAAAGACCATGATCGCCCAGCTTGCCGACTCCGCGTAGAAGGGCAACAACAGGTACGCCGAGATCACCGTATTGCCGACGATCAGGTAGAGAAACCCGCCCAGGCTGATCAGCGCGAGCAGCACGAGCGTGCTCGACAGGCCGTCTACGCCGTCGGTGCAGTTCGTGCTGTTGATGCTCGTCCAGATGAGCAGCGTCGCGATCGGCACGAAGACGACGCCGCTCACGTCTATGGGCGAGGTTGTGAACGGCACCCAGAAGACGTGATGCGTTCCGTAGAGCAGAAAGGCTGCGCAGACGCTGATGAGCAGGTCGAGCCCGCCCTTGAGGTACTCGCTCCAGGCCGTCTCGCTGCGGTCATCGAGAAACCCGGTGACCATCGCCGCATATGTGAGGCCGATCACGGCGAGCTGGCGCCAGCCCCATGGAACCACGAGTACCGCGACGAGCGCAAAGACGGTGATGAAGACGAACCCCGCCCCGGTTGGTTTGCCGCACGCGAGCTGCCCGTCAACGGCGAAGGTCCGCCCACGATCCGACGGGAGCCATGGGAAGGCGCGGGGAACGAAGAGAAATGTCAGGAGGAACCCGGAAAGCGTTCCAGCCACGATGAGGAAAAGGTGTGACGAAAAGAGTCGAAACGGACCGAAGAACGGCTCCAGTATTTCGCCGAGCAGAAAGAGCATGGGTCAGCTGATGCGACGCTGTTCGCGTCGAGACTTCTCGATCCGCTCCATCTTGCGGTAATACTTGGCCTGCTTCTCGATCTCCTCGATGTCCGACGTGTAGATCTTGTTCTCAACCGCCTTGATCTTCGAATTCTTCAGCATCTCTCTCACGATCTGATTACCCTCGGCAATAGGCAGCCCGACCATGTTGATCAGCTCCTTGATCCCGAATTCAAAGGTATGAGCTTCCCCGGAGCGAATGGGTATGCGCGCCCGTTCGAGCTGGATGAGCAGAGCGTCGTACATACGACCAACTGAGTTCGACAGGAGCGTGTTCGCAAGCTGCTTGTAGATGAACCAGATCCGCTCCGCGAGTGTGGTGGTCAGGCGGGCGATGATCTGCGGCTGGGTCTGCACCATTCTCGCGAAGTTCTCCTTGTTCACGGCAAGAAGCACCGCGTCTTCGAACGCGATCGCCGAGGCCGACCTGGGCTTGCTCTCGATCAGCGACATCTCACCGAACATGTCGCCCTGCCGCAGGACGGCGAGCAGCACCTCGTTGTCGTTCACGATCTTGGTGATCTTCACGCTGCCCTTCTGGATGATGTACATCTCCTTGCCGGGCATGTTCTCGCTGAAGACCATGGTATCTTTCGGGTATGTGCGCGTGAACACGTTCTCGTCACCATCAAGGTACACCGCGGTTGCATACGGCTTGATCTTGGCCAGTCGTTCGCGTGCGGTCACCACATGCTCGCCGCTCGGACAGTGCTTCAGGTACTGGTAGTACGCGTAGTACGCCTGGTTGTACTGGCTCTGGCGCGCGTAGTACTCGGCCACGCCGAACAGGTGCGATATCCCACCCTCGTTGGCATCGCTCTTGAGGGTCAGTCGCGCGAGCGCCTCGTCGAGGTATCTCATGCGGCGCGAGAAACTCTCGATGATCTTCATCGCGACGGGCGTGTTCCGCTCGATCAGCATCCCGTACTGCTCGCGATGGACGGAGATGAGACTGACGTCGGTGATCGCCTGGGCCGTCTCAATGTGACTGTGAGACGACATCGTCGCGACAACACCGAAGAAATCGCCGGGTCCAAGCGTGTTGCCGCCTTCTTCTTCGACGACCTCCACTTCCTTGTTCACCCGGACCTTTCCGCTGCGGATGATGAAGAAGTAGTCGGCATTCGCCTTTCCCTCGACGATGATATAGGCGCCCTTGGAGAAATTGACGATTGAGAGCTGGAGCGGAGCACTCATGCGCTATCCCGATGATCGGACATCACCCGGCCAGTATACGAGTCGGCTTTTTCGTTTGTCAATCCGACCACAGACTCCCCCATCCAGCCATACCGACAGCCGGAACCGCTGCCGCCCAGGTCACTCTTCGGACGTCGGGCCCCTACTGACCGTCCACCAGAGGGTACCCGGCGCACATCTCGGCAACGCGAGACCTGACCGACTCTACTATGTCTTGTCGGCCTTTCGAGTGCAGAACTTCAAGAATGAGACCGGCGATCCGCTCCATTTCCGGTTCCCCCATGCCTCGGGTCGTTGCCGCCGGGGTGCCCAACCGGATTCCGGAGGTCACGAGCGGGCTCCTGGTGTCAAACGGGATCGCATTCTTGTTGACCGTGATCCCCGCCTCGCCAAGCAGCGCCTCAGCGCGTTGTCCGGTCAGGCCAAGCGGGGTGAGGTCGACGAGCATGAGATGGGTGTCGGTGCCGCCGGAGACCAGTCGGGCCCCACCGGACACCAGGTTCGTGGCAAGCGCCCGCGCGTTTGCGACGATGCGCCGCTGATAGGCGGCGAACTCGGGCCGCCGCGCCTCGCGCAGCGCGACGGCTTTGGCCGCGATGATGTGCATCAGCGGCCCGCCCTGCACGCCGGGCATTACCGCGGAGTCGAGCAGCTCGCTCCACCTCTTCGTACGCCCTGACTTCGCGGCCGTCAGGCCGAGCGTATTCTCACCGTCACTGCCAATGAGGACCATCCCGCCTCGTGGGCCACGGAGCGTTTTGTGGGTCGTGGTGGAGACGAAGTGCGCGTGGGGGACAGGCGACGGATGGGCGCCGACCGCGACGAGCCCGGCGATGTGCGCCATGTCGACCATGAGAAAGGCGCCCACCTCATCCGCTATCTGGCGAAACCGCGGGAAGTCGATGGTCCGCGAGTACGCGGAGGCTCCGGCAACGATGAGGCGCGGCTTCTGATGCCGCGCGATGCGCGCCACCTCGTCGTAGTCGATCACCTCGCTCTCGCGATCGACGCCATAGTGCTGGAAACGGTACAGCTGACCCGAGAAGTTGACCGGACTGCCGTGTGTGAGGTGGCCGCCGTGAGAGAGGTCCATGCCGAGTATCGTGTCCCCCGGCTTGAGCACCGTCATGTAGACGGCCATATTGGCGTTGCTCCCCGAGTGTGGCTGCACGTTCGCATGGTCGCTGCCGAACAGCTCGTTCGCCCGCTCCCGTGCCAGGTTCTCCGCTCTGTCGACGACTTCGCAACCGCCGTAGTACCGATGCCCGGGATACCCCTCGGCATACTTGTTCGTGAGCACCGATCCCGCGGCTTCCAGAACGGCGCGACTGGCGAAGTTCTCGCTTGCAATCAGTTCGAGCTGCGACCGCTGTCGCTTCTCCTCGTCCTGCTGAACAAGGTAGATCTCTGGATCCGTGCACTTCAGGCCGGCCATACCGCTCCTCCCGAGGTCTGAGCATAGGAGATGCGGTTGCTCCTGTCAATCCGGACCGAACAGACCGATCACGCGCGGTACCGACCAGCCGAGTCGAAACGACTCGATACCGGAGCCGCCCTCTGCGTAGGACAGCTGAACCGTGTAGATATCTTCGGGAACGACCCCGGCGCCGTCAAGAATGCTCCGCTGCCGGGCATCGTACCCGTAGAGGAAGGCAACCCGACGGTTGTCCAGGTTTCCGAAGTAGTGGGCGCGAGGATCCCCGGGAACCGGAAAGAGGGCGGGAAATGCTCCGTCGCCGAGCGCCGGGTCGACCGGCACCCAACCGATACCGGGAAGGAAGAACTCGGCCCAGAAGTGCGGATACGCATGCCCGTCATCGGTCACGAGCACGCCCCCGACCGGACGGGCAGGGACTCGAGCTGCCCGCACGAGCGTGACGAAGAGCAGCGCATAGGTGTAGCTGTCGCCGTAACCCGATGCGAGCCCGCCGAGCGGCGAGCGATCCGGTACCCCGAGAGCAAAGGAGAGGTTGTCAACGATGTGCCCGTAGGCGGCCTCGGCGATCCGGTACGGGTTCGTTCGGTTCGCACGAAGTCGACCCGCGATCTGTTGGACCCCTGGATCCGTCACGGGGAGTTCCGGCAGCGGCTTCGTGTAGTAGGAGAAGAACGCGGTGTCCGTCTCGAAGGCGGACGGGACACGCGCGACGTCGATCTCCGTCCGAACGGAGTACCGCCGGAGAATAACGGTGCGCACGATCTCCTGCTCGAATCCCGGGTCAACGCGTTCGAAGCGCAGTATTCCCGGAGGCTCTCCCAGGTAGCGTATACTCCGCTGGGCCGACGAGACCGGTACGTACGGCAGCCGCACGGCTATGTCCCGCGCCCCCGGCGGAACGGGGTTCGAAGAGGCATGCAACTGCACATCAGAAACGCGAGCGCCGTAGTGCAGCGCGATCTCCAGCGGCCGCTCAGCGACGACGGCTCCGGCGGTTCGTGCCACGGTCACCCTCAGCGGATTGCTCGTCCCCCAGGGAGTGACCACCGAGACGAAGCCCGAGACGGCGCCTTCGGGAACGCGGACAACGATCCGTGAGTCGCTCCAGGACGCGTAGCTGATCTCCTGCCGGCAGGGCTCGCACGAGAGCCCGGACGGCATGGGAAACACCACCCGCGAATCACGACGGACGCGACCGAAATTGACCCCGCTGAGCGTCACCAGCCCACCTATCTCCAGTTCCGAAGAGTCGATTCCGGTGATGACCGGAGTCCCCGGTCCGTCTCCGGTGAAGGCGGTTCGGGGTATTGCCTCCCGAACCTGGACGAGCAGCCCTTCACTGCGACCACGGTCGGATACGACGTAGAGCAATCCGGAGGTCACATTTCGCGGCGCGTTGAACCGTATCTCATCGTCGCTCCATGACACGATCGCGGACGTCGGAAGCGTCTGCCCCGCGAGCACCACCGATCCGGGCATCTCGCCGAAGTGTCGTCCGGAGACCATCACCTCATCGCCGGGAGAAACGACGACCGGATCGAGAGCGGCGACTTCCGGGTCCCGGCTCGCCCGAACGACGAGGACGACGAGCCCGACCAGCGCAACGGCAACGAGAAGAAGGGGTACCAGAGACCGAAGGCTCGAGGGAAGGGACATGCTCGGCGGTTATCCTTGCGCAGGCTGGTACGGCGTCACTTCCACCTCGAGCTCGATATTGAGTCGATGGCCGTGGTCGGTGTCGGCGTCGACGTCGAATGTCGTCCGCCCGAGCGGATAGAACACCACGCGCTCTCCGATCGCGAGAGGGATGCTGCGAAGCGCTGTCATATACTTCACCTCTTCCTCATCGGGTGTTCGCAGTAGAATCTGACCTTCGGCCACGAGCAGGATACCGTCGTCGGCCTCGTACGGCGTGAACTCGGCGATCACGATCAGGTTCCCGCCCTCGAGCCGGAGTCGGACGGCTCGACCGGCGATCGTCACCCTCGTCAGATCGTAGCTCTGGACAGTGACCTGTCCGTCCTCCACGACCCGCGCGGTAATCCTCACGGTCAGCGCCTGGTCGAGGAGCGCACGCAGGATATCGTCCAGCTCCACCGCCGGGAGCCTCGAGGCACCCATCGCGAGAAGGAGGCAGGCGACGATAGCCGTGCGATACCGCCTCATCTCAATCGTCCCCCCTCGTACTGAGCCGGTCTCACGAAGACCGGCTCCCCGACGATCTGGAATCGTTGCTCAGGCAGCTGGATATTGACCTCCCCCAGCATATTCTTATCCACGAGCCACTGCAAGACGCGCTCCATATCCGTCTCGCCCACTCTGAAGGTGAGGTCAATGTCGCCTCCGCGGGCGTACTGTGGCGTAGCATCGATCGGCTGCAGGGTCGTCCACAGCAGGGCACCGGCGAGAATCGCGATTCCCGCAGCTGCGGCGGCAAGCAGCGGAAGCGGCACCGCCACCCGCCGGCGCCAGATGTCGCGCCTGCGACCGGGCACCTCGCGCATGACGGCGGTCCAGCTTCTGCGAGAGCTCTCCGCCACGTCGAACGGAAGATCCACGTCGAGTCGCGATCGCAGTGCAACGAGGCGCTCATACGCCGCACGCACGTCGGGTTCACGCTCGATCGCCGCCTCGATGTCCGGGACGAAGCGCTCAGGCACCTCACCGTCGAGGTAGGCGGACAGTATCATCGCATCAGGACGCATACACATCGCTCTCCTTCAGCAGATCAAGCAGATGCTCGCGGGCTCGAAACACGCGAACCTTGACGTTTCCTTCCGTGATACCGAGCACCGCGCCTATCTCGCGGTAATTCAGTTGTCCATACTCCTTGAGTATCAACACAGTCCTCATTTTCTCCGGCAGCTGTCGCAGGGCGGACTGAACGGCGACCTCCTGCTCCCTGCGGATCATCTCGTCCTCACCGGAGCGAAGGAGACGGGACGGCTCGTGGTAGGCCCTCTCGTACGCTCTACGCTCGCGACCGGACCGCTTTGCGGAGTTCAGAGCCAGGTTCTTGGAGACCCTGATCAGCCAGTACTTCGCCTGGTCGGTGTCCGGAAACGAGTCGATTCGCTCGTAGTACTTGATGAACGCTTCCTGGCACAACTCCTCAGCCACGTCTTCCCGCCCGGTGATCCTGTACACGATGCGGATGAGAATGGGATAGACGTGCTCATAGACGCGCTCGAACATGTCCGCGCGCGGCAAACCTTGCATCTCCAAAACAACCCACCTGCCTGCCGGTTACACGAACTTCCACTTCGTGCCCGTGGGTGTATCCTCGATGAGGATTCCTGCATCCCTGAGTCGATCGCGCAGGAGATCCGCCCTGGCGAAATCCCGGGCCTTCCGAGCCGCCTCACGCTCGGCGATCATGGCCTGGTACTCGGGCGCGAGCTCCTCGTGACGTGCAACCGAGGTCGCCATCTCGAGGCCGAACACTCGGTCTGCATCGAACGCTACGGCCAATCGCTCTCCGGGCGGAACCGCGTCGTCCTTCAGGAACGCTCGCAGCAGTCCCAGAGCCTTTGGTGCGTTCAGATCGTCATTGAACGCGTCGTTGATCGCATCGAGGGCCAGGCGCGCGTCATGGCCGAGCTCGACCCGCGCTCCGTCGGCGGAGCGGGCTGCCAGACCCCGGAGCTGATCTATGAGCGACGCACGCGCCGAACGCGCGGCATCGAGCGCCTGCACCGAAAAGGCGAGCTGCGTTCGATAATGGGCCCCGAAGAGGAAGTACCGGTAGTCCAGCGGATCGTACCCCTCCTCCTCGATCGTGGAGAGCGTGATCATGTTCCCTTCGGACTTCCCCATCCGGCCGCTCGGCATGATCAGAAACTCTCCGTGCAGCCAGTAGTTCACCCAGGTCTTCCCGGTCGCGCCTTCCGACTGGGCGATCTCGTTCGTGTGATGCACGTTGACGTGATCTACGCCGCCGCAGTGAATGTCGAACCGTTCGCCTAGGTACTTCATGCTCATCGCCGAGCATTCCAGATGCCACCCGGGGTACCCCCTCCCCCAGGGAGAGTCCCACTGCATCGCCTGATGCTCGAACTTGCCCCTCGTGAACCAGAGCACGAAGTCATGCGGATTCCGCTTCGCCGAATCCACCTCGATCCGGGCGCCCGCGCGCAGCTCCTGTCGGTCCAGCCGCGCGAGCTCCCCGTACCGGGGAAATGCGTCGATGCTGAAATAGACGTTGCCTTCCGCCTGATAGGTCAGGCCGCGCTTCTCAAGCCGGGAGATGAGCCCGATCATGTCCGGGATGTGCTCCGTAGCCCGACACACGACCGTTGGCGAGACGACGTTCAGCTTCTCCGTGTCGTCGAAGAAGGCCCGGGTGAAGAACTCCGCGATCTCCCAGACGCTCATGCCTCGCTCACGAGCCCCAATGAGCATCTTGTCTTCGCCCTCATCCGAGTCATCGGTGAGATGGCCCACATCGGTGACGTTCATCACGTGGGTCACGGCATAGCCGTTTCGCTCGAGCACGCGCCGCAGCACGTCCTCAAAGACGTAGGTCCTGAGATTGCCGATGTGGGCGTAGTTGTAGACGGTAGGACCACAGCAGTAGAGCCCCACGTGTCCGTCCCTGAGGGGAACGAACGGCTCGAGCTTTGCGCCTGCTGTGTTGTAGAGCTTCAGTGCCATGGTCCTCTCGCGCCGGAGCGCACCCTTCGTAGTATCGAGCGAGCTTTTCTGATACGCTCGCACTGTGTGTAGCCTACGTGAGTGTGCCGGAAAAATCAACATTGCGGGCGATCTCCGCGTTGGTGAGCCGCTGTCGCGTCACACCACTTTCCGGGTGGGCGGCCCGGCCGACCTCTATGCACGCCCGGAGAACGAGCAGGACGTCGCGGAACTCCTTCGCTTCGCCCATGCGCACGATGTTCCCGTCTTCGTTCTTGGAGGCGGTTCAAACATACTCGTATCGGACCTTGGCGTCAGAGGACTCGTCGTGGACACCACCGGTCTGCGCCGGTGTTCGGTCTCCGGTACCACGCTCACGGTCGGCACGGGTCTGCCGATCAGCGAAGCGTCGGCCTTCGCCGCGGAGTCGGGACTCGGAGGTCTTGATTTCATCTATGCAATGCCGGGGAGCGTCGGCGGCGCAGTCTGGATGAACGCGCGCTGCTACGACGGCGAGATCTACGACGTCCTTGGCTCGGTCACGCTGATCGAGCCCCATGGCGGGCGCTGCGTCTATACGCCAAGGGCCGAGGACTTCGGATACAAGAAGTCGCCCTTCATGGAGAGGCCCGGGGTCATGACCTCCGTTTCCTTCTCGCTCCACAGGGCCGACCGCGACGAACTCTGGCAACGGATGCGGGAGCACGAGGCTGATCGCATATCAAAAGGCCACTTCGCCGCACCCTGCGCCGGCAGCGTCTTCAAGAACAATCGCGCCTTTGGTCGGCCAAGCGGCGCGATCATCGACAGTCTCGGGCTGCGCGGCTACCAGGAGGGAGGCGCGAAGGTCTCGGATCTGCATGCGAACATCATCGTGAACACCGGCCCGGCGACGGCCGCCGACATCAGAGCGGTTATCGAGCATGTGCGTCGGGAGGTCGCGCGACGGCTCGGGCACGAGCTCGAGCGCGAGGTGTTGTACGTCGGCCAGTGGAACGAGGACCAGGCGTAGAGAACGGTCACTTCCGGGCGGCGCGGAAGCTGAGCTCGACCGATGAGCTGATTTCGCCGGGGCGTTCCGTGCGCCGTTCATACTCACCCACGAACGACAGCTGCAGGCTCGCACCCGGCACGAGGCGGTCGATCACGGCACCTTCGAGACGCGCGACGCCACGTAGACGGGATGCCACGCTTCGATCGGAACGGACCGTCACGGCCGGGAGGAGCTCGACGCGCTCTCCGGGCCCGACGAGCCGACACTGCGCGCGCAGACGCCAGTCACGCGTCAGCGAGTCGTAGCCGCCCTCGAGACCGACGGAGCGCAGCCCGGGCCCGTCCGGAACCGGCCGGACCGTGACGCGCGAGGAGAACCGGCTGCGCTCGAGAACCAGCGGGCCGGAGAATCCGACCGCCAGGTATGCCCCCTCGGGCCCCGCGTACCGCCGCTCGTGATCGACCGCCGCACCAAGGCGCGGCCCGTCGTAGGTAACCGCCGCGCTCCACTGCGCCGGAGCGTCCGGGCGTCTTCCTCGCGGGTCGACGAAGTCCGCAGTTGCGCGCGCGGCAGCTGCGGCGAGCGTCCAGCGTCTCGCCGGACGCAGCTCCGCAGCCGAGGAGACAAGCACGCCGGGCATCATCAGCGACGGCAGGGACGCCGTCGCGCCGATACTCAGGCGCAACGGTTCGACGGACGCCGCGACCCGCCCCATCGCATGGGTGATCGGTTCCGCGTGCGCGCGACTCTCAAACCATCTCCGCTCGCGGGGATCTTCGTCCCCGGAGGAGACCGGCCTCGACGATGACCCAACGAGCTCGAGCTGCGCGCCGGCCCCGGCACGCCGGAGCGTTCCGCGCACCGCCGCACCAACGGTGAGTGTCTCCGTCCGCCAGGCAAAGGCTTCTGCCCATGGAGCCGGACGAACGACGACACCGGAGCGTGTGGCAGGCACGAGACTCCCATCAAGTGAGGCCCGGCCATGCGCAAACCACCGATCCGACCCGGCGGTGCCACCCATCGGGTTCTGGAGATCAGCATAGCTGCCGGACAGGGTGAGCGGCCCCACGACCAACCAGGGCGTGGCGAAACCGAAACGGGCCGTCTGGCCGGAGCGCCTTGCCCGTGCGGTCAGAACGAGACGCAGGTCGCCGAACGGCTCGGACGTGATCCGCAGCGCGGTCTCGTGTCCCGGACGAACGACCACCAGAAGCGACTCGTCCGCCTCACGCGCGAAGGTCTGCACAGGAGCGGCCATGAGGACGGCCAGGAGAACAACAGCTTCCCGGGGAATCCCGACGCTGGAGACGAAACGGACAAGGTGGCGCGGGTGACGTGCCGGCCGACATGGAGTTCGCACAGAGGGTATACGGGCGAAACTCCGCGGGTGCTTGCGAAGTGCGGACCGACGTGGTAGACCGGATCATGGTCGCTCCCCTCACCTCGCTCAAGCTGTTTCTCACGCTCGTGCTGATCGTCTACGGCTACCTCGTCTCGCTCGCGACACCTCTGCCTCGAAGCCGCCTCGCCGCGGCCCTCGCAGGGGTAGTCCCGTTCGCCGTGTGGCTCATAGCTCCGGACCTCCTGGAGGTCGGTAGTATCGACATCAGCATGACGGTCAGGCGCCTGTCACTCCTCGTCGGCGCCGCGGCCGTCGCTCTGCGCTACGCCTGCGTGCGATCCGGTGACCGGACCCGAGGATCGTGGCGCCTGCTCGCGAGGGTGAGCGCCGGCTGCCTGTGTGCGGCCGTCGGGCTCGGCACCGCGAACTGGCTGGCCACCGCCGCATTCGCTGTGTCAGCGGTCGCCGTGTCACGGATCATTCCTTCTGAAGAGTCTGCCGACGCAGCTTCGCTGCCTCATCGGGACCAACGAGATACGTGACGATCGCAAAGGCAAACTCGGCGGCGGTACCGGGGCCGCGGCTCGTGATGAGGTTGCCGTCCACGACGACCCGCTCCTCGACGAACGATCCGCTCCTCACGTGGGACTCGAATCCCGGATAGCAGGTAAAGGTCCGGGTACCAATCAGGTCGTGTGCCCCGAGCACCACCCCGGGGGCCGCACAGATCGCCGCGACGAGTTTCCCCTGGGCGTCGGCCGTGCGGATGAGATCCATCGCGGCGTCGTTCGACGCGATGTTCGCCGCCCCGTCCGCGCCTCCCGGTACAACGACCGCGTCGAACTCCGCCTCGATCGATGCGACGTCGCAGTCCGCGCACACCCTGATCGCGTGCCCGCCCTCGGGCTCCCCACCGGTCACCCCGGCGACCAGTGTCTGGACACCAGCGCGCCGCAGGAAATCGATTGCGGTAACCGCCTCGACCTCCTCGAACCCGTCGGCAAGAAGCACAACCGCTCGTTTCATCGCACCCTCCGCATGGGACCTTCCCCTTCAAGTATGCAACCGTCGTGGGCCATCGGCAAGCCGACCGATCCGGTGCCGGACGCACCGCCGGTGCGTGCGAGTCAGAACAGGAGGCGGAGACTGATCGTGGCGGTTGCGATGAGAATGAACACCCGGTAGGGGCGCTCCTTGATGAGCCGCACGAGATAGAGACCAAGCAGACCGCCGACGACGATCACCGGCACCGTCACGAGGTTGACGAGCAGGGTTTCAGCCGTGATGGTCCCCCAGAACACGACGTGAAAGGGCACTTTGAGCGTGTTGACGACGAAGTAGAACCAGGCCCCGGTTCCAATGAACTGGTTCTTCGACATGCCCATGGAGAAGAGGTACAGGGTCGTGATCGGACCGGCGGCGTTGCCCACCATCGTCGCGAAACCGGCAGCAAGCCCAAGAATCGCCGCGATCCACCATCGCTCGGGCACCTGTACGTCACGGTGCAGGATCTCTTTGTAGGCGAGCAATGCAACGGCGGCGAGCACGACGATCGCGAGCAGCAAACGAAACGACTCCTCGGCGATCGCGCCCCCAACGACAGCTCCAATCGCAACGCCGACCATCGTCCATGGCAGAAGCCGGAGCATCACGCCCCACTCCGCATGGCGCCGGTAGTAGATGACCGCGACGACGTCCGCGGTGATGAGCATGGGAAGGATGACGCCGACCGAAAGCTGGGCGCCGAAGATGCCCGCCATGATGGGGATCGCGGCCATCGCGGCGCCCATGAGCCCGGCCTTGTTCATGCCGATCAGAACGCCGCTCAGGCCTATGAGCGCCCACTGAGCCGGTGTGATCGTGGAAATGAGGCTGTTGGCCATTGGTAGATCCCGCGGCGGCCCCGGTCTCAGGACCACCGCCGCAGTATCAGCCTACTTCCCGGCCTCGGAGGACTCGGGCTCCGACGCAGCGGGTTCCGGCGATGCGGCGCCGTCATCCGCGCTTCCGGCGGCCGGCTCCTCAGCGGCCGCTTCTTCAGCGGCCGGCCCCTCTGCACCGGTCTCCGGTGCAGCCGACGGTTCGGCTTCGGCGCTCTCCTTCGCGGCTTCGGCTTCAGCGGCCGCCGCTTCCTCCGCCTTCCTGGCGGCCGCTTCAGCCTCGCGCGCCGCCTTGGCCGCCGCGGCGGCCTCGGCCTGGCGGGCCTGCTCGGCTGCCTTTGCGGCTTCCGCAGCCGCCGCCTTGCGGGTAGACCGCTCCTGTCGCTTCTTCGCATTCGCAAGGGTCGCCTTGCCCGCCTTGCTGACCATCATCTTCGTACCGTCGACTTCCGCCTCATAGAGCAGCTTGACGCCGCTTCGGCCGGTCACGGGGCACGTGCCGCGTCCGGACCGCGGCGTTTCACTCTTCAGGGGTCGACCCCTGTGTGCTTTGGACATTCTGACTCCTTTGAGCTATGACGCGTAGAATACAAAGGCGACAGGACGTCGTCAACTCCGTCGGCCGGGACTGAATGTGAGAGGAAAGGGAGGCAGGTCTGAAGAGATCCTGCCTCCCGGGTTCGTGGCGTACTCAGCGATCGAGGTAGAACTCGACGCGGCGGTTGATGAACCGTTCGTCGAGATCACTGAACGGTACAAGCGGCCTCAGTTTGCCCCACCATTCAAGCGAGAAGCGGCCGGCGTCCACGCCGCGGTTTGCCATCGCCTCGCGTATGGTCCTTGCCCGGCCCTCACTGAGCGGGAGCAGCGTCTGCTCGTGCTCGAGATCCGACAGGCGTTCATCGTAGTAGAGCACGCTGACCGCGTGACCGTGGAGCTCGATGCGATAGTTGGGGAACTTCTGCAGCGCGTCCGCAATCTGGTTGAGTACGACGACGTTCTGCTCGGAGAGCTCCTTGTTCCAGTTCAGGTACCTTGTCGTAAAGCCCTCGAAGATGATGTCCGGCAGATCGATCTTGCGCATGCCGTACCGTTCCACGGTGAGGATGTCGACGGTCAGCACCTCGCTGCCGCGTGCGACGTTCCCCTGCGCATCGATGACCTCGTACTCGACGTCGTAATCGGTCGCCATCCGTACGCGATCGCCCGCGTCATTGAGGCCGTCCCACTCGAAGGAGCGAACCGGATCGCCCTCGCCGGTGTACTGGAAGAACACCGACCCGTCCGGAGCACGTACCGTGAGCGTCCACTCGGCGATCGGCCGCCCATCCCCGATTGCGAGGGTCACCATCACGGTGTCTCTCACGCCGTCACCGTCCGGAGCGAACGTCTGCGGAGAGAGCCGCAGCGCCACAGGCGGCGGGCCGACGTAGTCCACGGTGCTGAGGGCGATCGCCCCGGACTGGGCCCGTCGGACAATGCCGTTGCGGTGCTCGACCTCGAGGACTCCGACGTACGATCCGTCCTGCGCGACCTGTCCCGTGCGCGTCGTCCCATCCCAGTACGCGGTTCCGACCGGTCTCGTGCCGGTCAGTTCGCGGACGACCCGCCCGTCGAGCGACTGGATCTGTCCGGTGAACCGTACGATCTCGTCCGCCGGGTGGACGAAGGGGATGAACGAGACCGTCTGATGCTCGCCGTCCAGACGGGGCGTGATTCTGGACGCGGACGCACGGAGGGACACCTGCGGTATCGTCTGATCGATGGTCACGACCGGCGTAAGTGCGCGCGGTCGGTTGCCTTTGTGGTAGACGAGATCGAGCACGCCGACGTATTCACCTTCAGGAAGGATCTCCCCGGCCGGATCCCGACCGTCCCACACGATCTGCCGTGGAAGCGCACCTTCTCCCCGCCCGGAGAACACCTCATTGCCCGAACCGTCCATCACGCGGAACGAGTACTCCGCGATCCCGTCCGGAACCGAGAGCACCGGAGTCACGACGACCGAATCTCCCCGCTCGCCGCTTCCCGGAGCGAAGTACTCGCGGCTGACTCGCAGTTCCACGTCCGTCGGCCGCCGGTCAACGATCACGCGAATCTCGTTCGTCCGCGTGCGGTTCCCGGCCTCGTCTTCACCGTAGAGGCTGTACGCGTAGGTTCCGTCGGGCACGGGATTGGCGTCGAGATCGGTGCCGTCCCAGATCACCACCCGCGGCACATCACGACCGAACCGGATCGTCTGTATGACGTCCTCACCGGGCCGGGAAATCTGCCCGGTCCAGTAGGCGTCGTCGTCCACCTCGTGAACGATCCGCACGGTATCCTTCAGACCGCTGCCGTCGGGGCTGAAGATCGTGTCCGAAACGCTGATCGAACCCTCGGGCGGCGTGACGTCGAGGGTGATCGGAATGGGGCCGGCCTCAGAGATCGCGCCGTTTCCATAGGTCGCAGTGACCGAGACCAGATAGGTCCCCTCCGGGGCGCGTTCGGTTCGTGCCTGATCGAGGTATCCGGTCAGCACGACCGATTCGGCGATCCGGCGCCCCACTTCCACGCTCCCCACCGGCCTGCCGTCTTCGTCGGTGACCTCGACTACGGCGCTCTCGAGGCGCAGCAGCGAAGGACGGCCGAAGGTCAACGTCACGGTATCCTTGACACCGCTGTCGTTCGGCGAGAAGGCCGGTGTCGAGGCGACGATGTCAAGCGGACGCGGCTCGGTGTCAACGATCACGGTGATGGGATCGATCGAGCCGGTGTTCCCGGCCCGGTCCGTTGCGGTCAGGGTGTAGACGTACTCGCCGTCTTCCACCTCTACGCCGGCGAGATTGCGGCCGTTCCAGGTGAAGGTCTCGACGGCCTGTCCGGCCCAGCTCACCTCGTAAATCACATCGCCGTCGCGGCTGATCCGCCCGATCCACTCGTCCTCAACGCTGGTTTCCTGTGTGAGCGTGATCGTACCTCGGCGACCGCCGGGCTCGAACACGGTGTGATCGACCACAGCGGTGGCCGACGGTGGCGTATTGTCCACCACGACGGTCCGTGGCTCACTCGTCGCGGTGTCTTCCCTGTTGTCTACCACGGTCAGGACGTACTCGTACTCGCCCTCCGGTACCGGGGTGCCGTCCGGTGCGAGCGGAGAGCCCTGGTAGGTTCCGTCCCACTCTACGCGCTCAGGTATCTGAACGGTGGTCTCGCGTTCGCGGAGCCCGAGCCCTTCCATCAGACGGCCGAAAAACCCGGGGCGTTCGGTCTCGTCTACCCCTGACTCGACCCAGACGATATTCCCGCGAGGGTCGGTGACGACCAGTTCGTAGGCGACCACGACACGATTGCGGGGTATCTCCACGACCGAAATGGGAATCGTCAGGACGTCCTGGACACCGGGCGAGCTCTGTGGCGATATGTAGACAACGTCCTCCGTGTCTACATCAACCTGGGGCGCCTCGGCACGACCACCGGCAAACGCGGTCGAAGCAACGAAGGCCACGATGACTCCAATGACGATCCTGCGCATATTGTCCTTCCTTCCCGATTTCGGCTCTACTTCAAGATAAACTCCACGCGACGATTCTGCCAACGATTCTCGTGGTCCTCCCGGGGCACGACCGGGCGGGCGTCGCCGTAGCCGATCACACTCATCCGTTCCGGCTCGACCCCCAACAGCACCAGGGCCCGCCGGACGCCCTCCGCCCTCATGCTGGAGAGCGTCGTGAGCTGCTCGCGTCTGCGGGCGTCGGTCCACCGCGGATCCTCATACTCATCGCTCGACGCATGGCCCTCGAGTAGAATCTCATGTTCCGGCGATCGACGCAAGACCTCAGCGACGGTTCGAAGCGTATCCAGGTTCCGTCGCCGGCTCCCCTCATCGGCAGCGAGCAGATCGGCGCTGGTCGCCTGGAAGACGATTCCCGGCACCATCATGCGCGGCAGAATCCCGTCGCGCACCACGAGCACCCCGGTCGTAACGCGAACGGCCGCCTCGCTCGTGTTGCCGTACACGTCGGTGGCCACGAATGCGGCGCGATAGGCGGACGCGCTCTGCACGAGCCGGCCGTCGGAGTACCGTCCGTCCCACTCGAGCTCCAGGGGCGGGACCCCGTCCCCGCGAAACGCCCGCACCGGGTCGCCGGTCGCATCTGAGATCTCCACCAGCCAGGATGCGATCTCGTTCGGGCCGGACGCTTCGAGCGAGAGCGTGAGCGGTCGGGCGTCACGGTCGACCGACGGGACGAAGAGTCGGGGCACGGCGGCTATGGAAAGGCGCGGCGGCCTTCGAAACGCCGGGAGCGATGTCGTGTCGACGATCAGGAACAGGCGGGCCCGCGCCACGTTGCCCACTTCGTCGCGGCCGACGAGCTCATACGCGTACTCGCCGTCGGCAACGACCGATCCGGACTCGTCGCGACCGTCCCAGGTGAAGTCCTCGGCAAGCCCACTCCAGCGACGTTCGATCACCAGCCGTCCCTGCGCGTCAACGATGCGTCCGGTCCACCGCGCGCTGGAAGTCCACTGGAGGATACGCACGGTATCGCGATACCCGTCATCCGTCGGCCGCAGAACCCTGTAGGCAGCGTCGAGCTGATGAACCGCGGGCGGCTGCGTGTCAACGACGATTGGACCGGCGGTCGCGACCGACCGATCGCCGTTGGCGTGCTGAACCTCGAGCCTCGCCGTATAGGTACCGTCCGGTGCCATAGCCCCGGCGTCGGTCCTCCCGGACCACTCGAGCGGTCCAGCGTCCGCATCACGCCACCTGCGAACCACGCGTCCCTCGCGGTCCATGATCTCCAGCAGCGTTGACGAGATCCCGTCCTGCGGGGCGGCCCGGGGCGTCAGGACCACCGAACGGGGCGCATCGTCGGCGAACGGGGAGAACCGCTGCGGGCTCACGGCAAGCGCCGCGAACGAGGTACGGGTATCCTTGACAACCTGAACCTCGTTGGTGGCTCCGACGTTGCCGGCGCGATCGGTCCCGTGGAGCCCGATCACGTAGCGGCCGTCAGGCATCCGACGGCCTGACAGGTCGGTGCCGTCCCAGATATAGGAGAGTTGCATCCCGTTCACCCCGAGGTGCCGGAGCGGAAGCCGCTCGGTCCGCCCCTCATGGGAGATGTGGAGGATCCACAGATCGTTGGAGACGGCAGCCGAGAACTCGATCGCTTCGCGGCCGGCACCGCCGAACACGAGATCCTCCGCATCGCCGGATGGCGAAGGCATCGTCTGCGCGACGAGCCGACCATGCGGAGCGGTGCGGTCGACAACATACGGTACCGGAGGCGACCGGACGCGGACACCGCTTCCATACTCCACCGTGAGCGTGATCTCGTATTCGCCCTCGGCGAGCTCATGTCCGTCCGGGTCACGACCCGAAAGCACGATCTGGTCCGGGGGCGGCCCCTCGCCCTCCCGGCTCACGTACGGCCGACGACCCGGGGGCCCGGAGGCCGCCGCCGCTTCGAACCGCCAGGAGACGACATCGGCAAGCCCGGAGACCGTCACATCATACCTCACGGGAGCGATCTCACCGGCGGCTGAGACCGGAGCGACGGTCGCGTGCGGCGAGAGCCTGACGCCGTCGGTTCTCGTATGGACGATCAGCGGCACAGGATCACTCTCGCTGCGATTCCCCGCCCGATCGGTACCGGCGAGCACGTATTCGTACCGTCCATCGGGCACGACCACGCCGTCGTCGGACCTTCCGTCCCACTCGATATCCGGCGGGACCGAGCGGTACGCGGTGAACTCACGCACCACGAGGTGCGCCGCGTTGCGGATCCGCCCGACCCACCGCTCTTCCTGCGACCCGCGCTGTGATATGCGCACCGAATCACGATACCCGTCGCCGGTGGGGGAAAACACCTCGTATTCCGCGGTGACGGAGGAGATGACCGGCGGCCTCGAGTCGACAACGACCGGCAGCGGCGGCGTCCGTGAGGGCCGCCCGCCGGGCCCGACAACAGCGATCTCGTAGGAGTAGTCACCGTCCGGCACCGGCTCGCCGTCCTCGCCGACAGGCGAGCTGAGAAAGGTCGCATCCCAGACGAATGCGGCCGGCAGCCGAATCCCGAACGGTCCCCTGCGGTAGTCGCGCCGGTACACGAGCGCTCCGACGAGCGGCGCAGATGCCCCGTAGACGGAGAACGACAGGGATTCGATCGCCGCGTCCCGGGGCTCGAACTCGGGAGAGACTTCGAGAACGGCCTCATGGCCGGGGGGCGACAGGTAGCGAACATCGGCGGAATCGACGGCGACATGGACCGGCTCCCCGTCTTCGGCCCGTCCTCCTGCCCGCGCGGGAGTCGCGGCAACGAGGACGATTGCGATGACCCACAGAGACCTCATGGTCGCGACGAAACACCGGCGCGGGTGCGGTAGTACGCCCCGGCGACCGAACAGGCGAGTCGCACCTGGTCGGCGACGTCGCGCCTCGCGGTCACCTCGATCATGCTGCGCCCGACGCTGACGTCGACCGCGAGGATCTGCGGCACGATCGCGAGGCTCTGTCTGAGAATCTCCGCCTTGTCCTCGGTCAGACCGTCTACCAGGTAATGGAAACTCCTGCGCCTGAGCATGGGCAGATACTACCGGTGCGGACCGGGTCACGCAACCGCCGCGGGAGTAGTCAAGCGCCAGGCGAATCAGGGCAGTCAACCGGGTGTGACGCAACTGCAGACAGATGTCGCCGCGCTCCTGCCACGCGAACGGTTCCAGCGGGACGGAGTCGCAGTCCTGCGCGACGAGGAGCTGGTGTCGCTGCTGATCGGCAGCGGCGTCACCGGCCGGCCGGTCGACCAGGTCTCGCGACAGGTGGTCTCGCTCATCGACCGGCAGAACGGCCCCCCGGCTTCGACCGACCTGCGTATGATCCCGGGCCTCGGGCCGGCAAAAGTCGCCGCCCTCGCTGCCGCGTTCGAGCTCGGCAGACGTGTGCTCGCTCCGCAGCGCCGCAGGATTCGCTCCCCGGCGGATGTGCTGCCCATCGTCGACCGCTTCATCGACCGGCCGCAGGAGTGCTTCCTCGCGCTCAGCCTCAACGGCGCGCATGAGGTCCTCGCCGCGCGCGTTGTCACCGTTGGTCTGGTGAACAGAACCGTGGTCCATCCCCGCGAGGTCTTCGCCGCCCCGCTGACCGACCGGGCCGCGTCGGTGATACTCGCCCACAACCACCCCAGCGGGAGCCTCGAGCCGAGTGGCGAGGATGTAGAGGTCACGCGACGGCTCCAGTCGGCGGGGCAGCTGCTCGGAATACCGGTGCTCGATCACGTGATCTTCAGCTCCCGCGGGTATTACAGCTTTCTCGAGCATGGCGAGCTCTGACCGGTCACCTGGCAAGGCCGAGCTCCCTGAACGCGTCCGTGGCGGCGAATCGTCTCATGAAGGCATACCGCGCGAGATAGAAGGCCCGCCACGGCAGCGACAGCTCTGCGGAGATCACCTCGTCAAAGGTGCGCAGCACGAATCCGTGGTCGGGGTCGAGGTACGTGGTGAAGGCCGGTATGTGCTCGAGGACCGACACGACGCCTCCGTGGCGGTCCTCCACGCGCACCTGGAAGATCGCCGTATCTCCGGCAGGTGCCCATCGCCCGAACGGCAGATCGGGGATCTGATGACGCCGCTGTCCGGAGACGAAGTTCCCGGCGCTGTAGATGATCACGCCGTCGTTGCGGTGCTCCCACGGCTGGAGCACGTGCGGATGGTGCCCCCAGACGATGTCCGCGCCGGCGTCCGAGAGGTCGCGGAAGAACTCCACTTTGTGCCCCGCGGGCGAAAGGACGTACTCGACGCCTGCATGGACACTGACGACGAGCAGATCGTACTCATCGCTCCAGGACCGGACCAGGTCGAGAAAGCGAGTCCGCGTCGGCCGGTCGAGGTAGTCCACGAGGTTGATGTAGGGACCGGACCCCGGGACATTCGAGAACGAGGTGATCGCGACGAACCCGATCCGCCAGCCGCGGTGCAGGATCTCGCTCGGAGTGATCCGGGCGCCACGGTCCTCCCGGATTCCGTTCGTGAAGATCGTGACCCTCTCGGCCAGATCGCGGAAGACCTCCCGCGTAGCGGCAACCCCGGCGGGTCCCAGATCGTAGGTGTGGTTGTTCGCGAGGGAGAAGACGTCGAACCCACCGCGAATCGCCGCCTCCACGTACTCGACGCTGCCGTTGAAGATCGGGTAGCCGGCCGGTGGCTGCGACGGGTCGACGGGGAACTCGATATTCGCGAAGCTCAGGTCGTCAACGGCGAGCAGCTCACGGACCGCATCGTACAGTCGATCGTAGTCCGGCATCTGCGCATTCACCATGTGGTGCATGATGTCGCCGACGAAGGAGAGCGTGAGTGGGGGCCGCGGCCCGTCTGCCGGCGAAAGGTCCGGCTCGACGGCGAGGAGGCGCATCGCCAACGAGCCGAACAGCGCCAGGCAGAGGAACGTCCGGTGGTTGCGAGCCTTCGCCCGGCCTCTCACGGAAGGTCACTCCTTCGCGGCGCCCGCGCCGAGCTTCCAGTACGGCGCAAGGGCGCGCCTGGTCTGCTCGACCGCAGCGGCGGCGACCGGGATGAGCCGACGTTCGCCGTCCGCGGCGGTGGGTTCGCCGTCCGCGGCGGTGGCTTCGCCGTCCGCGGCGGTGGCTTCGCCGTCCGCGGCGGTGG
>SKZO01000317.1 GCA_007127335.1 Spirochaetales bacterium | reverse complement strand
TTCGGCGAGCAGAGCCTGCGACGGCGCGTCCTGCCCGTAGATGGGCCCAAGAGCGTGGATGACGTGCCGGTTGGGAAGACGGCCGGCGCCGGTGATGACGGCCTCACCCGGACGAATGGGCGAGAGCGGTCGGCACTCTTCCTCGAGCTCGGGACCGGCGGCACGATGGATCGCACCCGCGACTCCTCCGCCGGTGCGCAGACGCGCGTTCGCGGCGTTGACCACGGCATCGACGTCGGGCTGGTTGGCGATATCCCCCTGCGTGCACTCAATCGTCACACCGGTGTCTCGAATGGTACGTTCGCATCGTTCGCGTGCGTTCATAGTCGAACCCCCTTACCATGAAGATACTGGATGCGAAGTCCCCCGCTTCGCCTCAGGCTTCCGTGATCTTCAGGTCGCCAAGGAGGCTGAACCCGCGCAGCACGACCGTGAAGCGCTCGGTGCCGGGCTCCGGCTGCGTGGTGCGCCGCTTGAAGTCGCCGATCAGGCTGACCTGCTTGCGAACGACGCGGGTTCCCGGCGGGACGATGACCTTCATGTCCCCAAGGAGCGACACGCAGGTGATGTCGAAGCTCGTGCCCTCCATCGCGCGCGTCCGGGAGAGATCGACCGTGACGTCGCCGATGATCGAGAGCACCGCGGCCGCGTCGTGCTCGAGATCGTCTGGAAGGATCTCGCGGTCTCCGAGCAGCGTGAGGTAGAAGGGGCCGGCCCGGTCCGAGACCAGATCCGGGGTCGCGGAGGGCGAGGCAACAGGCACGTCCGGGAAGTCGGCGACTACCGCCCGGAGCTCCCCGGTCGTGGTGGCGTTCTCCGCGCGCCTGACCCGTTCCTCGTAGTCATCGAGGTCGAGGTCCCCGTCCGCGTACGCGCGCGCAAGCATCCGGACCACGCGCTCGCGCATCTTTGGCAGGCCGTAACGGCTGTCCGCCGGGAGGTCTTCGGGATCAGGATCGACGATGTCACCCATAGCCTGGGCTCATCGTACTCCCGGAAAGCCGACGCTGTAAACCCGTCCGGACCCGCCGGGTGGCCGGTCACCCGCGGTCGAAGACGGCATCGTAGAGCGCGGTCGTGCGGAACTGCGCCGGATCCCCCATCGCACCCTTTGTCTCGAAGAGGCCGAACGCCGCTCCAAAGAGATCGACGAAGAAGACCTGGACCTCGACGCGTATCCACAGCCCCATGTCAGCCTCATCTGCGGCGCGCCGGCCCTGTCCCACGGTGCGCATGGCTTCGGCAAGCGGCGGCACCGCGGCGATGAACCGGTCAACGAGCATCTGCACCGGCACCCAGTCCGCATCGGGCTCTGCTGCGCCGCCGGAGCGCCGCGCGTCGCAGAGCTCGCCGGCCGCGTAGAAGAGGAAGCCGCTCATCGCGTGCAGCGCGGGCGGCGTCTCGAAGCGGTCGTCGCGCGCCCACTCAAAGGTACGAAAGGCGGTCGCGATCAGGCGACGGTAGAGCGCGACCGGGTCGTCCACCAGGTCGCGGGCGTCGTCGGTCACGACGAAGGCGTTCCCGGAGAGGCGCAGCAGCTGCGCGTCTTCGGCGAGGGCGCGCAGACGCAGGAGTGCCCGCAGATCGGCCTCCTTGCGCGGACGAAACTGTTCATGGAGCCGTTCGCGCGCGGCATCGTCGAAGACCGGTCCGGCGTCACGGTCCCACACCGGCCGAACGATGCCCAGGTCGTAGGCTTCGGCGACGACGCGCGGGGAGATGTAGCCGGCCTTGGTCGCCGGGAGCCCACCCTCGCCCATCGCCCGCTCGAGGAGCCATCGGACCCCGGTAACGTAGCGGGTGGGCGCGATCAGATCCTCCGCGGACCGAAGCTCGTCTGTTTTGCGCAGCCGCAGCACCCCGTCAACCGCAGGTTCGACGCCCCGGGCAAGAGCCGCAAACGCCCTTGGCGAGAGGCCGAACCGGTCTGCCGCAACCCCGTCACCCATCGCGGCGTCCATCCGCGACAGGCTCGCCTCGATCTGTCGTCGGACCGAGTCCACGACCTCTGGTTCTACGCCCAGATCGGTCGCGATGGAGGCGGTCTCTTCGCGTATCCCTTCGTTGTGATTGCGGATCAGCCGGTCGGCGATCGCCTGCGCCTGCTCCATCGAAGACGGGAGCGGTTCATCGTCGTCCACTCCGTCGCCGGGCCCGTCTGCGGCAGTGACTGCCTCCTCGAAGCGTTCGCGAAGGACGCCGCACTCGTCCTGCAGCCCTTCGTCCAGGCCGCAGGTATCCGTCGCGGCTCCCAGGGCAAGGAGGGTTGCAGAGACTTCGGGTGCCTCGGGAAAGGCAATGATCGCGGCGGACGCGGCCCGTCCGCGGTCGTAGGCTTCGCGCGTACGCGCGTCGAGGAAGGCGCGTCCGGTACCGCGCGACAGGTAGACCACCGGGTCGTACATTGGCGACCCGTCGCCGAAGGAGATCGCCGCGGCGTCGGGCTCAATCGTCGCGGCGCGGATACCCTCGCCGGCCGCCTGGGCCGCCTCGCGCCACACCTGTTCGGACCACGCGTCGGCGCCTCCGGGAATCGCAGCGGCGGAGACGAACCTCCCGGGCGGCCCGTGCGGCGTTCGCACGGCGGGCATACCGCTGTAGCGGAAGAGCGCGAGGAAGGGGACGGTATCCGCGGCAGCGATGTCGCTCACCGGCGTCGACTCGTCGGCCACGCCCAGAAGTGGAATCGCCCCCGCGGGCTGAAGTGCGTTCGCGACGACGTCCGCGTAGAACAGCGCGTCGGTCCGCTGGAAGCCTCGTAACGGAATAATAACGCCGTTGGTCACATAGGCCGGGCCCACGTCGACGAGCTGGATGAAGAAGAGATTGGTACCGTTGTCGTAGTTCTGCGAGATCGAGCGGGAATAGACGACGATGGGGCCCCAGTCGTCGGCATTGCGCCAGGTGGAGGGCGGGGCGCCTACCGGCTCGACGAGCAGTCGCCGGTCGCCCAGATCTTCGACGACCTCTACGACGGCCCAGACCCAGGGCCGCTCGCGCCAGCGCCGGATCATGGGCACCAGATCACCGCGCACCGCCTCCTTTGTCCCGCGCAGGAAGGCCGCGACGCGATCGGTGCGGCCGAACAAGGCGCCCACGACGAGCATGCTCACCGCGTGCTCTTCCCAGTCGTCCGGAAAGCCTTCCCAGAGCTCCTCCGCGGCGAGGTAGTCCTGGATCGCCCGCGCGCCAATCCGCTTGCGCATCGCATACCGGTACCCCGGCTCGTGCACGTCGTTGAACACCGTCTCCGCCCGCTTGCACTGCGCGGGACTTGGCACGTCGCTCCTCATTGGTCCTCCTCGCCCCGCTTCTACATTACCGGGTGACGCCTCTTTGGACAACGGAGGACAGCGGAGGCGACAGTACACGATCGATGGTGACGCGTGGCGGTAGAGATCGCAATCGACACCAATCGGTATCGCGACTTTGTCGAGGGCGGGCCGGGTTCGCCGCCGGGCGCGACTCACCGGCTGGACGCAACCGCGCACGGGGTGTACCGTGCTCCCACTGGATCCTCCGGGAGGCGCCATGCCAGGTATCATCAGCGAGCTGCTCTGCGATGTCCCTCTGCCTCGGGTCGTGCCGGTTCGGCAGGAGTTCGAGCGGCCGCGAGTCGACGACGTGGCCGGGGCAACGAGCGAGCAGATCCGCTGCTCGGGAATCCTGAACCCGGTCAAGGCCAACGCGGCTGCTGCCAATCGCGGGAGCCCGCCGCGGGTAGCGATCACCGCGGGCAGCCGCGGGATCGCCGGACTGCCGCAGATCCTGCGGGCATGCGCAGAAGAGGTGCGCAGGGCGGGAGCCGATCCGTTCGTGATCCCCGCGATGGGCAGTCATGGCGGCGCTACCGCCGGGGGGCAACTCCTGGTCCTCGAAGGCCTGGGCGTCACCGAAGCCTCCGCAGGGGCCCCCATCGTGAGCTCGGTCGAGGTAGTGGAGGTGGGCCGCACCGACGACGGCCTGCCGGTCCTCATCGATCGCGCCGCGGCCGGAGCCGACGCGATCCTGCTCGTGAACACCGTCAAGCCTCATGTCTCCTACCGCGGCCGTTATGAGAGCGGGCTTTTCAAGATGATGGCGATTGGCCTTGGCAAGCAGCACGGCGCGCAGATATGCCACGATCTGGGCTTCACCCGCATGGCACAGAACGTTGAGGCGATCGCGCGGGTCGTCCTCAACGCGACGCCCATCCTGGGCGGCGTCGCGATCGTGGAGAACGCCTACCATGAGACGGCCGCGATCGAAGCGATTCCGGCCTGCGGCATAGCCACCCGCGAGCCGGAGCTCCTCGAACAAGCGTGGCGACTCATGCCGCGCCTCCCGGTCAACGAGACCGACGTGCTCGTCATAGACCGGATAGGCAAGGACATCGCGGGAACCGGGTTCAACACGAATGTGGTCGGGCGCTACAGTGCTCCGCACATGAGCGGCGGCCCGGACGTACACCGACTCGTCGTATTGGGCCTGACGTCGGCCTCTCACGGAAACGCGAACGGGGTCGGCATCGCGGACTTCACGACCGAGCGCCTCTTCCGCGCGATGAGCTTTGAGGACACCTACCCCAATGCGCTCACCTCGACGGTCCCCACGTCGGCGAAACTGCCCATGGTGCTTCCAACGGACCGACTCGCGATCCAGGCTGCCATCCGAACGAGTAACGTCCGCGACAAGCGCGAGGTACGTCTCGTTCGGATCCGCGACACGCTCGGCCTGGACGCGGTTCTCGTGAGCGAGAACCTGCTCCCTGACGTGGCCGCGAACCCGAGGGCGCGCGTCGCCGGCGAT
>SKZO01000349.1 GCA_007127335.1 Spirochaetales bacterium | reverse complement strand
GATCTCCGTTGGCGCAAACGTCATCCTCAACGTGCTCTTCCTGGTCTCGATCGCTCTCATCATCATACCGTTCGTCCTGCTTGTGACCGTGTCCGTCTCTGACAATGACACACTCATCCAGGAAGGATACCGTTTCATCCCGAACGTCTGGAGTGGCGATGCGTACACCTTCCTTTTCGAGAGCCCACGGCTCGTACGTGACGCCTACATGGTGACGATAATCGTGACCGTCGTTGGAACGTTCGGGCACGTGCTGCTCGGTGCGCTCGTGGGGTACTCGCTGACCAAGACACGTATGCCGGGCCACACGTTCATCACGATCTTTGTCTTTTTCACGATGCTGTTCAATGGAGGCCTGGTCTCCACCTACATCATAAACACCCAGTTCCTTGGGTTCCGGAACGCGTTCCGCGGCCTCATTCTGCCGCTGATGTTCAACGTGTGGCACGTGCTCATACTGCGGACATACTTCGCCACGGCGATTCCGGCGTCAATCGAAGAGTCAGCGAGGATCGACGGGGCGAACGACCTGCGGATCTTCTTCCAGATAGTCGTCCCGCTGTCGAAACCGGTGCTTGCGACAATTGGCCTTTTTGCGGCGCTGATCTACTGGAACGACTGGTTTCAGAGCCTGCTCTACATAACGGACCCGCGAATGTACACCCTCCAGTTCGTCATGCTTCAGACGCTCAGGCAGATCGAGATGATGCAGCGGCTGCTCACCATGGGCGCGCCGGGCGATGTAGTGGATCGGCTGCGTGATCTTCCGGCGGAGAGCGTCCGGTTCGCGATGGTTGTCGTGAGCATTGGCCCGATCGTCTTCGCCTATCCATTCTTCCAACGGTACTTCGTCAAGGGTGTGACGATTGGAGCGTTGAAAGGATGAGTGAATACGGGGATTCCTGCGCCTGCATGGCGGGCGCAAAAAACGGGAAAGGAGGTCTCACATGAGATCACGAATCCTCATGGTACTGGCGCTCGTGCTGGTACCTGTCGGCCTCGCCTTTGCAGGCGGGCAGGCCCAGACAACGGCGCCGGGCGAGCCGGTACCGGTCATGATCTGGCTGCCCGGCGGAGCTCAGGATGACCAGGCCACGGTCAATGCGGCCGCCCGCGACTATGCCGGCCCACTGATCGGTGCGTACCCGGACGTCCAGTTCTTCGGTTGGGGCGAGTGGTGGGATCGCAAGCAGCTGGCGATCCAGTCACGCGAGGAGATGGACATCGTCTTCACCGCGGAGTGGAACAACTATCACCAGGAAGTGCTGCGGAACGCCTGGCGGCCGCTCGATGACCTGATCGACGACCATGCGCCGGCGCTGCGCGACGCGGTCGGATTCTTCCTCGAGGGGCCCGTGCGGGATGGTCAGATCTACGCGGTTCCAACGGTCAAGGAGGGAGCCGACTCGGCGCAGTGGTTCTTCAACAGGCAGCTCGTCGACAAGTACGGGATTCCGTGGCAGAGCATCGTCACTCCTGCCGATCTCGAACCGTACCTGCAGCTGATCAAGGACAATGAGCCTGACGTAGTTCCGTATCTGCTCGACGGTGTAAGCGAGCTCCCGAATGCGACACTGCACAATGTCTGGAATCGAATTGGGGTCGGTTCCGATTTCACCTACTTCGAGGATACCGGTCGCGTCCAGTACAAGTGGCATCGTGAAGAGACCTGGGAGCGCGCACAGCGGATGCACGACTGGTATCAGCGCGGCTTCTTCCAGCCAGAGATTGAAGATGTGGGCGGAGAGAGCCAGCACGAGAGATACTGGCGGGCGGGCAACTGGTTCGCGTACAGCCACGTTGGTCACCCGGGCAAGGCCGGGGAAATGTCCGCCGCATACGACCAGGAGTTTCTGGGTACCGGGCCGCTGTCGCAGCCGGTCGTGACAACCGACATTCTGCTTGGTTCGATGATGGCTATCAGCCAGACGAGCCGCAAGCCGGTCGAGTCGATCAAGATGCTCGAGCTCATGAACACCGATCAGAGGTTCAACAACCTCCTGAACTACGGTGTCGAAGGCACGCACTTCCGTTTCGTGAACGAGGAGCAGGGCGTCATAGAGGCGATCTCGAACAGTGGCTATGCGCCGAACATGCAGTGGGCACTTCAGAACCAGTTCCTCACGTATCTCTACCCGACCGAGGACCCGGACAAGTGGGAAAACTACCGACGGTTCAACGAGACTGCAAAACTGTCGCCCGTGATAGGCTTTACCGCCGATCAGGGCCCGATCCGCACGCAGCTCGCGTCGATCTCCAACGTCAAGGACCTCTACAACGACCTTCTCCTGAGAGGTCTGGAGGACCCTGCGTCGCTGCGGCAGGAGTACCTCGATGCGCTGCAGGCGGCCGGCGTCGCCGAGATTGAGGCTGAGCTGACACGCCAGGTGCGGGAGTTCCTCGCGAACAACTGAGCGCGTGCCACTTGCGGCCGCGCGGAGGCGACGTCTTCGCGGCGTCGCTGTGTTCACCGCCGGCCGGAGAACAACTCCGGTCGGCTTCGGCTCGCCCTGGCCGTGGCGATAGCCCTCAGCGCGTCTCTGTGATACCCTCACTCACAACGAAACAGACCAGGAGTAGTCATGCAGTTCAACAGCAGGGACGACATCATTCAGCTCACACCGGAGTGGACCGGCGAGCGATTTGACGACGGACGGCCGCGGGTGGCCGACGACGTGCTGCGCAGGATGGAACAGTGTACGACCGAAGAGGCGTGGGCCGTGATCTGGGGCAAGGGGTACCGGTTCCAGTTCCAGGGTGGGTGGCGGACGACCCACGGGGAGAAGATTCTGGTAGGACGCGCGGTGACCGCCGTGTTCGTGCCCGAGCGCCCGGATCTTCACACGACGCTCATGACCCAGGGCCAGGAGAAGGAAGGCCGCATTGGCATGATGAACAGCTGGGTGATCGAGACGCTCGTCAGGGACGACGTGCTCGTCGTCGATCTGTTCGGGAAGATCTTCCAGGGCACCTTCTCGGGCGGGAACCTCTCCACCGCGATCGCCACGAGAACCGGACGCGGGCAGGTGATCTACGGAGGTATCCGCGACCTGCAGCAGATCATGGGAATAGACAACCTGCAGACCTTCTACCTCGACTGTGATCCCACGGGAATCCGGGAGGTCACGATGACCGGGATGAACATCCCGTGCCGGATCGGGAACACGGTCTGCATGCCCGGCGACGTCGTGCTCGGCACGCCGAGCGGCGTCCTCTTCATCCCGCCGCAGCACGCGGAAGAGATCGTCGTGCACTCCGAGCGCACGAGGCTGCGCGAGATCTTCGGGCTTCAGCGCCTGCGGGAGGGGGTCTATACCTCGGCGCAGATGGACACGAAGTGGACCGAGGCGATCGAGGCGGATTTCGCCGAGTGGCGCAAGACCAATACCCCGCCGGAGTACGCCCATCTCGAGTGGGATGAAGAGAGCGACACCGACAGGATGCAGGCCGACGAGGAAACCCTGCTGTAGACACCGAGGAGAGACGCACAAAATGACACGCGAGAACTCACCTATCAGCGCCGCTGAGCGGGCGCTCTCAAGCATCAACACGTACGGCAGTCCGTCGGATCTTCGCATCACGGACATGCGGTTCGCCGACATCGCGGGCGCGCCCATGCACTGCACGCTGATGAAGATATCGACCAACCAGGGGATCGAAGGCTACGGAGAGATACGCGACGGCGCGAGTCGGACCTATGCCCTGATTCTCAAGGATCGGATTCTTGGTGAGAATCCGTGCAACGTGGACAAGATCTTCCGCAGGATCAAGCAGTTCGGGAACCACGCGAGACAGGGCGGCGGTGTCTGCGGGATCGAGCTCGCGCTGTGGGACCTCGCCGGCAAGGCGCACGGCGTCCCCGTCTACCAGATGCTCGGCGGGAAGTTCCGCGATACGATCCGGATGTACTGCGACACCGACGTTCATGGCAAGCACGACGGGAGCGACATGGGTCGAGCGCTTCGAGAGCGCATGGCGCTCGGGTACACCTTCCTCAAGATGGACCTTGGGATAGGATACCTGCTCGACAAGCCCGGCACGCTGAGCGCCCCGGTCGGGTTGCTCGACGCGATGCGCCGCGCATGGAAACAGCGTCGGCCGAACACCGCCGATGCCTCGGACGACGAGCTGAGCCTCCGGCACGACCGCAACAGACGCTACGATCTGCAGAATATCGCGCATCCGTTCACCGGCATCCACCTCACGGAGAAGGGACTCGATCTCCTCGAGGAGTACGTGGATCAGGTGCGCGCGCAGGTCGGCTACGAGGTTCCGCTCGCGATGGACCACTTCGGGCACATACCACTGGAGGACTGCATCAGGATCGCGCGTCGGCTCGAGCGGTACAATCCCGCCTGGCTCGAAGACATGCTGCCCTGGCAGCTCACCGGTCAGTACGAACGCCTCTCACGCGCGACGGTCGCACCCATCTGCACGGGCGAAGACATCTATCTCAAGGAGAGCTTCCAGCCGCTCCTCGAGCGGGGCGCGGTTTCCGTCATCCATCCGGACATTCTCAGTTGCGGCGGTATCCTCGAGCTGAAGAAGATAGGGGACATGGCTCAGGAGCACGGTGTGGCGATGGCCGTTCATATGGCCGAAAGCCCAATCGCGTGCCTCGCGGCAGTGCATGCCTGCGCGGCGACGGAGAACTTCACGGCGCTCGAGTATCACAGCGTGGAGAGCGAGTGGTGGAGCCGGATCGTGAAGGGCCTGCCTGATCCGATCGTCGAGAACGGCTACATCACCGTACCCGAGGGGCCGGGCCTGGGGATCGAGGCGCTCAACGACGAGGTGATTGGCGAGCATCTGCATCCGGACCATCCGGAGCTCTGGGCACCAACCGACCACTGGAACGATGAGTACTCGCACGACCGGATGTGGTCGTGAACCCTATACTTCGCGGGTGATGTGGATCGCAAAGAGCCGGTCGTATGCGTCGAACCAGAACGAGTCGGGGGGCGACGAGTCGGACTCGCGCGGCGGGCCTACGCTCACCTGCGGGAACGAGAGTTTGTACCGAGACTCGTCGCCCCAGTAGAGACGGCCGAACGCCCCGGCGAGTACGTTCAGGAACTCGAGCAGACAATCGTCTATGTCGCTCGACGAGAGTTCCTCCCACGAGGAGCCGTGGATGTTCTCGACGATCGTCTGCTTGACCGGGAGCGGCAGATCCAGGACGAGCCGATTGGTCTGTTCGCCGTGCACCTCGATCGAGAACAGCTGTCCCGGCGGGTTGCTCGCCGGCTTCTTCGCCGGGATCGCGTCGAGGAACGCCATCTCGGAGAAGGTCTCCGCGACCGCCTGCTCGAGCGCTTCGTCAATCGGGTTGGTCTGACTCATGACGGGTCTCCTACGAGCGATGCGAGCTTGGCCGGTGAGATGGGCTTCTGGATGAACCCGGCGACTCCGAGCCCGACGAGCCCGCTCTGCATCCGCTCATTCTTCATGGACGAAAGGACGAGAATCGGCGTCGACTCCAGACGCGGATTCATCTTGACCTTCCAGACGAAGGTCATACCGTCCATCTTGGGCATGTTGATATCGGTAACGATGAGATCAACCTCATGTTCATGGAGCATGGACAGCGCCTGGGCTCCGTCGCATGCCTCGTGAAACGTGAGCGAGTCCGAGGCCGCGATCTCAAAGCATCGCCGTGTGATCATCCGAGAGGTGGACGAATCGTCGACGATGAGAATCCTTCTGGCTTCTGCGAGTGATCGCATGGGTCTGCTACCTCTTGCTTGTCTGTTTCTGGCCATAGTGTACGAGGACCTCACCGGTGGCCACCGCGATGGAGACAGTGCGCGACACCTGTCCCCCCAGGTCCTCCTTCGTGATGCCACATCCGTACCGCCACAGCAGGCGTTTCACTGCAAGCGCGTTCCGCCGTCCGATGTCGAAGCGGTTGTGCTCGTCGAGAATGCTCGCCCCTCCGTAGAGATGGTACGAGAAGGTTCTGCGTCGTCCGCCGGAGACGGCGTCAACCCATTCCATGAGGAGCGGCACGCCCGTGTCGGCGAAGTACCCGGGCAGGGCTGCAGCCTTCGCCGGGTTGACCTGTGATTCCGGGAGAGCTATGTGAACCATGCCGGCAACGGCAGGGGTACGGCCCGTGACGAGCAGTGCGACGCAGGATCCCAGGCCGTACGTTTTGAGAACGGCGGTCGCGTCGTGTGAGTGCTTGAACTCGCCTATCCCTACGTCGATTCTCATTGGCCCTCCCTCATGCGGCTATCTCCCGGCTGAGTCGTACGAGCTCGTCGGCGACTCGGGGGAGGGGGACGAGTCGCTCGGCGCCGCCGATCCTGTGGGCCTGGTTCGGCATGCCGAATACCACCGATGTTGCCTCGTCCTGCGCGAAGGTTCGTGCGCCCGCGGTCCGCATCGCGAGCAGCCCCCGCGCTCCGTCACTGCCCATGCCCGTGAGTACCGCTCCGATCGCGTTGGCCCCGACGCTGTGCGCGACCGAGCTCATCAGGACGTCCACTGAAGGGCTGTGACCGTTGACCGGTGCTCCCTCGGCGCAACGGACGACATACCTGCCTCCGCGCCGCTCGACGGTCGTGTGCATGCCCCCGGGGGCGATCAGGATCCGACCGGTGAGCACGCGCTCGCCATCAGACGCCTCCTTGACCTCCACCGACGACATCGCGTTGAGCTTGTCCGCGAACATCGCGGTGAACACCGGCGGCATGTGCTGGACGACCACCACGCCGGGAATCGTTGGTGGCAGAGCCCGGACGATCGCCGTCAGCGCGACGGTGCCTCCCGTAGACGCGCCGATCGCGATCAGCTTCGACGAGCTCTCCTGCAGGGCGCTCTGCGTCTTCGACACGCTCTTGAGTTCGAACCTCTCGTTGCGCCAGTGTGTGACGTCGGTGCGTGCCGCCACGATGATCTTCTCCACCAGCTCGTCGGCCATGGAGTCCAGGCGCTGACCGAAGCTCGAGGAAGGCTTGGGGACGAAGTCGACCGCGCCGCTTGCCAGCGCATCCAGGGTGATCGCGGCTCCTGCGCGGGTGAGTGCGGAGACGACGACAACCGGCACAGGGTGTTGAGGCATCAGCCGTTTGAGGAACGCGACGCCGTCCATCCGGGGCATTTCGACGTCGAGCGTCAGCACGTCGGGGTCGAGCTCAATGATCTTGTCCCGTGCCACGTAGACGTCAGGCGCGCTACCAACGACTTCAATGCGCGGGTCGCGGCCTATTGCCTGTGTGATGATGCGCCTCGCGAGTGCCGAGTCGTCGACCACCAGGACGCGAACAGGCCTGATCACCCGAGGCTCCTGTAGACGGCCGGCTGCATGTACTGGTATCCCTGCACGTTCCGACCCATGGACTCCGAGTGTCCGAGGAAGAGAAAACCTCCGGGTCTCAGGTGACGGCGAAAGGCGGCGACAAGGGCGACCCGCGTCGGCTGGTCGAAGTAGATCATGACGTTGCGGCAGAAGATCACATCGAACTGTCTGCGAAACGGGAAGTCGTGGCGCATGAGATTCAGCCGCTTGAACAGCACGCGTGAGGTGAGCTCGCGGTTCATGCGAAGCATCCCGTCGGGCTCGCTCGTTGCGTAACCGCGGCCGACCACGTCGCCGGCCTCGCGTACTCTCGATGGAGGGTAGATCGCCGCGTTCGCGGTTCGCAGCGCCGCCGTGGAGATGTCCGTTGCCAGTACGATGGGGTGTCGTGGCAGGCGAGTGAGCCCGAAACGGTCCGCGAGCGCGATGAGTATGGAGTAGGGCTCTTCGCCGGTTGCGCAGCCCGCGCACCAGATGCGGGTATCCGAGAGCCCGTGATCCGTCTGCTCGCCCCAGATCGCGGGAAGCGCGTGTGCGACCAGATACTCGAGGTGGTCGGCCTCCCGGAAGAAGTACGTGTGGTTCGTCGAGAGGCGGTCGACCATCTCAGTCAGGCGACTCCCCGTCTCGTCGGCTTCCACCGCTTCCATGTACTCACTGAACGAGCGGTACCCAAGCGAACGCAGCGTGCCGTTCAGCCTCCCGCGGATGAGCGTTCGTTTCTTCGAGAGATCTATACCGTAGCGGCTGTGCACGAGCAGCGCGATGCGCGTGAACTCGGGCTCATCAAGGTCAACGAGCTCCGACATACTCGATTTCCTCAGCGATCAGCTGCGCGACGTCCAGGATGAAGGAGATGCTGCCGTCACCCTGGATGCTGCATCCGCTCACGGCGCGCATCTTGCCGATGTACGCCGGCATCGCACGTACGACGAATTGCCGGTAGCCGACGATCCTGTCGACTACGAGCGCGGCGGTCCGGTTCGCGGATTGGAGCACGATGATCACGCCATGATCCGGGATCTCGTCCCGGTGTTCGTACTGGATGATCGGGATCACTTCGTCGCGCAGCCGGAAGCCGTGGTGGCCTGATCCGGTGCCGGTGATAGAGTCCTTGCTGTAGCTTTGAAAGGTAACGAGGTCGGTTGTTGGTACCGAGAACTGCGTGTCGCCGATCTCGAAGGTCACCCCGTCGAGTATCGCGAGCGTGAGCGGAATGCGAAGGATGAACGTCGTCCCCTGTCCCGGCTCGCTTGACAGGTCGATCTTCCCGCGCAGCTTTTCGGTGTTCTGCCGTACGACGTCCATGCCGACGCCCCGGCCCGAGATCTCGGAGACGGACCCGGCGGTCGAGAAAGCCGGCTCGAAGATGAAGCGATAGATCTGGTCGTCGGTGAGCTCGCCGTCCTGATCGCCGGCGAGTCCCCGCTCTACGGCCTTCGCGAGAATACGATCCCGGTCGAGACCGCGTCCATCGTCGGCGATCGTGATCCAGATCTCATTCCCTTCGTGCTTGGCAGAGAGTCTGATCGTGCCGGCTCGTGGCTTGCCGGCCGCTTCGCGGTCGGCCGCCGGTTCGATCCCGTGATCGATCGCGTTGCGTATGATGTGAACGAGCGGGTCGGAGACCTCCTCGATCACGTTCTTGTCCATCTCCGTCTGCTCGCCGGAGATCTCGATATTGACGTCCTTTTCGAACCGGCGTGCGAGGTCGCGGACGAGCCGGCGCATCTTGCCAAAGGTCGCCTCGAGCGGGATCATCCGCACGCTGAGAGTGATCTCTTGCATCTCCCGCGTGATCTTCTGCAGATAGGAGGCTGCCTTGGTGAGCGTGGCGCCTCCGTTCTCCGCCGACTCGATTCCTCCGAGCAGCATGGACTCGGCGGTGATGAGCTCACCTACGAGGTCAAACAGCTTGTCGAGCTTCACCGTGTCGACGCGAATGTCCTTGCGCGAGACCGCGTACTCGCTCGCAGTGCCGGTGGTGGTTCTGCGTTTCGCCTGTTCGGCAAGCGCCTTTTCCACGGAGTCCGGCTTGACGTCCTCTTCGCTGACGAGGATCTCCCCCAGCCGACGCTGTTGCCGGGAGAGCGCCCGCTCGAGCGACTCTTCGCTGATCTCGCCCATCTGGACCAGGATCTTTCCGAGCGCGTCGCCCTCCGGCAGCCGGTCGCCGTCGCCGGATCCACCGGTTCGGTCGACAACCTCCGGAGATTCCGTGACCACGGCACCGGCGGCGCCCGCGACGGCCCGGATGCTGCCCCGAACCATGTCGACCATGTCGAGAAACCGTCCGGCTGCGTCGTGGTCGATCGACGCACCACGCGTGCGGTATCCGTCAAGCTCCTCCTCGAGCGCCATGCACTGCTGTTCGACTCGGGTGAACCAGAAGAACCCCGCGTTTCCCTTCACGGTGTGCACCGCGCGGAAGATCCTGCCAACCGTCTCCGGATCGATGGGTTCGGACTCCGCACGCAGCAGCTCCTGCTCGACGCCGTCGAGCAGGTCGGTCGATTCCTCTATGAACGCGTCGATCATCTCCGGCGTCACCGGATCGGATGAGGCGATCGCGGCAGCCGCTTCCTCCTCCGGCGCGGGGAGGTCGAGTGCCGGCCCGCTCGCAGGCCCGGCGCCGACAGGGTCGGCCTTGGGCGGTGCGGCCTCTGCAGCGGACGAACTCTCCTCAGGGTCACTGAGGCGCAGTGCCTGGACCCGTTGTACGATCTGCAGGTGATCGAACGACTCTTCGGTCACGACCGGCGGGGCGCCGGAACCACCGCCGGCTACCTGGCGTTCGATGCTTGCGACGATCCGGCTCAGTACGTCGGTGCCGTCGAGCAGCACCGTGATCACCTCGTCGGTGATCTGCTGATGACCGTTGCGGACCTCGTCGAGCAATGCTTCGAGCTCATGGCTGGTTTCGCTCACGTACGAGAAGCCCACGAACGAGGCGACGCCCTTGATCGTGTGCATTGAGCGGAAGATGCTGTTCACCAGGTCGTCGGTCTGCTCGTTCTCGAGCTTGAGAACGCGGTGTTCGATGTCGTCGAGGTGGTCTGCCGACTCCTGGATGAACGACGTGACCACGTCGAGATCGTCGATCACGACCTCGTGGTCCCCCGCCGGAGGCTCGTCGCTCGACGGCTCGGAGTCCGGGCGCCCGACCGCTGTTGGCTCTCCTGCCGCGGCACGCACGTGATCGAAGAAGGTGTCACGAATGCCGCGTATGATCGGGAGCGCGTCCTGCGGCGTGTTGGGGTCGGTCGCGAGGAGCTGGGTCTCAGCGAGGATCTCCGTGGCCAGCGCGAGATCGCCGTCGCGGTAGCGCTTCAGCATGTCGACGATGGCCGACAGGTGGCCCACCGCACGCCCGAGGAACGAGAGGGTCCCGTTGTCGGGTTCGACGGGTCCACCGTCGTCGGTCTCTGCTGCCAGCGCTCTGACCCACTGCTCGATCTCCTCAGGCGCGGGACATGCAGCCTGCATGCGTGCGATCGCACGAAACCTCTCGGCGATCTCGTTCGCCGCATCGCGTGCCGTCGCGTTCGAGTCGGGCGATTCGGCGACCGCAGTCGCCTCTTCAACGACGTCGGCCGCGGCGACGAGGTCGCCATCCTGGTAGTGTGTGAGCAGGTCGGTCAGTCGTTCGCTCATTCGTTCTCCCGTCAGGTCGCAGGAGTCAGCATCGCGATGACCTTCGTCAGCGCTTCCGGCTCGAACGGCTTCACGATCCAGCCGTTGACTCCGAGCTGTTTGCCGCGCTGCTTCTTTTCTTCGCTGCTCTCCGTCGTGAGGAAGACGACCGGCTTGCCGGCAAGCTCCGGTCGCTGCTTGATCGACTCGACAAACTCGAACCCGTCCATTTCGGGCATGTGTACGTCAACGAGAAACAGATCCACGCTCGTGTCGGCGAGTCCGAGCGCCTCCTTGCCGTTCTCCGCTTCCTGAACCTCGTATCCCTGCGGATCGAGCGCCTTGTGTACGAGTTTCCGGATCGTCGGTGAGTCGTCTATACACAGAACCTTTCCACTCATGATGCCTTCCCCCTCTCAGAAGAGCGTGACGTTGCCGCCGAGCTCCACTCCGTTATCCAGGACCACGCGGCCCGCGACACCGGCTCCGTATCCCTGTGCGCCTATCGCCAGGTACTCGTCTTCCATCGTGAAATGCTTCACCGCGATCTGTCGTGCGAGCTCGCGCGCCCGTTCCTGCCCTTCGCGCAGCGGTGCGAGTGCCGACTCCGGAACCCTCGCGGTGGCGTCGTCGAAAATCACCGAGATGTGGGACACGATCTGCTGGATTGCATCCTGCTGTTGCATGGCCATGTTGATCTCGCTCAGATGCGACGTGACCGAGTCACTCACGCGGGCTGCCTCACTGATCGAGGACCGTATACGGTCCAGTCTGGGTCTCAGGCCGGTGATCGTGTGGTGAATCGACCCGATCGTCCTGGAGAGGTTCTTCTGTGAGTCGGCCATCAGCGCGTGGTGCTGTGCGCTGAAATCGGCGACCTGACGTTCGATCGACACGGTGTTCGTGCCGATCGCCTCGGCGACCTCCTTGGCCGTGCCGGCGAGCTTCTGAATCTCACCGGCGATCACGCTGAAGCCCTTCCCGAACTCGCCTGCTTTCGCGGCGTAGATCGCCGCGTTTATTGCGAGAATGCTGGTCCGCTCGGCGATGTCGGACACCTGCCCAAGGAGCTCCGATGTCTCTCCGACCGACTGCGATATGCGATCGATCGATCGGTCGAGCGAAGCGTTCGTACGATCGCAGATGGCCGCATTCTCGCTCAGCCGTTCGAGGTCGAGTTCCATGTCGGCGATGCGCTCCTCGAGCGACTCGTCGCCGGTGCACAGCTCCGTGAGGAACCCGGTGATCGACGTGCTGAGCGTCGTGCTCTGCCTGCCGATCTCATAGACATCGTCGGTCAGCGACGTGGACCCCCGCTCGCTCTTCTCGATCGCCGTGCGTGACAGGCCTTCAATGATCGGGGCCGTCTCGCGGATCAGCGCAACCGCTTCGGCGAGCGCTCTCGTCGTCTCTCCGTAGCCGCGCATCTGCTCTCTCAGAGCTCGACCCTCCTCCCGGAGGTCGTCGAGACTGCGGCGAGCCGCCTCCTCCCGCTCGGCGTGGCGGGCTTCGAGCTCCGTGAGCCGTTCGCCGGCGCGGTGCTCACTCGACCGCATGTCCATGCATGCGAACAGATAGGTCACCGCACCCGCGGCGCCGGCGGTCGAGACGAGCACGACCGCCCAGGCAGGAGAGTGAAACGCCGCGAGCGCCCCCGCGAGTGCGAGCCCGAGTGAGATGACGGCGGCTGCGTTCGTGCGTCGTTCCATACGGCCTCTGTGGCTCCCCGCCTTTACCCGTTCTCGCCCGCGGCGACCGTCGACTGCATCTGCGCCTTGCCGAGCGTGAGCGCCTGTTCGGGGACCTCCTCCGGCCGCATCAGCCGATCGATCTCGAGGAGGATCTTCACCTCGCCTTCGACCGTTCCGAGCCCCGTGACGAACTGCTCGGAACCTGACCCCGACCTGAACTCCGGTGCCGGCTGGATGTTCTTTGCCGGGATCTGGTGCACCTCGCTTACCGTATCGACGATGAAGCCGACGACGCGGGAATCCGCCTCGATGATGATGATACAGGTCCGGTCGTCGTAGTCGCGAGCCGGCATGCCGAACCGCAGCCTGAGGTCGACGACGGGGATCACCGTTCCCCGCAGGTTGATGACGCCGCGTACGTAGTGGGGCATGTCCGGCACCGCTACGATCCGCTGCAGCTCCTCGATCGATTGCACCCGGTCGATCGGCACTCCGTACTCTTCGTCGGCCAGACGAAACAGCAGGTGTTTGTCCTCCGACTCGCTTCCGCTCTCGTCGTCAACGAGAAACAGGTCGTCATCCTGTTCGTTCTGATCCTGTGGCATCTGGTCCTCCCTGATGTATCTGCATTGATATTTCGCGTATCGTTTCGGTCAGCCGACTGAACTCCGTTGACTTGTCGAGAAACCGGTACGCTCCGGCCTCCAGACACTTCGCGCGGTAGATCGGCTCGGGATAGTTGGTCAGGACGATCACCGTCGGGTAGGGAACCTTGTCCTGTATCCCGTCCAGAACGTCCAGCGCCGTTCCTTCCTTGAGCTGGAAGTCGAGCACGACGACGTCAGGCGATCGGTCCCAGACAAGCTGCACCGCGTCGAATACCGTTGCGGCGAAGGCGATGACCTCGGCCGAGCCGTCCTGGGGTATGAGCTCTGCGAGTCGCTTCTGCAGCGGTATAGAATCGTCGACGATTGCCACCGATATACGCTGCAGTCCGGTTGTCTGCCTCACACCATCTCCATCCGTCGGACGATTCTGCATCCTGGTCTGGATGCTACCGCGTGAAGCCCTGCCTATCGATCAGCGGAGTACGACAATTCTTGTAGGGGAAATGCCTACAGATCAGGTGAGGAGATTCCGGCTGAGCGTATACTCGACGATATCGGCATTGTTCGAGCACCCGAGCTTGCGCAGGACACGGGTGCGATAGGTGCTCACCGTCTTTTCGCTGAGGTTGAGCTCGTCGGCGAGCTCCCGGATCCGTTTGCCCCTGGCGATGCCGAGCATCACCTCATACTCGCGGTCGGAGAGCGCTTCGTGTGCCGGCCGCTCGGGCTCCTGGGCCGCAAAAAGCGCCATCTCCGCGAGGTGCGGCGTGACGTACCTGCCTCCGGCCGCGAGGCGCGTGATCGCCTCCACGAGCTGGTCCGGCGCGGCATCCTTGGTGAGATACCCGGAAGCCCCTGCCTTGATGAACCGGATCGCGTACTGCTCTTCCGGGTACATGGACAGGACCAGGATGGCGATACCAGGATGGGACGCACGGATCGACTTGAGGGCCTCGAGGCTCGTGGTGCCGTGCATGTTGACGTCGAGAACGAGCACGTCGCAGGCGGTCTGCCGAACGAGCGAGAGCACCTCGTCGACCGTGGATGCCTCTCCCGCGATCCTCATCGTCGGCTGGTCCTTCACTATCCTCGTCAGACCTGCACGGACGACCGCGTGGTCGTCGGCCACCAGCACACGTATCATGTTCCGGCTCCTGTGGGCACCTCGACCCGGACGGTCGTCCCTCGCCCGGGCTCACTAGCGATGTCCACCAAGCCCCCCCAGGAGGCCGCCCGCTCGTTCATCCCGATCAGACCGAGCGAGCTTCCCAGGTTGATCTGCGTCATGTCAAAGCCCATCCCGTCGTCCTCGATCGTCCAGATCATCCGGTCCCGGCGCGTCACGCAGCGGATCCTGACCGTGGAGGCGTTCGCATACCGCGCTACGTTCGTGAGTGCCTCCTGGATGATCCGCAGAAGCGAGACGGCGAGATCCCGTCCAAGCGTCTCGCTCGCGCAGGAGGTGTCGAGGTCGACTCTGACGCCGACGCGTTCGGTGAACTGTTTCACATGCTCGTTCAGGGCGACTTCGAACCCGAAGTCGTCGAGCACGCTGTCGCGCAGCTCCGAGCACACCCGTTTGACGAAGCCGATCATCCCGTCTATGTGCTCGAGCATCTCGTCGACACGCGGCGCGTTGTTCTCCTCCTGATGACCTGACTTGATCCAGTGCAGATCCATCTTGTGCGCGGTCAGCATCTGGCCGAGCACGTCGTGAATGTCGCGCGAGAGTCTCGTTCGTTCGCGCTCGCGGATCGTCTCTTCGTTGAAGAACAGCGCGCGAAGAGCCCGTTGGCGGTCCTGGAGGTCCTGCTCGTAGCGGCGGAGCTCCGTGACGTCCTCGACGAAGAGCGCCGTGTACGGTGGCGAGTTGGGCGCCTGGGGAATCTTGGCGGAGCTGATCTGAAGCAGCCGCCGCTCGCCCCCGGGACGCGTAATCGACTGTTCGACTCGTCCGCGACGCGTTCGTGCCGCATTGATCACCGGGCCGAGCGCATCTCCGGCCGCCCTGGGCGATGTGTTCGGCAGGCCGACGAGGTCGAGCATGGTCCGGTTCGCTTCGATGATCCGGCCGTCGTGGTCGAGCAGGATCAGCCCGATCACGGCGTTCTCGAACAGCCCGCGGAACCGGGCCTCGCTCGTCTGGAGTGCCGCGTTCAACTTGCGCCGGTAGAGCGCAATCTCAATGCTGTTGATGAGCTCCCGTGTCTCGAACGGCTTGATGATGTACCCGAACGGCTCGGTGATCTTCGCCCGCTCGAGCGTTGCGTCGTCAGAGTACGCGGTGAGAAATATGACCGGGATCTGATACTCATGCCGAATGCGTTCGGCGAGCTCGATCCCGTCGATCTCACCGGCGAGCCGAATGTCCATCAGGATGAGGTCCGGCCGGGTCGACCCGAGGATGCTGATCGCCTCTTCACCGCTCTTCGCTATGCCGTCGACTACATAGCCGTGGTGTTCGAGTCGCATCCGGATACTGTGGGCAACAATCAGCTCATCCTCTGCTACGAGGATGTGCCCGTGGTGTTCGTCCATTCCTCTCTCGTATTTATACCATCGGAATTCCCGGCTGGGAATGCACCGATTTTGCCCTCATCCGCTCGTCCGCAAGGGGGTGGACGCCGGACGACGAATTCGCTACTAGAAGTCGTGGCGAAGCAGGACCGCATGCGCGAGATCCGCCGGGTGATGTCGGAGATCTCGAGTCTGAACAGCCGCATCCTGACCCATGTCTACCGCAGGGCGTGGGATCGGGATCTTCTGCGCGAGATGCAGACCCAGCTCGAGGGGAAGAAGCGCGAGCTCGAACGTCTGCGGACCGTTGCCCCGCGCACCCAAACGGCAGGGTCCTTGTCGGCAGGGCCGCTGACGCCAGACGATGGCGAGGATACCGTGACCGTACACGACACGAGACTCATTGCGAATGCCCTCTTCACGCAGCGGCCCCTCATCTACGAGTCGGATGAATGGCTCTCATACCGGCGCGTGTGCGCCGCGCTCGTACGCCTGTTCGCGCACGAAATCGACGACGAGACCTTTGATTCCACGGAGTTTCTCAGGCACTGCGGGCTTTCGCTCAAGGACGCAGAAGAGATCTCGCGGCGGCCCGGAGACT
>SKZO01000035.1 GCA_007127335.1 Spirochaetales bacterium | reverse complement strand
GGTCTGGGACGGCGCCGTGCGGATCGACCGGTCGGAGATCACCGAGGGGCGATTCTGGTCGCTCGCCGAGATCGCCGGACACCCTCCGGAGACCTATACGCCGAACTTCCTCGATGAGCTCTCGCGCTACCAGAGATGGCTCGACGCGCCTGCCGACGCCGGGAAGCAAACTGGACCTTGACCGCGACTGGGCCGGCACATACGTTCTTGGGGTGACAGGCAACAACGACGGCCGCGCGCCGGAGGTTCCGCTCCACGGATTGCCGGTGGAACTCCCAATACCGACCGAGGCTTCGCTCGCGACCAACGCAGCGCTCAACAGCTACCTCGCGACGATCGCTGCGACGGTCCTCGAAAGCACTGCAGCCGAGCTCGTCGGCATCTACCTGGTCGATGCGCTCACCTCTCGTCTCGCGCTGCGCGCATGGGCCGACGCCCGGAGCCAGGAGGTCTGGACCTCCGGCATTGCTCCGGTTGATCTGGGCCGACGCGGAATCGACGGAGACGAGCTGAGCCCCGCAACGCTGCGCGACTTCATGCATGCCGGGCCAAAGGACGAGCGCATCGCGACCCCGGTTCACGATGAGACGAGCTGGGTCGGGGCGATCGTGGGTCTTTCGCAGCGGCCGTTCGGCGAGGCAGCGCCCGCGGTCTTCCACGATGCAGCGGCACAGCTCGCGGCGGTGCTCAAGGCGACGACGATGCCCATTGGCGATCAACTCGTCGAGGAGAGCGAGGAGTCGCTGGCGCTGCCGTCCGACGCGATTCTCGGTCACCCGGCCGGTGGCGGTACCGCGGTGGGACCGGCGCTGCGGCTGCGTTCGACGATCGAACGCGCCACGACATCGGAGAAGATCGAGGAAGACCGCGAGCAGGCGCTCGCTCGTCTGGACGCGGCGATCGCCCGCACGAGAACGGAGATCGAGGCGCTGCTGTCCGATGCGGCGAGCGAGCTCTACGATGTCGTATCGCTGATCTTCTCAACCCATCTGATGATGCTGACCGACGACGCGTTCTCAGGCGCGATCCGCGGCCTCGTGGAGGCGGGACAGACACCGGAAGACGCAGTCCAGTCGACCGTTGCTTCGTTCGTCCGCACGTTCCGCGGGTTGCGAGAGGCCCGACTCGCTGAGAAGGCCCAGGATGTGCGTGATATCGGAAAAAGGCTCCTCGCGAACCTGTCCGAAGACGACACCTCGCGCGAGCCGGTCTCCGGACACATTGTCGTCGTGCAGGATGTTCTCCCAAGCGACCTCGTTCGTCTTGCGATGGAGCACGCCTCGGGAGTCGTGATGCTCGGCTCCACCGTGACGGCGCATATCGCGATTCTCGCGCAATCGCTGGGTCTGCCTGCGCTCATGACGAGCGACCGGCGCGCCTTGGAGATCGCCTCGCGTACGCCGCTCCTGCTGGACGCCGAGGCGGGCAGGCTCCTGATCTCGCCTACCGCTGAGCAGCTCCTCGATCACGGAATCGGCACTCCGCCGGTCTCGACCGCGAACCGCGTCTTCTCCGAAGCGCCGGAACGCACCACGCCTGAGCCCATCGCAGCGCGGGCGGCAGGCGTGCAACTCTATGCGAACGTCAACCTCCTGAGCGACGCTCGACGCGGCGCCGCGCTCAAGGCCGACGGCATAGGGCTCTATAGAAGCGAGTTTCCTTTTATCGTCAGGAACGACTACATCAGCGAGGAAGAACAGTACCGCGTCTACCGGACGATCGTACGCAGCATGCCCGGCAAGCCAATCGTCCTGCGCACCGCAGACATCGGCGGTGACAAGCTGCTCGCGGGCAGAGAGGAAGAGCGCAACCCCTTCCTCGGGGTGCGCGGCATCCGGTTCTCGCTCGCGAACCGGCCGCTGTTCCGCGAGCAGTTGCGCGCGATGTTGCGTGCCGGCCACGACGCGGATCTTCGCGTCATGCTTCCCATGGTTTCGAGCGTTGAGGAGATCGAGGATGCCCGCGAGGAGATCGATGCGGCGATCCGGGACCTCGAGCGGGAAGGCAAGGCCCACCACCCCGGCCCCCAGGTAGGGGCGATGGTCGAGCTCCCCGCGGCGGTCGTCGCAATCGAGGATCTTGCCGACGCGACCGACTTCCTCTCGATCGGGACGAACGATCTGATCATGTACCTTCTCGCCGTCGACCGGACGAACGAGCGCCTGAGCGAGCTCTACCGCAGCCACCACCCGGTCGTGCTGCGCACGATCGCCGACGTCGCACGCCGGATAGGAGACCGGATCGATTCGTTGAGCGTCTGCGGCGAGAGCGCCGCCGATCCGATGATGATCCCCTTCTACCTCGGCATCGGCATCCGCAAGCTGAGCGTTGCGCCCCGCCACTTCCGTCTCGTCCGGGAGACCCTCGGCCGCTACAGCTGCGAGCAGGCCGAGCAGTTCGCAGGCGAGCTCCTTGCGATCCGCAGCCTCCGCGAGATGAACCGGTTCCTGACGGACCTCAAACCGCCGGCTCGCGAGGAGAGCGTCCCTCAACAGGATTGAGCCTCGCGCCGGCCGGCGGGGTGAGCGGACCGCGCAGGAGCGGATCATCGGTGTTCTTCATCCACCGATCGAGGCGCATCCGCAGGTCGTCACGAATCGTACGCAGCCGCTCGTCACCAATCCGGTTGCACCGCTCAAAGGGGTCGAGCCACAGATCGTAGAGCTGCTCCGACGCCTGCGGCTCGTCGGCCCATCCGCATGCGAGAAAGAAGTCCTTGGAGACCCCGTCGTCGACGTTGGGCAGCACAACGCGTCCATGCGAGTCGTACCGGCGAATCAGCTTGTACCGCTCGGTGCGTACGGCACGCTTTGGCTCGGCGGCCGCGTGGAAATTGACCTCGGTGAAGACCTCCTGCCGCACCGGCGGTGCTTCCGGCGGTGCTTCCGGGTCGCCGCCGTCGAACAGCGGCAGGAGCGAGACGCCCTCGAGCCAGTCGGGATGGGGGAGCTCGAGCAGGTCGCAGAGGGTGGGAAAGAGGTCGACCTGGCTCGCAAGCGCGTCCACGCGGACCGGAGGCTGTCCGGGGACACGCAGGAGGCACATGACCCCTGTCCCGGCGTCCTTGAGCGTGCACTTCATCGAAGGAAAGGCGATGCCGTGATCTGTAGTGCAGAGCACGATCGTCTCGTCGGCAAGGCCCGACCGTTCGAGCGCGTCAAGGACGACTCCGATCTTCCGGTCGAGCTCGGCGGCGCTCTTGCGGTACCGAGCGAAGTCCTCACGAAGCGGCCGCCGATCCGGATGGCCTGGCGCCACCGGCGCGCCCGGGTCGTTGACGAGCCGCGCCTCGTCGGCCGTGAGCTCCGGGAAGTCGCGGTGGGTCTCGAAGAACCCGCAGGAGAGGAAGAAGGGGCTCGAGGGCTTCGACTCGAGCCAGGCGGCGGCCTGCTGGTCGGCGTGCTGCGCCCCGCCGAGGTGTTCGGTGTACCCGATCCTGGCCGCGGCATCGTCGCCGACCGCCACGTGCTGGACGCCGGAGAGCGCCGCGGTGTACCCGTGGCTCACGAGAAAGGGCGCGATGTGGTGGCTGTAGTCGCTCATCAGGAACCCACGGTGCGCGAGGCCGAGCTGACCGCAGCTGTGCGGGTACTGGCCGGTGAGAAGCGCTGCCCGACTCGGCGAGCAGGTGGGATTGGCGCAGAACATGGAGCCGAACAGGACGGACTGGGCGGCAAGCCTCATCAGGTTGGGCGTCGGTACCGGATACCCATACGGCTCAACAATGCGCCCCGTGTCGTGCGAGTGAATGTATATGACGTTCTTCGGCTCTCTCATGGATACCTCCGTACCGTTTCACTGTAGCAGGCCCGGGTATTCACGTGAAGCCGTCCATGCCTTCACGACCGGCGGGTTTCTACGGCTGCCCGGTTCGACCGACCACCTCTTCCACGAAAGCCTGCGCCTTCTCTCTGATCTCGTCGCGTATGGGACGCACGAAGGCGAGCTTCTCCTCCGTCGAGCCGGTCGCCTGGGACGGGTCGGGGAAAGGCCAGTGGAGCCGACGCTGCTCAGCCGGAAAGATCGGACACCGCTCGGCCGCCTCCTTGTCGCAGACGGCGATCACGTAGTCGAACCGCTCGCCCGCCTCGTGGAGGTCGTAGACGCTGCGGGTCTGCTTGCCGGCGATATCGATCCCGTCCTCCTTGAGAAGCTCGACGACGGTTGGATTGAGCGAACCCGGCTCGATGCCGGCGCTCGTCACCTCGAGCCGATCGCCGGCGGCGAGACGGATGTACTCCTCGGTCATCTGACTGCGGGCACTGTTGTGGATGCAGATCGCAAGTACCCGCGGCTTATGGCTCATAGCGGACTCCTTTCACTGCCGCAGCGGTAGCGTGCGCGCACGGGCAGCCGAAAGTCAAGCGGTCCGCTGATCGCGCGCAGGGTCGCCCGGGCTCGACATCTCGAAGCCGCGGCGCGCGAGCGCCCCGCCGAGCAGTTCGGAGACGAGAATCACGAGCGGGATTGAGACGACATAGCGGATCACGGTGAAGGGAACGCCCATGAACGAGATTTCGAAGAGCTTCATGGGAATCCGGCAGACTCCGGCGAGGCCGATGTAGGAGAGCACGAGCCCCAGACGCGCGCGAAGGCGAGGAAGCTGCGGCCGGTCTCCACGCCGCCCGGCAGGTCCAGGACGATCGCGGCGACGAGGCCCGTCGCGTAGAGCCCCAAAAAGACCAGGAGCGCGGCAGGGCGTCGCTTCCGTCCGCCGGTTTGCTGCGGTGAGGCGGGCTTCACAGGACCTCCCCGAAGGAGAGCCCGATCACGATCGAGACGGCGATCGAGACGAGAAAGCTCAGCGCGTTGCGCATAATC
>SKZO01000399.1 GCA_007127335.1 Spirochaetales bacterium | reverse complement strand
GAGGACGGCGGGGCCTTCAGGTGTTCCTTCGGCAACACGTTTCGCGGCGATGCCCGCGAAGGCCCACACCGCTACGGCCGAGAAGGCGATGTTGCGGTGGCGGATCAGCATCGCAAGCGTCACGGCGAGGCCCGCCGCGATCACGATGACGGTCCACACCGTCTCAGGTATCCCGAACCCGCCCCAGTCCACCGAGACGAGGAAGGCGGTGATGTTGGCGATCGTCGCGATGGTGATCCATCCGAAGTAGACCGAGATGGGCACGCGGGCGAAGCGGCCGCCCCCAGCGGAGGTGACGGCACGGTCGACCCGGAGGAACATCGCGATGAGGGTCGCAAGAAGCGCGAACATAATAATGACGGAGAGCCCGACGAGCTGGTAGTGCCAGGCGAAGATCCATCCGGCGTTGAGAACCATGTTCACGGGAAACCAGGCCCCCACGACGCGCGGCAGGTACGGGCCTGTCTGAGACGAATCCGCGCTCGACGACGTCGCTCCACCGCCGCCGAAGGCCGTCCTGATCTGAAACCCCAGGTAGACGGCCAGCAGCAGCCAGATGACGCCCCAGATGGAGAAGGTCAGGCCGATGGGGACGAAGAGGTTCGGCAGCGCGTCCGAGAGCTCTCCGGTGGTCATGTCGTTCAGCGGAAGCGATGTTGCGAGGATGTTGACGACGAGCATGCCGACGAAGGTGAGCGCGTTGATGATTGCCGCGATACGGGGGGCTACGGTTTGGTTCATGCGTCTCAGTGTAGGAGGCTGGACGGCCCGGCACAAGGGCAAAAAGGTCAGGCGCGCATGGTTTGGCGTCCTTGCCGACTTGACATCCCCGCGCCGCGCACGTAATATCAGTGCAGGCTTATGGAATTGAACGAGCTCTCCGAGGTGCTCAAAGCACTCGCGGTGCCCTCACGGCTGAAGATCGTTCACCTGCTCGGGACGAGGTCGTATTGCGTGAACGCGCTCACGAGACGACTCGACATCAGTCAGCCCGCCGTGTCGCAGCACCTCGCCGTGCTCAAGCGCGCCGGTCTCGTCGAGGCGAGCAGGGCGGGAACGATGGTGCACTATCGCGTGAATGCCGAGCAGCTCGAGCGCGTGCAGGCGGCGCTCGCGGGGATCGGCGTCGCGGAGAGATTGGAGGCCGGAAAGCCCAGAACGTCGACGGCACCCGCCGGACGCTGAGTTCGGCCGGTGCCGCGCGCGGCTTCCGGTTCTTTTTTTGATCGAAACCATAAGCTATTGCTTATGGAATGAATACCATTCGTGAGGAGGCGGATATGCCACATTCAGAAGAGTCGTGCTGTTGTCAGAAGCCGGAGAACCTGAAGGGAACACCGGAGGAGTGCTCGGAGGAGCAGATTCGCGAGTGCCATGGCGAAGAGCAGGAGCATTCGTGCTGTCAGTCGGGAGAGCACAAGGAGTCGTAGCGGACATGCGCCAGGGATGCGCAGGGCCCGAACGGGGTCCCGGCGAAGCCGGGACCGGAGCGCCGGCCGGCGCGCAGCCCGGAGCAGCCCGGTCGGCCCGCAGGGCCGAGGCGCCCGGAAGCTCTTTCCAGCACGGGCCTCCTGTGGCATACTGCGCGCATGGCATCATCCCCGAGTTCTCACCAACTTGATGACGACCTCCTGCGATCTACTGTCGCGGCGGCGCTGGCGCATGGCGGAGACTACTGCGACCTGTTCATAGAGGATCGTGACGACACGACGATCCACTTCGACGATGGAAAAGTCTCAGGCATAACGACTGGAACGACTGCAGGCGCAGGAATCCGCGTGATCTGCGGGGTGAACTACGTCTACCTCTATACGGGGAATCCCACGAGAGACGCGCTTTCGAGGCTCGCTGAGCGCGCCGCAGAGGCGGTTCGCACCGGTCAGAGCGGGAACCTGGGACCGCTTTCCGTACGACAGGAACGCGGTATCGTGCGGCCGAAGATCGAGCCGGGGTCGGTCTCGCTGGCGGAGAAGATCAGACTCATCGAACGCGCGAACCAGGCGTCGCGCGACCATTCGCCGCTTATCAGGGAGGTCGTCGTTCGGTACGCCGACGACGACCAGCGGGTGACGATCGCAACGAGCGACGGTACGATCGCGCGCGACCGGCGAGTGCATACGCGCTTCGTCGTTCAGAGCATCGCCGAGCGCGACGGGAAGAAAGAGACCGGGTTTTACGGACCGGGACGGTCGATGGGATGGGAGTTCTTCGACCTGATCGCCCCGGAGGCGATCGCGCAGGAGTCCGCGAGGATCGCGCTCGTGCGCCTCGATGCCGATTACGCGCCGCAGGGCAAGATGCCGGTCGTCATTGATAACGAGTTCGGCGGCGTGATCTTCCACGAGGCGTGCGGTCATCCGCTCGAGGCGACCTCGATCGCCAACGACGCAAGCGTCTTCTGCGGGAAATGCGGCGAGAAGATTGCGAACGAGGTGGTGAGCGCGGTAGACGACGGGACAATCCCCGGCGGCTGGGGATCCGCCGACTACGACGACGAGGCGAACCCCACGCAGCGGAATCAGCTCATCACGAACGGCGTGCTCACTTCCTACATGATCGATCGCCTCGGCTCCATCAAGATGGGCATGCCCGGCACTCATTCGAGCAGGCGGGAGTCGTACAAGTACGCGCCCACCTCGCGGATGACCAATACCTTCATCGATCGGGGCACCGATTCGCTCGAGTCGATGATCGGCTCGATTGACCGCGGGATCTACTGCGTGAAGCTTGGCGGTGGCTCGGTGAATCCTCCGACGACCGACTTCAACTTCGCCGTGCAGGAGGGCTACCTCATCAGCGGCGGCAGGGTTGACCGTCCGGTGAAGGGTGCATCGCTGATAGGAAAGGGAAGCGAGATTCTGATGAACATCGAGATGGTGGGCGACAACCTCGACGCCACCGGGACCGGGATGTGCGGCTCGCTCTCCGGGTCGATTCCGGCCGCGGTAGGCCAACCGGCGATCAAGGTTTCCGGGCTCGTGGTGGGAGGTCGATGATGGACGAGATGCAGACGCGGCTGGCCGGGGGACTCGAGGCGATTGAGACCGGCGACCTCTTCTACGCGCGAGGCCGCACGCTCCAGATGAAGGCGTTCAAAGGCGAGATCGCGTCGTTTACCGAGAGCGACAATCAGTGGGTCTCAGCCCGTGCGATCGCGGACTCGAGGCTCGGAACCGCGTACACCGAGCGGTTCGACGAGCGGTCGATCGCGGAGGTGGCTGTTCGTGCCCGCGAGAACGCGCGGTTCGGCGGCCGAGATCCCGGCAACACGCTCTACCCGAGCGGCGAGCAGGGCGAGTTCGACGGGCGCCGCGGATCGCTCGACACGGTGACGGTAGACGGGAAGAAGGAAATGACGCTCGCGGCCGAGCGGGTCGCCAAAGCCTGTGACCCGCGGATCGTCAACGTCCCGTACTGTTACTACGCTGAGAGTGACGGGGCGCATGCGATCGTGAGCAGCCACGGGTTGAACAAGGCGCAGCTCACCTCGTCGTGCATGTGCTTCCTGATGGTCATGGCGCGCGACGGTGACGAGACGCAGACGGGGGCGGAGTTCGCGATTTCAGCCGATCCGTCCTCGCTGGACACCGAAGAGGCGGCGCGTACCGCCGCACGACGGGCGATCGAGAAGCTCGGCGCGCGTGAGATAGACTCCGGCGAGTACCGGGTGGTCTTCGAAAACCTCGCGGCCTCCGAGCTCCTGGGCGCCTTCATCGCCTCCCCCGGGTCTCCGTTCTACGGCGAGACGATCCAGAAGGGCAAGTCGATGCTCGCCGGAAAGCTCGGGACGAAGATAGGCTCGGATCTCTTTACCGTGATCGACGATCCGGCGCGCGGGCTCAAGCCCTCCTTCTTCGACGGCGACGGGGTGGCCACACGGCGCCTCGCGCTCGTGGAGCGCGGGACCTTCACGACGGTCGTCCACAATGTCTACTCGGCCTCGCGCGAAGAGGACGCGCGCACTACCGGCCACGCGAGCCGCGGCCGGGAGCGGGTGGGCACGGGGCTTCACGGCCCCTACCTCGAGAACGGCGAAGGCGGGCTCGACCGGCTTCTCGCGGAGATGGGATCGGGCATCCTCATCACGGAGGTCGAAGGCCTGCACGCCGGACTCAACACGGTCACCGGAGACTTCTCGCTCTCCGCAAAGGGCTTCATGGTCGAGGACGGTACGAAGAGCTACGCGGTGCGGAACGTCGTGGTTGCGGGAAACTTCTTCGAGCTCGCCTCGCGAATCGCCGCGAAGGCCGGCGACCTGCGCGAGGACACCCGCGGCGGCTTCGACGCCCCGTCGGTGATGATCGAGAAGGTGAGTGTCTCGGGCCGGTGAGCCGGGGGCGATTGACGCCGCGGGGCATATACCATGGGCTCTCTTCGGTTTACGATGGATGCGAGGGGAATCGGTGACCGGTGAAGTGATGGGCGCGCTCGCAGGGGTTTTTCTCGCTGGCTTGAGCATGGGTGCGACAGCGTGTGCGCTGCACTGCTCACCTGTCTTCTTCTACGTTGGCGGCACCGCCGACGGATGGAAGGCCGGGCTGCGCTACGTGCTGGCATTCTCGCTCTCACGGCTTCTGGGTATCACCCTGCTTGGTGCGCTCGCCGGTGGAGTTGGCTCACTCCTGGTCACGTATCTCGTGGATGCCGGGATGATGACCCTGTTGCGGTACGCAGCGGCCGCTCTGGTCGTGGTGCTCGGGCTATCGGTTCTCCTTGGCTTTCGTCTGTCGGCGCAGGCGTCCTCAATGTGCCGCGTGCTTCGCCGGTCGGGAGCGCGCGGGCGACTGCTCTCAATGGCCGTGCTCGGACTCCTGATCGGGATCACCCCGCTCTGTCCGGTATCACTCGGAGTGCTCAACTACATCGCCTT
>SKZO01000126.1 GCA_007127335.1 Spirochaetales bacterium | reverse complement strand
TGGAGACGACGGCGGGCTCCTCGATCTCGAGTTCGAAGCCGCATTTCCGCGTGAGCTCATCGCCGCACGCCCGCCCGGGATGTGGCGGTATCGCGAGGCGCTCCCGGTGCCGAAGGACGAGGCGATAGTGAGCTTCGGCGAGGGGTTCACTCCTCTGCTGCCGGTGGAGGTCGCGGGGACGAGCGTGCTCGTCAAGCAGGAGCAGCTCTTTCCATCGGGCTCGTACAAGGATCGGGGCGCTTCGGTGCTGATCAGCCATGCCCGGTCGATCGGGGTCGAGCGCGTGGTGGAAGACTCCTCCGGGAACGCCGGCTCAGCGATCGCGGCGTACTGCGCGCGCGCCGGAATTGCGTGCGAGATCTACGTGCCGGAGAAGACCTCACCCGGGAAGCTCGCCCAGATACGATCGTACGGGGCAAGCCTGCGCCTCATTCCCGGGTCGCGCGAAGACACGGCCGCCGCCGTGCGCGCCGAGGCGGCGCGCGACGCCTCCGTGTCAGCCTGGTACGCGAGCCACAGCTACAATCCATTCTTCTTCCACGGCACGAAGACCTTCGCCTTTGAGGTATGCGAGCAGCTCGGCTGGCAGGCGCCGGATGCCCTCATCCTGCCCGCGGGAAACGGGACGCTCCTGATTGGTGCGGCTCTCGGCTTCGCCGAGCTGCGGCGGGCCCGGGTCATCGATTCGATTCCGGCGATCTACGCGGTTCAGGCCGCCCGGTGCGCACCGCTCGCGCGGGCGCATGCCGCAGGTCTGCCGTCCGTGACCGACGCATCCGGCGTCTGGCTCGCCGACGCACCGCGACCGGCAGTCCGGGACGAGACCGTCGCCGAAGGGATCGCGATCGCCACGCCGGTACGGGGCAATCAGATTCTCGAGGCCGTGCGCGAGTCAGGCGGCTCCTTCATCACGGTGGACGAGCCGGAGATCAGGGATGCGCACCGTGCGATGACCAGGTGCGGGTTCTGCATAGAACCGACGTCGGCCGCGACGATCGCCGCGGTTCCGCAGGTACGTTCCCGTCTGCCCGGTGCTGCACGTGTCGTCACGCTCTTTTCCGGCCATGGCCTCAAGGCGCCGGAGAAGCTGCCCGGGTAGGTGCGTCTTCCCGAGGCTATCGCTCGGCGACGGCTCCCGCGGTCGCGAAAGGAACGCCGAGTGCCGCGAGGGCGGCCTTACCGCGTACGGTGAGGTCGGTGATGAAGGTGAACTGCTGGTCCGGATCCATGGGGTAGGCGCGGACCCGGTAGTGCGTTCCCCACGGTGTCTCTTCGCCCACCACCAGTACCCTGTGCGCGAGCTGCACGTAGGGGCTCGTGAGCGCGACGTCGTGCAGACGGCGGCGAACGGCCGTGCCGTCGTGATTCGGGTCGAGGTAGAAGCTGGCGACGCACTGCAGCTTGGTGCTCCCGTTGTTTGCGTTACGGACGAGTCCGCTCCAGAGTTTGCTGTGCGGGATGATGACCAGCGTGTCGTCAGGCGTGACGATGTGCACCGCGCGGAATTCGATGCTCTTCACCTCGCCGTAGACCCCGTCGATCGTGATCCAGTCTCCGGGGCGGTACGGTCGTTCGTACAGCGCCATCGTTCCGGCGATCAGGCTCGCCGCATAATCCTTGAGCGCGAAGCCGATTCCTACGCCGAGCAGGCCGAACAGCGCGACCATGTTCTCCACCGATGGCTCAACGATCCTGCGGAGTACCATGATTGACGCTGCGACGATCACCAGGAGTCTGATCGTAGGCACGATTGCAAGCAGGTGTACCCGCAGCTTCCCCGGGAACTTGCGGGCAACTCTGGGCAGAAGCTTCTGATCGATGAGAAGCAAGACCCACGCCGCCGCAAGGATCAGGAGAATACGGATGACGTCTATCTCACCTGCTTCACGAAAGACGCGAAGGATGCTTTCTGCGGTTTCCACAGGACCTCCCGGTTGGACGAGTTCTCAGAACGGATCGCAGAGGTAGTCGTTCGCGAGCAGGCTGTCACGAACCGCCGGATAGCCGAAGGCGGTGACGCGCCACTCGCCGTCCTCTTCGGCCACGAGCTCTGCTTCGGCGAGGAAGAGCAGCGCCTCGGTGATCGCTGCGCGCTCCGACGGAAGTGCCGCAGCGAGTCTTTCGGCTCGTAAGCCGCCGTGGAGTAGAAGCGCGTGCAGTACGAAGTGCGCCGTCTCTCCGGCTTCCCCGGGGACGAGCGGATGGTCGAGCTCTTCCCAGGGGGTCACCCAGACCGTCTCCCTGCGAAGGCGCTGCGCGTCGCTCTCCTTATCCTCAACTTCCCCGTCCGGCAGCGTGCGAAGCAGCCGGCGCCAGTACGCGGCCGCGACGCCCGCATTGCCGCGGCTGCGTGCCGCAAGCCGCCGCCAGAAGATATCGGCGTTTCGGTGCTTCGGGTCGTCGTCGCCGTCCGGCAGGATGTAGGCTCCATTGTCGGCCTGTCGGAAGGTCGGAACCGAGTCGACGCCGTTCCCGATACTCGCGCTGAAGAGCTCCTTCATGCGCTCACCGTCACGTGCCTGGGCACTGATCGTGAACGAGGGGCGCCCGAGCCATACGTGTTGCAGGAACTGCCATGCCCAGCCGTCGCAGCCGATCACACCCTGACCCATCGAACCGGACAGTACCTGCGCAAAGAGCTCTCTGACGAGATCGAGCCCTTCCGCCTGCCGGAGGAAGCACTTTTCGAGCCGGGGCAGCATCCAGTGACCGCGCTTTGGCCACGACCGGAACCACCGTGAGTCGGCCGAAAGGATCTGGTCCTCAGTCGGCTCGCGAACGACCGACGCGTCGTACTCCTGCGCCCAGGCCGCGAGCAACTCGCGCCGTCCGCCGTATGGCGGCGCGACGTAGAACACAACCGGCTTCGCGGGCTGTGTCGCGTCGAGCCAGGGGCGAAGCCGTTCGTCGAGCCGAGCCGCGGCGAGCAACCAGTCGACTTTGGGAACCGCTCGCTCGAGTCGGTCGCCGCTCAGGGCGAACAGGTCCTCCTCCGGGTCGAGGGGCGAAGACTCCGTGGTGCTGCGTTTGAAGAATTCTCGAAGGAAGGCACGAACCCCCTTCTTCACCCGGTCGACGTCCATGAACTCCGAGGGCGGTCGGTACTGGTCGACCGAAACGAACTCCCAGAGGCACTGTTCAGCCGACCGTTCTTCCATGGACCACTTATGAGACGATTTGTCCGGTCTGTCAACGACCGGGCACGCCCGGTCGCATCTCCGGGGGTTCGTCCGTCGCGGTGATCCCTCGCAGCAGGCGTTCCATGATGTCGGTCGCCGTGATGATGCGGGGCTCCGGGCCCCAGAGAAGGATAGCGCTGTTCACGACCCGGTCCGATGGCCGGTTTCCCGGCACCACACGGATCTGCGGAAGCAGCTCGCCGAGCTTCCGCCCGCCGTCACGCACGAGAATGGGCTCGTGACAGTGCGCCGCCGGATCGAATGTGCGTGAGGCGAAGAGCGCCTCGCGCAGAAAGTTCTCCGCCCGCAGGAGGAGCCTGGGCAGACCGTGTTCGTCAGTCAGTACGACCCAGCTCGCGCCGGATTCGTTGATCCGGCGCAGGAAGGGATCATCCGGGGCCGGGCGGATCGGCGGGAACACCGGGCGGCATCCGTCGAACTCCAGCGGCACGATGCTCGACTCTTCGAGCACCTCTCCCTCATCGTCGAGCGGGACGTCGTCTATGGCGAGGAAGTTCAGTGCCCCCTGACCTTCTACGCGTGCGATGTCGCTCTCGGCGGCCTCCATGTGAAGCTGGATGAGCCGCCGCAGGTCCCGTTCCCGGAAATAGCGTATCTCTTCGCCCCCGAGCCATCTGTCGAGCACCCACGCAGTCGGGCCGGCCACCGGGTAGAGAAGCACGCGGTAGAAGAGCAGAAGCGGCGCGAGCCGGCCTACCATGCTCAACGCGTGGCGTGAGAAGAACGACTGAGGGATGATCTCCGCGAATACCGTGATGACGACCGTTGAGAAGAGAAAGGCGAGAACGCCGGCGAGTACCGAATCGGAAAGGAGCGCGAGCAGGACGTTGACCGCGACGTTCCCCCACAGAATCGTCACGAGCATGAGATTCGCGCGTTCGCGAAGCCGCAAAACTCTGCGCGCGTGGGCATTCCCCTTCTTCGCCTCCACCTGCAGCTCGAGTTTGCTCAGCGTGAAGAGCCCAAGGTTCAGTCCCGAGAGCAGGGCCGACTGGGACAGACAGAGGAGGATGCCAATCCACGTGAGAGCGACCAGGGTCATGCGTCCTCAGCTCTCGCGCGCCACCGGCGCGGGACGTGGAGTCCGCGAGAGCAGGAGCTGCCACAGCTGAATTCTGCGTACCCGGAAACCGGCCGCGGAGGACATGAGGTAGTAGCGCCACATGCGATAGAAGCGCTCACCGTAGCGTTCGGCGAGCCGGGGCCATCCTTCGCGGAACCGGCGGTCCCACTCGAGCAGCGTTCGGTCGTAGTAGGGGCCGAAGTTGTGCAGGTCCTCCAGGACGAAGAAGGGTTCAGCCGCTGCGCTGAGCTGCGCGAGCGATGGCAGCATGGAGTTGGGGAAGATGTAGCGTTCGAGCCACGGGTCCGCGCGCCGTGACGAGACGTTCGCGCCGATCGTGTGCAGCAGGAAGAGCCCACCCGGCACCAGCGACCGATGGACGGTGCGCATGAGCTCTGGGTAGTTGCGCCAGCCCACGTGCTCCACCATGCCCACCGAGGCGACGCGGTCGTAGTTTCCTTCGATCGCGCGATAGTCCTCGAGCTTGATGGTCACCGGCAGACCGCGACATCGTTCCGCCGCGATGCGTGCCTGGTCCCGCGAGACGGTCACGCCCGCTCCTTCCACGCCGTAGCGCTCCGCCGCGTACCGGAGCAGACTCCCCCACCCGCAACCGATATCGAGCAGGCGCATCCCGGG
>SKZO01000380.1 GCA_007127335.1 Spirochaetales bacterium | reverse complement strand
GTAGAGCCCGGGACAGGCGTGTCCCTTTGAGAGGATGAACCGGTCGCGGTCGGGCCATTCCGGCTCGTGCGGCCTCACTCGCAGGACCCGGTAGTAGAGCGCCGCGAGGATCTCCGCCTCGCTGAACGAACCGCCAATGTGCCCCGACTGCACGGCGTAGACCATGTCAAGCACGTTGAGACGGATCTGCCGCGCCTTCTCCGCCAGCTCGGGCCACCCGAGCTCGCCGGCCGTCTCCTTGCCGTCTGAGGTTCCCATGATGCTCCCGGCGGCCGACCGCCTCGCGGTCGACCGCTTGAATTTTGTATACGAACCGTATACCGCGGACCTGATGATGTCAACCGACGACGGCGGTGCAGCGACAGCTCCTGGTTGACGCCTCCATTGGGCCGACCATATAGTGGCTGACGATGCAGAAGGTCGACTACGAGGATCTGTCGCAACGGGTCTACAGGGCGCTCAAAGAGATGATCCTCAACGGCGATCTGCACCCGGGCGAGCGCCTCGCCCAGGATGAGCTCGCCCGCAGACTCGGGGTGTCACGTACTCCGCTTCTGTCCGCATTCACCAAGCTCGAGCGCGAGATGCTCGTGCAGACCGTGCCTCGCCGCGGTACCTACGTGCGCACGTTTTCCCGCCGCGAGCTCCTTGATGTCTTCGAGATCCGTCTCAGGCTCGAGCCGCTCGGCGCGCGGGGCGCCGCGGAGCACGCCACCGCCGACCAGCTCGACGAGCTCGCCGCACTGACCCAACGCTACGAAGAGATCGTCGCCGCCGGAGTTCCCGAGCGCGCACGGCACGAGGATCTCGCGTTTCATACGCTGATCATGCGGATGAGCGGGAACGTCTTCCTGTCGACCTTCGTCGAATCGTCGAACATCATCCTCATCGCGAACGTCCAGGGGTTGATCAAGCCTGCGGAAGCGAGCCTCGCCGAGCACCGGGAGCTCCTTCAGGCGATCCGCGCCCGCGATGCCGAGTCCGCTGAGGCGCTCATGTACCGCCACCTCGAAAGCTCGCGCGCGGCGCTCGAGCAGGGGCTCGCGCGAGCGGAAGGCGGTTAGGCGTCGGCCTCCTTCTCCACGACCGTGCCGTCGCTCAGGTGGACCACCGCTTTCCACGATTCGCCGGGCTCCACGCGCATGCCCTCCTGGAACCAGGTCGAGCGGAAGTGGACGCTGAACGGCTCGTCGTAGGCGCTCCAGTAGAGGTCGCCGTTGCGGAAGAAGTCGACCCGGTCGATCGCCTCCGGGTACAGCGAAGCGAGCCGGATCCATCGGGTGCCGTCGACGGCCATTGCGGGCTCGAACCCGTGCAGGTGGAACCGGTCATCACCTTCCGGTACCGGCTTCCTGATGCCGATCCCTTCCGCCATTCGCAGCGCGAAGAAGGTGTCTTCTCCGGGCAGGATCTCCCAGCGCGCGGGCGGCTCCTGCTTCGTCAGGTTGTTGTAGTAGCCCCATGAGGTGTGCGTGCCAAGGGCAACCGCGATCTGGCCGGTCGCCTGTGAGTCTTCGTTGCAGACGATCGGTTTGGCGGGAGCCCACTCGCGGCACTTTCGGATCAGGTTGTAGTACTGCTGGCGGGTCTGGCCGTTGCCGTGGATGAGCACCACGTCGCTCGCCTCGGCAACCTGCCGGTCGGCATACCCGCCGCCGCCGCTGCACCCCACCGGCATCCCGCCCGACTCTTCGCGGGCGAGGTCCATCAGCATCGCCATCCCTTCCGGCTCCTGGATGAGCGGGTGCGCCCGGAAGGGCGGGATGTTCATCTCGTTTGCGACTTCAATGATCACGTTCGTGTAGCCGCCTTCGCGCAGGAACCGCGAGGCGGTCGTCACGGCTGCCCTCACGGCGCGCCCGTCGGCGAGGCGTTCGGCCTGCTGCCCGTAGAAGAACGAGACGATCGCGACCATTCCCGTCTCGTCGGCCGCCCGAATGAGCCGGTCGAGCCGCGCGGCGTATTTCGGGTCGAGCGACCGGCCGTCCGGGCCGAACGGATTGTTCTCGATCGTCCGGTTGTCGGTCGTGAAGCAGGGGCCGCCGCCCTGGATGCCCACGGTGAAGCCCCGCAGGCCGTACCCGTGCCACTGCGGAAGCGCGTCAATGAGCCGGTTGGTGTTCTCCTCAGGGTCCCACCGGGAGAAGCCGAACCGAGCGAACCGCTTGGGGTCGGCGCGGTCGTCGAAGATGCCCTGGATGAACCGCGCGTTGAAGAGCAGCCCGTGGCTCTCCCGGCGGGACCCGGGAATCTCGGAGTAGGTGAGTCTGCCGTTGATCCTGAAGTCAACGCCGTCCGTTGCGATCGTGGTCTTCATGACTGCCTCCTGACCGCTGTCTTGAATTTTGTATGCAAGATGCGTGGAGCCATTATGGTAAGGTGAGCCGATCTGGTCAATTGTCCGGAACACCTTCCTGCGCGTCCGCCGCGTCACCGCCCGGGAGAACCGTGATTTCGCTCATCAGCTCGGAGTTGCGGGCGTGCACCACCCGGCCATCAGCGTGAAGACGCGTGAACACCGGCCCCACCTCGTCGACCGTGACTGCCTCCTCCTTCCACAGGAGTCGGTCTCCTGCACGCACCGTCCGTCGCAGAATCATGGACGTCACCAGATCACGGCCAACCTCAATGCCGCCCACCCCCAGCGCGATTGCCAGAACCACACCCAGGCCCCCGAGCACGATATAGAGGAAGACCTTGAGAAAGTCGAGGCTGACCGCGAGCTCTTCCACGATGGTCACGATCGTGATGAGGAGCACCACCACCTTCACGCCGCGGCCAATCCAGGCTGCGTACGAGAGGCCGGCGCCCTGCGCGGCTCTCCGGCTCAGGTCTCCCAGGAACGCCGCGACGTGGACGCCTATGACAAGGATCACGATAGACACGAAGATCCGGGGCAGGTGCAGCGCGAAGCTCGCGAGCAGGCGCTCAGCACTCTCGAACCCGACGAGGCCCAGCGCGTACGTGATTCCCAGAAAGAGCAGGAGCCAGTAGACGAGGACCCCTACGAGCTCGGCCATGCCGGTCGCGAGTTCCGTTGGTTTGAGAAACCGGTCGAACCCGGCTCGCCGGGAGAGGACGTTCACGCCCACGAGGCGCAGCAGCTTCGTCGTCAGGCTCCTGACGAGCCTGCCCACGAGCAGGGTCGCTACGATCACGGCAAGCGCCGTGAGGATCCCGGGAAGCGCTGTCGCGATGCGCATTCCGGTCTGCTGCATCTCGCGAAGCACGTAGTCGAAGTACTCTGCAAACATGGTCACCTCCCTTTGCCGCCGTTGGAGCTGCCGTCGCCGGCGGATGGACCTCCGTCACCCCGGCGCTTCTTGCTGAACAGACCGACGATCCGGTCGATCATCCGGTCGAGAACCTCTTCGTGCTCAGCAAGCCGCCCGTCGATCACGCGATCGATCGCGCGAACCCTGAACAGGAACGCCCGACTGAGATCTCCGCCCCGCCGCACGATCGCGTCGATCTTTCGCTCGACGCTCACGACGCTGCGAGAGAGGTTGGCGGTCGCGTTCTCCACGTAGCTCATCCCGGCCGAGGCAACGCTCGGGATCGCGTAGAGCGGCAGGAAGCGCTGGTAGCTCGAGATCGACGCGAACATGTCCTTCACGGAGACCGCATCCGGTATCCTGATGAACCTGAGCACCGGGAGCGAGAGCAGGCGCAGCGCCGTGCTCGTGATGAAGAGGAGTCTGATATCGGAGAGATCGACGAACCCCTGGTAGAGAGCGCGGCCGCGGTAGAGCTCTCCCAGCGCGCCGCCTGCGATGGGGGCGAGCGCGCCAAAGAGCCCGGTGACCGCCGCGAAGACCGCGAAGAAGACGGCGTTGTTCCTGCTCGGCGCGAGGTTCATCATCATCCCCGTCGCGGCGAGGCCGATCCCGGAGAAGAAGAACCCGGAGACGAAGTGACTGACCCAGATGACCGCGTAGTTCTCAGGCGTCGCGAAGATCCAGAAGACCGGCGTGAAGCAGCCGCCGATCCCGCAGATGAGACTCAGCGGCTTCGGGCCCAGGCGGTCGATCAGGCCGCCCCAGAGCTTCGTACCCAGGATCGTCGAGATTCCGGCGACGACGCCGAAAAGCGTGATGACGGAGAAGGGGATCTCCAATGTGTTGATCAGGTAGACGCTGAAGAAGGGCCCCACGATCCCCGTCGCGAAGCCCCACGCGACTGAGAAGATCATGAAGGTGCGGAAGTTGGCGTCTTCGAACGGCTTGCGGAGCTGCGCGATGAACGACTCGCCGTCGCCAGCCTCGAGGTCCGGCTCGCTGATCCTCCGCAGGACGATCACGCCGGCGATCCCGAAGACCGTGCCGATCCCGAAGAGGATCATGAAGCCGTATCCCCGCATCTGGTCCGACGTCGACGCCGCGGTCCACACATCGATGAACCGCCCTCCGGCGACGGCCAGCACCATTCCCACGACCTGCGCGACGATGTTCCGGCGCGAGAAGAACCTCCCGCGGACCTCCTTCGGCACCAGGTCCGCGATCCACGAGGTCCACGCGATACCGGTGACCGACGCGCAGACGCTCGCGACGGTGAGCAGGCCCATGAAGATCCAGACCCGCGCGTCCTCGAGTCGGTCCCGGAAGACCACGAGCGGCAGTGCCGCCACGCACGCCCACATCAGACGATGGAAAAAGAGGTAGATCGAGCAGACCTTCTTGCGGCTCCCCACGCGTGCGACGATGACCGACCCGGCGATCTGGATGAGGTTCGCAAGGAGCGGCAGCGAGGCGAGAAGCCCTATCTCGAAGTCACCGGCGCCAAGCGTCAGCGCGAACCCGATCAGGAAGGCCCCGCCTATGAAGGTCCCCATCACGGTGCTGAGCGACGCCTCGGTGACCGAGAGCCTGATGTCGCGCCTCAGAGTCTCGTCAATGCCTTCGTAGAATCCCTGCTTCGTCGCTGCGCCCGCCATCTCCGGTCCTTCCCGTCAGGAAGGGAAGGATAATGAGC
>SKZO01000117.1 GCA_007127335.1 Spirochaetales bacterium | reverse complement strand
TACCTGATCCACAACCTCTACACCGCCTTCGAGTCCTACTTCCTTCGCGTCGCGAAGCACTTCGAGAATAACCTCGATGATTCGGCCTGGCATCGCGAGCTCATTGATCGCATGCGCATTGAGGTTCCCGGCATCCGGCCGGCACTGATACCGCCCGAGCTTGCAGAGGATCTCGACGAGCTGCGCCGGTTCCGTCACCGATTCCGCAACATATACAAGTCACAGCTGCGGGTCGATCGCGTACTGGAGGTCTCTGAGATCGCAGTCTCCGTTTCGCGGGATTTTGGAGGGTTTCACAGAGAGTTCATCAGCTGGATCAGGGAGCTTCTGGCTGCCCAGGACTGAGGCGGACAACCTGCGTCGGCATGCCCGGATCGCACCGGCCGCGAGACAGGAGCGGGCGTCGAGTACGGAGCGTTCGTCACGACGCATTACTGTCTCTCCTGCCTGATCGGCTACAACGTCCGTACCTTTGTCCGCCCATCAGAACGGACTCACACGTGCTCGTTCGAGCTCTGTTCGAGAGACCTGATGTGGTCCAGGATCGGCGCGATGCTCGACCGATCCACATTGTCGATGTCGAGGACCATTCCCGCCTTCGCATCGGGGTCTTTCTCGACCATCTGCCCGATCCTCATGAGAAGCCGATGGACCGGTTTGAGCTCACTCATGATCATCCGCCCGCCGAGCGGGTAGTACTCGATCCGCGACCGGATGTGCTCGGGAAGGCTCGTGGCGAATCCCTCCTTCAGCGCCGGAAGCTCCGGCGGGGCACCCGAAGTGGTGAACAGGATCACGGGTCTGTCCGCGAGCAGCGGCCAGTGCTTCCGTATCCAGCCGGCCGCAGTCGGCCGGCCTGCGTGTATCGGGCAGCCGATGATCACGCACCCGACCGAACGTAGCTGATTCTTCTTCACCTCGCGGAGCGGCATCGCCGGGAAACCAGTCTCCTCCGAAAGCCAACGGGCGTACTGTTCGGTCGCGCCGTAGGTGGTTCTGTAGAGAATGACGCCGTTCATGGTTGGCTATGCTCCCCGCCGTCTCGCTCCGCCGCTGGCCCGTATGGCCGGACCGCGCGACGGCACGGTGCTGTCACTGGCAGCCTATCAGAAATGGAGAGAGGCGTGTAGAGGGAATACGACAACGGGGAATCGGGACGGACCGGCAGGAAGAACACGAGGACGCACGCCACCGAAGAGCAGATGCGAGACAGACCGCCCGCACGGCCGGGCCGTACGGGCGCGGGAAACGATCCGGGCTATACGCCAGCAAGGACGTGCGGAAGGAAGAGCGATACGGCAAGGAAGTAGATCACCAGTCCCGCTATGTCCTTGATCGTCGTGAGGATCGGATCTGCTCCGGCGGCCTGGTCGAAGCCGAGCTTGATCAGAACGAACGGGACCAGGAAACCCAGCGCTACCCCGACCGTGATGACGAGCATCAGTGAGACACCCACAGCGACGCCCAGCATCGGGATACCCTGCCAGACGGCCGCTATCGCCCCGCCCAAGGCGCCAAGCGTGACCGCCATCCCGAAGCCCTTCAGAACTTCGGCGGCCCAGTGCGCCAGAAACCGGCGCAGGTTGATCTGACCGAGCACCATAGCCCGCGTGAAGATCGTGGATGACTGAGTCCCCACGTTGCCCCCCATGTCCATGATGACGGGGATGAAGAAGGCGGTCGCGACGATCGCCTCGAGCACCTCTTCGAACGCGTCGATCACGACGCCGGCCGCGATGCCACCGGCCAACGTAATGGGCAGGAACGGTATGCGCACCTTGAACGCGTGCCAGAACCCGCCGCTGATCAGCCTGTCGCTCCGGTCGGACTCCCGCCGCGACAAATCGAGCAGGCCGACCTTGTCGAACATATCGTCGGTCACTTCCTCGCGAAGCACGTCCATCGCGTCGTCCACGGTCAGTGCGCCCACTAGACGATTCTCGCGGTCGAGTACGGGCAGCTCGGTTACGTCGAGCTGCTGGACCTTCCGTGCCGCCTCCTCCTGATCGTCGAACGTCCTGACCGAGGAAGCGGCGTACTCGGCCTCCGCCACCAGATCCTGAATGGACACCGCGGGATCGGCCGTAACGAGCACTCCCAGCGGAAGTGCTCGGTCGAGCCTGCGGCTCTCGTTGGTCACGTAGACGGTGGTGATCTCTCGGGCGTGGCCGTTCGCCTTCGCCCGAATTCGCTCGATCGCCTGGCCCGCGGTCATGGCGCCTTTGACGTCGATCCGGACCGGAGACATGATCCGCCCTACCGTGCCGTCTTCGTAGCCCATCAGACGGGTGGTTGCATCGCGGGCCTCCTTCGGCAGTTGCTCGAGCAGCCTCTTGGCGACCTTGGCGGGTAGCTCGTCCAGCAGATGGACGCGATCGTCCGGCTCGAGTCCGGCGAGAAGCGCCCCGGCCTCATCGCTCGTAAAGGACTGGATCAGGTCACGCTGCCAGGCGACATCCATCAGATCGAACACCGTCGCTGCAAGGTCCTTCGGCAGCAACCGGAACACGACGGGTCGGTCGGCCTCCCGGGCATCCCGCAGCCCGTCCAGTACCTCGGCTGCCGTCATCGACCGCAGCCGTGCCTTGATCGGCTCCGGATTCCGCTCTCGAATGTGGTTCTCCACGAATTCTGCGAATGTGATTGCGTTGTGCATCAGGTTCTCCTTCCTCCGCCGTGCGGTGGACGAGCGACCCGATGACGCTACTTCGAGACGTTCAAGCGGGGGACCGCAGCGGATCGACGCCGGCGGAGCATTGCTGGTTGACGATACGAATCAGGGTCTGCGTCCATTCGTCCTCCCTTGCAGCGGCATCGCGTGAATTCGGCGTGCAACGCACACCGTCGATGCCGGCGTCTGACCTTTCCGCCCGTGTCCCCGGCGAGCGGCGGCACGGGCCAAAAAAAAACCTTCCTCGGCATGGCCGAAGAAGGCTTCTTCCTGCGAAGCACCGGTTGCGCACCCGGTGCTTGCATCACTGCTCGTGAAGAGCGCCTTCCTCGTCTCAGCTTTGGCACTGTACGGCGTAGCGTGAGCCGCGTTATGCAGATCCTTAACCCGAACCTGCCTGTTCAACCCTTTGGCGTCTGTCGACGTTTCAGGGCAGCGGCGTATTTCCGCACAGGAGCCTCACCTAACAAAGGCAATTGTCCCGCGCATAATACTGATCGAGCGATGCGGCGTCAATAGGTTCCGGCCGGAGAACGAGACGCATCGGTTGGCTCCGAAGGACGAGCGACTGCCTTCTCGTAGCCCGGAGCCTGTGGTAAGCTGCAATTAGTGTCTGCGCACGAACTGCCGGAGGAAGACGTCAGCCAGCTGGTCCTGGAGCTCGTCGAAGAGTACCGCGACCGCTGTCTCTGGTTCATGAAGCCGGACTTCCGCCCGAAGAACGATGAGGAGCGTCTTCTTGCGCTGGATCTGATCGTGCGACATGGAGACCGCCGGGCGTACGAACGGGCTATGGAGATTCGGCGATGGCTCTCACAGCGTTCCAGCAGTCGATCCTGAGGCTTCTCGCGAGAGACCGCGGGCCCCGAGGCGAGCGGTACGTCGCTGGCGCGGTCGCTCTGAACACACTGCTGCAGGCGCCACGCAGGTCGCGCGACATCGACCTGTTCCACGACTCTGATGCCGCCCTGATCGCATCGTGGACAGCGGATCGAGGCATCCTCACGAGCCACGGGATGGATGTCTCGGTTGTCCGGGAGTCAGCTGCCTTCGTCGAGGCGCTCGTGACCGGGCCGGACGGGAAGTGCGTGATAGAGTGGGCACGGGACAGTGCGTTCCGCTTCTTCCCCCTCATGGAAGACGATGTCCTTGGGCTGACGCTGCACCCGTTCGATCTGGCAACCAACAAGGTCCTTGCACTCGCGGGCCGACTCGAAGTACGAGACTGGATAGATGTCCTCACCTGTGACGAGCGGCTTCAGCCGTTCGGGTATCTGGCGTACGCGGCCTGCGGCAAGGATCCGGGGTACAACCCGATCTCGCTTCTTGAACTCGCGAAGCGGCAGCACTACAGTCAGGCTGAGATCGACACCCTGGACTTCGATCAAGGCACTCCTGACGCATCGCTCCTTGGACAACGCTGGCACGCGGTCATTGCCGCCGCGGATGAGATCCTCGAGGTTCTTCCTGCACGGCATGTCGGGACGTGCGTAGCAACGCCTGACGGTGACCTCTGCACGCTGGACGCAGCGGCACTGCAAGCCTCATTCATCGAAGGCTCGCTGGTGTTTCACGAGGGTACGTTAGGCGGCGCGTGGCCGCGGGTCGTCGGCTGATCGCGAAGCGCGCTCCCGGGCGCCCGGCCACCTACAGCGGATCCGAGAAGAACCAGCCGGTGCGATAGTCGACGCGGAACCACGGGTCCGAAAGCGTCAGGTCAGGGAGGTTCGCCCCTATCCCCGCGCTGAGGACCACGGACCCAATGCGAAACGGCGCGAGAATCCGATGCTCGACGAACCCGCCTGCTACCGCGGCGCCGGTCGCCTCCTCACCGGAGACACGAACCAGCCCGGCCGCGCTCGCCGACACGCGACCCGCGTCGACGTAGGCGCCGCCCCCGGCGGTCATGGGCACGTAGAGCTCGAAGGGCAGACGGACCGTGACCGACGCGGAAGCGGATCCGCCGTGCGCGAGCCGGTCGGTGCCGGTGTAGCCGCGCAGACGGATGCTCGAGAGCGCGGAGGCGGGAGCCGGGCCGGCGAGCCAGCCGGGGTTCAGGTAGCCGCGGTAGCGAGCGTCCAGATCCACCTGTACCAGCGGCGTGAAGAGCGGAATCACCGCCTCCATGGATCCGGTCAGGTGAGTGGTCGAATACGGCTCGTCGGTGAGGCCGAACGCGACGGCCGTGCCTGCGCGAGCAGCGAACGCCCGTTCGGGGAAGAAGTACGTGTCCGCCGTGATGAACCGCAGGTCGATCTCCGAGCCCGCGAGCGGATACGGCTCCGACTCAACGAAGAACCCCGCGGGCACCGCGCCCGCCG
>SKZO01000367.1 GCA_007127335.1 Spirochaetales bacterium | reverse complement strand
TTTGACATCTACTCGAATCCGCGCGGCGGGGTCAATCGCCTGCCGGACGTCATCCGGTCCGCGCAGTGAAGACGCGAAGGGGAGGCGCGGTCGCCCGGGTGCCAGGTTCCGTGCTCGCGCTCTGGATGCTCTTCGCGGGCTCCGGCGTGCCCGCGGAGCCGCTCACGCTCGATGAGGCGGTCGCCGCGTCGCGTGAGGCGAGTCAGGCCGTGGAGCGTGCGCGCCTTGATATTGCCGCGGCCGTGGCCGGCCGCCGTCAGGCTCGTGCGAGCTTTGGCCCAAGGGTGGACGCGAACGCCGGGGCCGCCTATTCGACCAATCCTCCGGAGGGGATCACGATCGCGACGGGGGCCTTCGGTACCGTGACCGATCCCACGAGTACCTTTCCGACCCGTGTGCCCGACCGTCCTATCGTCCTCGTGCCTGACCCGGACAACGTGGGCTTCTCCGCGACGATGGGGATAGAGCAGCCGATCTTCACCTGGGGCAAGCTGACCGCCGCGCAGGACGCCGCGGCCGCGGCGCTCGACGCGAGCATGGCGCGGCACAACGAGTCGGTGCGGGAGCTGCGGCGATCGGTCACGCTTGCCTATGCCGGCGTCGCGGCCGGGCGTGAGTCGGTGCCTCTCGTGGAAGAGATCACGGGGATGCTCGAGAGCAGGGCTCTCGACGCAGCCCGCAGGCTCGACGCCGGGGCCGCGACCCGCGCCGATCTGCTCACCGAAGAGGCGCGGCTCGCCACGGCGCGAGCGCAGCTGGTACGGGCGCGTCAGGGACTCCTGACGGCGGAGTCGAACCTGCGTCGGCTGCTCGGGCGCGATTTCGGGGATCTGGCCGGAATCGAGGCTCCCGGGGATCTGCCCCCGGAGGACGACCTCGTGGAGGCGGCGCATTCGGATGATCCGAGGTTGACCGAGCTCCGTGCGACGACCCGGCAGGCGGAAGTGCAGCTACGCGTGGCCTCGGCCTCGCGGCCGTTTCTGCCTGATCTGGGACTGCGCGTGCAGGCAGAGGTGCGCGGTCAGCGAGTGCCGTTCCTCGAGGCGAACTGGATAGACAGTTGGGATGGAAACGTGACCGTTTCCATTGGAGCCTCCGCCCTGATCTACGACGGAGGGAGGAACACCGCCGATGTCGAAATCGCGCACGCCCGCTACCAACAGGCGCTCTCAGCGGTCACCGAGTACGCGGATGCCCTGCCGCTGCAGGTACGCCGCGCGGTCGAGCGGTATCTTGTCGCGCAGGCGGCGATGGCCGAGGCGGAGGCGCGCGCAGCGAGCGCTCGGGAGCAGGAGCGCGTCGCTCAGGCTGCCTTTGACAACGAGGTGATCTCGCGCAGCGAGCTCACGGCGGCCCGGCTCGCGGTCCCCGAGGCACGACTCGCCACCGTCGCCGCACGCCTTGATATGTCGCTCGCGCTTGCCGACCTCGAGTACCTCGTCGGTCCCCTGTCCGGAGTCTCCGGTCACTGAAAGACGCGCTCAATCCTGTCGACGAGCGAATCGAGCTCGTCCTGTTCGAGCGGTCGGCCGTCGGCCGTGGCAATTGCCTCCTGCACCGGATACCCCTGGTTTGCGTTCCCCATGTGGACCAGATACTTCGTCTTGTTCCATTCCGGCAGGTCGTCCATCCCGAGCTCCGTCCTCACGCCGTCGAGGTCCGTGATGTCGTCAACGCGCGAGGGGAAGAGCAGGACGAGCACGTCGTCACGGTACACGCCATTGCCGCCCATGATCTTCATCTCCCGCGGGAAGATCCGGATCCAGGCGACCGTGTCGTCGGTCTGGTCCAGGAAGTATGTATCCAGCAATGTGTATCTCATTCGGCACGTTCCGTTTGGCTTTGACCCGCTCCGGGAGCGGGCAGTATCTTCCGCACGAAAGATACCGTTTGTTCCAGCGCGAGCAAAGGCGGGAGGGACCATGCGCACACCGGTTGTCTTCGTTGCGGCTGTCGTCGGCCTCGTACTCGTCTCATGCGCGGAGCCCGCCGGCAGCTCGATTGAGGCCGCAGCCGACCCGGCTCCGCACGGCGGGGGTCAGAACTCGCTCCAGAGAGTGCTCGAGAGGGGAGTTCTGCGCGTGGGGACGACGGGCGACTTCTACATGAGCTTTCTGGATCCCGAGACCGGCGAGCGCAGCGGATACGACATAGACCTGACTCGAAAGCTCGCGGAGGACATGGGCGTCGGGATCGAGTACGTGGCCACCGACTGGTCGAGCCTGGTCAGCGGTCTTGCCTCCGGGCGCTACGACATCACCACGGGTGCGAGCTTCAATCCGGGGCGAGCCCGCGCGGCGAGCTACACCGTGCCGATCGCCCGAACCGGCACGGTTGCGATTATCCGTCGAGCGGATGCCGACCGGTTCCAGAGCTGGGAGGAGATCAACCGCCCCGGGGTACGCGTCGCGACCCGCCATGGTTCGGTCTTCGAGTATCAGGCTCGGGACATCACGCCCGATGCGCAGATCCGCGTAGTGGCTTCGCCGGGAACCGAATACCAGGAGGTGCTCGTTCGCAGAGCGGACGTCGCGATCGCGAGCCTGTTCGACGCAGCGTCCATCGTCCGCGATCAGCCGGAGCTGCAGATTGCGCCGGTTGATCTGCGAAACACCACCTACATAGGGATACTCGTGCCGCAGGGTGACCACGATCTGCGATCCTTCATCGACTCCTGGATCCGGGCCCAGGAGTACTCGGGCTTCATCGACGAGCTGACCGAGCGCTGGAACCTCGCGTTCTGAGGCCGGCTCAGGACGGCGACCGCGACGCCCGGGCTATCTACAGGTCAAACCAGTCGCGCAGGCGTCCGTCGCGGAAGATCAGCTCGGCGAATCCGTACTGCCAGAACTCGTCTCCCTGCCGCAGCCGAATCTCGTACGGGTCCGGGAAGAGCGCGAGCACCTCCGCCTTCGTCATGCCGATCCGAAGCCGCGACAGGTCGACGAGGCGTACGAAGGGTTCGGCAAGCTCTACATCGAGCCCGGTGTCCACCTCGCGCATGGGCCAGCCGGGATCAACCGGGGCAACCGCCTCGCGGGGTGCTTCCGGTTCCTCCGCAGGCGTGGCGCACCCGAGGAGCCCGAGTACGGCGCCTGCACCCAGGACCGCTACGCGCATCGCCGCGCGTGTCGTTCGTCCCGCCGGGCCGTATGGCGACTGACCAGGGGGCGGCGGCGCCACACCGGCCGTTGAGTGCTTCGTTCTTCGTCTCATAGGCGTCCCGTCCTCGTTCATCAACTCAAGCAGCCAGCCTGCCTCGAGTCCTTTGATTTGTACCAGCAGCGGCTGTCCCTGTCGAGCGGGGCCAGGGTTCGATGCAGGCGGCGCGGCCGGTGAGCCGACCGGCTCTCGGCAGCATGAAACCTGAGTGTTTTCATGATAAATTCTCTCCGGGAGGTTGTATGAAAACTGCTGGTGCCATCCTGGTCGCAGTCCTGGCGCTGGGATTCGTTCCCGGTACCGTGAATGCCGCTGACTCCGACGAGCCGACCAATTTCGACCGCGAAGCTTCCGGTCTCTCAATCCAGGCGGGGGCGGGTCTGGTGTTCTGGTTTCCCTTCGCCCACCTCGAGGCGCGAATGCCGCTGGCTCCACGCGTCAGCGGGAGTGTCTTTGCCTCCGCCGGCTACCGGGTCTTCCGTCTCACGATCCTGGGCTCCACGGCCGAAGCGGCGGTCGTCTACGGGAACGCCGGCGCCGAGGCGCGCTACCACTTCGTTCGCGGCCGGTTTTTCGATCTTCACCTTGGCGCGGGCCTTGGCTCGCTCTTCGCCGTCGCAGAGGCCGACGCGAACGCGACGCCAATCGTCTGGGCGAACGGCGGCGCGACGGTCGCGCTCTTTCCTCGCCTGATGATCGACGCCGAGCTCAACGGCGCCTACGCTCCATTCACCGACACCGCGAGCGACACCCGGCTCCTGATCCTGCCCATCCTGCGCGCGAGGGTGCTGTTCTGAGCTGTTCTGAGAATTGACAGCTCAGGCGCGGATTGGTATAGTGTGGGTGTTCTCGTCGCGATCCTCGCGGCGTGGATGCGGGCGATTAACTCAGTGGGAGAGTGCTACCTTCACACGGTAGAAGTCGGCAGTTCAAATCTGCCATCGCCCAATATCCTTCGGGATAATTCCTTGCGTCGCAAGGAGTAAAGGAAGCCACCAGAAAACTGGCGTTTCCATGTAGCTCGATTCTGACCTTGAGTCTGACCTTGACTCAGGGATTGGGGGCAGCATGGGATGTCAGCAGCGACCCTATTCCGTCCAGAAGCGTCCGACGACGCGCAAGAACCGATCGATCTTCTACGTCAAGTTCCGTGATGCCGAGACCGGCGAGTATGGCACGGCAGTCTCCTCCGGGTGTTCTCGACGCGACGACGCCGTGAGGTGGGCGGAGCAGCGTCTGGCATCAGGGGTTGGCCAGCACTCTGGTGTCCGGTTCCGCGACTACGCGGCGGGTTTCTGGGACCGCGACGGACGCTACGCACAGGGCCGGATCGTGCGGGGGAAGTCCATCTCGTCTGGGACGCTGGAGATCGCGGAGGCGAACACCAGGAATCATCTGATTCCAAGGTGGGGCAACCTGAAGCTCTCGGCGCTGAATGCGGGTCAGATCGACCTCTGGGTGATCCATCTCCACAATACCGCCTCGTTGCAGTCTGCCACGATCAACAAGCTCTTGCAGACCCTGAGGATCATCCTCGCCCAGGCGGTGAAGGATGGTCTGATCCGCCACAATCCCGCGCGTGACGTGGAGCCCCTGAAGGAGCGATCGCAGCAACGCGGCGTCTTCACCATTGGCGAGCTCCAGAGGCTCTTCTCACTGCGCGGCGTGTGGCCTGACGACACACAGTTCGCGATCAACCTGTTGGCGGCGGGCACGGGGATGAGGATGGGGGAGATTCGCGGGCTTGGAGTCGGCGCGATCAAAGAGGGCCGAATCGAGATCATCCGATCCTGGGAACAGGGACACGGTTTCAAGGAGCCCAAGTGCGGAAGCAGCCG
>SKZO01000186.1 GCA_007127335.1 Spirochaetales bacterium | reverse complement strand
TCGCGGAGGACGGGCGAACCTACGAGCTCAACCTCGTAGACACTCCCGGCCACGTGGATTTCTCGTACGAGGTCTCGCGCGCGATCAGCTCGTGCGACGGAGCGCTGCTTCTCGTGGATGCGACGCAGGGCGTTGAAGCTCAGACGCTGTCGAATCTCTACCTCGCGATGGACCACGGACTCGAGATCATCCCGGTGATCAACAAGATCGACCTTCCCGGCGCGGAGATCGAACGGGTCAAGGAAGAGATCGAACACGATCTGGGGCTCGACGCGGAGTCGGCCCTGCTGATCTCCGCGAAGACCGGGGCCGGCGTCGGCGAGCTGCTCGAGGCGCTTGTCCAGAGAATTCCTTCGCCTGCCGGCGATACGGAGAGCCCCTTGCGGGCGCTGATCTTCGACTCACACTACGATCCGTACCGCGGAGTCATAGTCCATCTGCGTGTGTTCGAAGGGACGATCCGCCCGGGTGACGAGATTCTCGTGTGGGCGTCCGGCTCGCGGCACCGCGTGGAGTCGACCGGACAGTTCCGGATCATACTTGCTGAGACCGACGAGCTGCAGGCCGGAGATGTGGGGTACATCATCGCGGGAATCAAGACGATATCCGACATTCGTGTGGGAGATACCGTCACGCTGGCGAACCGGCGGTGCGATGCTCCGCTGCCCGGGTTTCGTGACGTGAAGCCCGTTGTCTTCAGCTCGATCTATCCAATCGATGCGAACGAGTACGAGGAGCTGCTCTCCGCGATGGACAAGCTCAAGCTGAACGACGCGTCGCTGGTCTTCGAGAAAGACAGCTCGGCAGCACTCGGGTTCGGGTTCCGCTGCGGATTTCTTGGGCTCCTGCATCTCGAGGTCGTCCAGGAGCGGCTCGAGCGTGAGTTCGATCTGTCCATCGTCCTGACCGCCCCGTCGGTGAAGTACCGTCTTGATCTGGAGGACGGGTCAACGATCGAGGTAGACAACCCTGAGCACTATCCCGGCGAATCCGCGGTGCGCGGCGCGTATGAGCCCTACATTCGTGCAGACATCATGACTCCCACCGACTACGTGGGAAACGTCATGTCGCTCTGCATGGAGAAGCGTGGCGTTCAGTCCAACATGCACTATCTCGATTCGCGTCGGGTCGAGCTGGTATACGAGATGCCGCTTGCGGAAGTCCTGTTCGACTTCTACGACAAACTGAAGAGCGTCAGCCGCGGGTACGCGTCCTTCGACTACGAGATGATCGGGTACAAGGAGACGAAACTCGTCAAGCTCGACATTCTGGTCAACGGCAAGTCGGTTGATGCGCTGAGCCAGCTCGTGTTCCGGGACTCTGCGGCCGACCGGGCACGTCAAATATGCCGTCGGCTGCGGGATGAGATACCGCGTCACCAGTTCAAGATTCCCTTGCAGGGTGCCGTAGGCAGCACCATCGTCGCACGCGAGACGATAAGCGCGCTTCGCAAGGACGTAACGGCCAAATGCTACGGCGGCGACATCACCCGGAAGCGCAAGCTGCTCGAAAAGCAGAAAGAGGGCAAGAAGCGGATGAAGCTCGTTGGCAACGTCGAGGTTCCGCAGACCGCATTCCTCGCAGCCCTGAAGAGCGAAGAGGGTTAGCTCGTCGTCTCAAGGAGATCGAGGGTCGTGCGCCACCGGTGGGTGTAGTAATCGGCAGCGACTCGCAGACGCCGCCACGTCGCCACGTCCGGACGCCGCAGGCTGACCTGCGAGGCGAAGCTCAGGATCTGATCGGGCGCTTCGCAGGCAAGGTAGTCGAGGGCTGCCGGGATTTCGGTCGGCTCGTTTTGCCCGTGTCCGGACAAGGTCCGGGAAAACCGCGTGAGCCGCGAGAGCTCGAGCCGGACAAACTCCACGAGCGTGGGGCGGATTAATGTCCCGTCGGCGACCGCCGTGTCAAAGGGGGCTCCCCGCGCGAGAGCGGGCGGGGCCCGATCGAGAATCACCCGTGCATCCCGGACTGAGACGGGCTTCGCCCCGAAGAAGAGCCCGGACGGCGCAGCGGCGTAGACGTCGCGTCGTTCGCCGACGATCCGGGCCAGCTCGCCGGCGTAGCCCTGGAGAATGAGGGTCGACTGAACCCGGCCCTCGCATCCCGGCAGGTCGATCAACCGGGCACCTACAGCCGGGTCACGTACCCGGTGGAGCCGATTAGCCCGCGAGAGCTCGTTCAGGTAGGCCGGCGCCCCCCTCGCATGGGTCATCCCGGGCAGGACCGCGAAGTCGAGTCCGGCGCACACGACGGGTGAACACCCCAGGTCGAGCGCGACCCGGACCGCGGCGACGCCGACCGACCCGAGGGGAGGAAGCGCCCACTGGACCCCGGGCAGGTTCGAGAGTCTTTTCACCAGCGAGAAAGGAGCAAATTCCGCGACCGTCCACGTCGTGCGCGGGTGGAGCCGCGCAACGGCGGGGCAGGCCGACAGGTCGGTAACGAGCTGGTAGTCGCGTGTGGCGACCGGCAGAAAATCGTAGGCGTTGGCGATCTGACCTTCGAGGGCGACCGCAAGGTCCGGTGTCAGACCATGGGAATCGAGTACGGGAAGGGCGGTGTCGACGGCGATGAGCGTCATCCGCGACCGCTTGTCGCGTATGAGGGGGATCGCTGACTCGAGCGATGGTCCCGCCCCGCAGACGACGGCCGGACCGGCGCGGGGCGCTGCCGTCCTGGCGTGGCAGAGCTGCGGTATGTTCGCGATTGCGTTCGAGAGCCACAGCCTGCCCATCGCGGCGAGCGTGATCCGGTTCTGCCAGAAGACGCGGACTTCGCGTTCGAGGGCGGCGATCAGATCGCGGTAGTGGGATCGGTGAGTCAGCGCGGAGGCGGTGGTGGAGATCTCGAGCACTCGTCGGTACCGGTGTTCTCCGGCACGCCTCAACGCATCGATCGCCGCTGAGAGCGTCGCGGGTACGAGGGTGATCCTCGTGTCCGGCGGCAGGTGTCTTCGAGCGAGCTCGTGGAGCACGGGGTCCGCCTCGATCGCGACGACCGAGGTGTCAGTTCCAAGCCGTTCGGAGAGCTCACGCCAGCCGTGCCAGAGGACCGGTGAAGACCAGACGATGAGGGTCCCCGGATCGACGTTCCGTGCGGTCACGCGTCGGTCCGCATCCGGTACTGGACGCGGACCGTAGAGCGCTCGTCCCTGGTAATGTACCTGGCAACCGTGCGGCGTCTCCTCGAGGACGAGCTCGGGTGCCACCTATTGCCCGAGGATCGCCCGGTTATAGGTTCGGGTGAAGTTGTCGACGAGTTTGTCCTCGTCAACAACGACGGCCTGTGCCTGCTGCTGGGTGAACTCCCGGACTATGTGCGTCAGGTAGAAGTCGAGGAATTCCGCGGTGTCCTCGTCCACCGGGCGTTCGTCATCCACCTGGAATACGACGACATAGTCCCTGATGACGATGGGGTCGCTCACCCCGTCCGGCGGAAGTGAGAAGAGCGTACGAAAGAAATCCTCGCGGAACGCGGCTGAGGCGATCGCTTCGTTGGCCTGCGCACGTGCCGTTCCAAAGTAGGGCAGGTTGCCGTAGTTGACAGGGAAGTACTCCGTGAGCTGGGGCGACTGGTCGACCGCGGCGGCTGCCACGGAGAAGCCGTCTTCACGGGCCCGGGAGGCGAACTCCTGTGCACGGTCACGCAGGTAGTCCTCGACTCGTCCTCGCTCGAAGGTGTTCATGTAGCGCCGGATTTCCGCGAGCACGCTGCTGTCCGAGAAATCCGGGGCTATGGGAAGCTCGTCCGCCCGGTAGATCGCCCATCCGAAGGTGGTTCGCAGGACGCGGCTGATCTCACCCGGTTCGAGAGCGAATATCTCCTCAATGACCGACGGGTCCTCGAAGTCGGGTTCGAGTTCGTGGTAGTAGACCCGTCCCATATCGCCGCCGTCTTCGGCGTGGACGTCGCGACTATGGCTGCGAGCGAGGTCCTCAAAGCTTGCCTGACGCGTTACCGCCTGTTCGCGGATACGCTGTGCGTCCGATTCGCTGGTCCCGATCGATATCACCGAAAGATCCATCCGGCGGAATCGTTCCTCATTGGCTTCGCCGTAGGCGACGAGCTCGGATTCGGGATAGTCGGTAAGCGCGAACTGGACGAAGCGGAACCGCCGTTCCGGGCCGGCCATGCCGACGATGAAGTCTCGCTCGGCGTTGGATGTCGTAACCGCACCGTACAGGTCGTTCTCGACTTTCTCGCTCACGAGTACGCCGCGCAGGTACTGCCGCAGGGCGAAGCGTGCCTGGCTGGGGGTAGCCTGATAGGCTGATGGACTGAACCGTCCGTTCTCCTGGAACTCGGGCCATTGGGCAATGGCCCGGTCGATGGCCCGATCAGAGACTGCGACGTTCGCTTCATTGGCGAGGACCTGGAGTGCTTCGTGGTACACGGCGCGTTGAAACGCGGTCCGCCATACCTGCTGGATCAGGAGCTCGGTAACTTCCCGTCCCTCCTGCTGGACCTGCCGTGCGATTCCCTGGTACTGCCGGGCGAGAAAGTTGCCCGGTTCATACGTTATCTCGCGCCCCGCGTACGACCCGAACGAGATCCGGGAGCCGGCGGCGATGCCTCCAACGGCCGGGGTTCCGACGAACGCGATGACGATGATGACCAGCAGGATGACCGAAAAGATGTACGTGAGCGTCTTGCCCACGGACTTATGCTTCTTTGGTTCCTGCGGTGTATCGGGTGATTTGGGTGCTCTCATTGCTCACTCTATGGGTTTGTCAGGACTGAACAGAACGTAATCGAAGGCGGGGCTATTGTCAACGCGAGGGGCGGGAGGTCCGGGGCTGCAGGCCGACGCGCTGGACGCAGCCGACGACTGATCCCCAGCTCCCGGCGTTCGCATATCAACCGGGCATATTGACATCAACGAGTCTTGGCGCTATATTTCGGTCTCACGAAGGGGGCGTGGCGAAGTCGGTTTATCGCGCCGGCCTGTCAAGCCGGAGGTCGCGGGTTCAATCCCCGTCGCTCCCGTTTCCGGCCCCGTGAGG
>SKZO01000237.1 GCA_007127335.1 Spirochaetales bacterium | reverse complement strand
TAGACCTCGCGAAGCGTACGTTCGTCCGTCGTGACGTTGACCTTGAACCGGGAGTTCTCGATGTTGTTCAGCGCGTAGTGCTTGACGCAGGCAATGACATTGTGACGCTGAACGCCGCGCGTGAGCATTGCGCCCATCTCGCCCACGAGAAACGGATCCTCTCCGTAGGTCTCCTGGGCGCGTCCCCACGCGGGATGACGAAGCAGGTTCACGCAGACACCGCCGAAGTAGTTCGCTCCCTGCGCACGCGCCTCCCTGCCGATCGCGTCGCCGATTCGGCGCTCGAGCTCCCGATCGAATGACGCACCGCGGGCCATCGAAACCGGGAAGCAGGTCGAACGACCCATCACGACACCGCGAGGGCCGTCGGTGAAGGCGATCGGGGCGATCCCCAACCGCCGGTTTCCTTTCGTCTTGATGGGTACCGGATTGTAGGCGTTCCTGTACTTCAGCTGATTCCTGACGATGTCCCAGACGCCGTTCAGCAGGTACACTTTCTCCTTCAGCGTCATGCGGGACATCAGCTCTTCGGCGCGCTCGGCGATGTCTCCGTCTGTGAGCCTGCAGTCGTTCTTCCCGAACATACTCCCTCCGCGAAGGACCCTCAGGCGCCCTCGGCCTCCGCCTCGTCGTAGAGAAAACACTTCACGAGCACCCCATTGACGCTGATGTCCCGGGGCAGCTCTTCTCGGCACCGGTCCATGACGTGAGGACACCTGCCGGCGAACTTGCACCCGGTGCGCATGTACTCTTCGCGTTCGCTTTCGGTGAGCGGCGTCTTGGTCTGCCACCGTTTGTCCGGGTCCGCCTGCGGAATTGAGTCGCGCAGGAGCTCGATGTACGGGTGCCGCGGCTGCATGAGCACCTTCTCGACGTCTCCGGTCTCGACCACATTGCCGCGAAACATGATTGCGATACGATCACAGACGTAGTACGCGGTCGCGAGGTCGTGAGTGATGTAGATCACGCTGATCCCGAAGTCTTCCTTGAGCTTCTTGAACAGGTTGACGATCGACATGCGAAGCGATGCGTCGACCATGGAGACCGGCTCGTCGGCGATAAGGAGCGACGGTCGGGTCAGCAGCGCCTTGCCGATCGAAATCCGCTGAAGCTGCCCGCCGGAGAACTCGCTCGGGTAACGGCCGGCAATCTCACGGTACGTCAGTCCGACGGTGTTGAGCGCCTCGTTGATCCGGCGTTCGGCGTCCTCGCGGGTGGACGCGAGCCGGAAATTCCTCACGGCGTCGAAAAAATACCGTTCCACCCGTCGCAGCGGGTTGAAGGTTTCGAACGGATTCTGAAAGACCGCCTGTATTCCCGCCGCTCGCCAGATCTTCCTGCCCTCGACCAGCTGCCCCTCGCGGTCACGGTAGACGAGCGTCCCGGAGGTCGGCTCCTCGAATCCGAGGATCATCCGGGCAATCGTCGACTTGCCGCAGCCGCTCTCCCCGGCTATCCCGAGGATCTCTGCCGCGCCCACGTGCAGTGATACGTGGTCGACAGCGGTTATCCGATTGGTCGAGAGCACGTTTCCAACCTGGAAGATCCTGGTCAGCTCATGAAGCTCAAGAATGCTGTTCATCCGTTCCTGCCTTCTCGGTCAGCCAACAGGCGACCCGGTGTCGCTCGCCCACGTTCTCGAACGTCGGCACCTCCCGCCTGCAGATGTCCATCGCGTGCGGACAGCGCGGGTGAAAGGCGCACCCGGGTGGAGGCCGATCGAGCGAGGGAGGAGCGCCAGGAGCGCTCTGACGCATCGTCTTGTCGCCGAACTGCGGCAACGACCCGATCAGGAACCGGGTGTAGGGGTGATGGGGCCGTTTGAAGATGTCCGCGGTGCTCGCCTCCTCGATGATCCTGCCGGCGTACATGATCCCGATCCTGTCCGCGACGTTCGCGTGGATGCCCATATCGTGCGTGACGAGGATGATGGTCACCTTGAGACGCTCCTGCACCTCCTTCAGGAACTGAAGCACCCCCCGCGCCACCACCACGTCGAGCGCCGTCACCGGTTCGTCGGCGATCAGCACGCGCGGAGACAGGAAGGACGCGAGCGCGATGATCGCGCGCTGACGCATACCACCGGAGAGCTGGTGCGGGAACGACCCGAGAATCCTCGGCGGCAGCCCGAGCTCGAGCAGGTGCTGCCGGGCAAGATCGAGCAGGTCGACCTTTCGCATCCTCCTGCCATGGCTCTCGGCGAAGTCGCGAAAGGAGCGGTTGATCTTCACGACGGGGTTGAGCACGCTCATCGAGCCCTGCGACACGTAGGAGATGAAGTCCCATCGCAGCTTGCGCCGCTCCTGCGGCCGCAGCGTATACAGATCGAGGTCCTTGCCGTTCGTCCGGTACTTCACCGATCCGCCGACGAGCCGAAGCGGAGGCTCGACGTCGCCGTAGAGGGTCTTCAGGAGCGTCGTCTTGCCGCAGCCGCTCTCCCCGGCGATACCGTAGACTTCGTCCGCGTACACCTCGAGGTCGACCTCGTTCACCGCCTGGACGGTCTTCGTCTCTCCGAAGATCTCGAGCACGTAGGACGACTTCACCTGCTCGGTCTTGATAACCCAGTCGGCCATCACGTCCTCCCCACCCGCTGCACGCGCGCTCGCGGATCGAGATAGACGCTTACGCTCACCGAAACCATGTAGAGCGCGACAAAGAGAGCCACCGAAACACCTATGGGCGTCAGGAGCCACCACCACAGGCCAAGGAGAATCGCTTCGTAGCTCAGCGCCCATCGGAGCATCGCCCCGATCGTGGGGATGGAAAGATCGGTCAGGCCGATGACCGCGAGGGTGATCTCCATCCCGACGACGAAGGCCATGTGATTGATGAAGGTGGCGAGAACCAGCGGGATCACGAACGGAGTGTATTCGTTGAAGATCAGCTTCAGCGTGTGCGTCCCGGAAAGGACGGCCGTATGGGTGAAGTCGCGCTCGCGCAGGCTCAGAATCTGCGAGCGAATCACGCGGGTATCCCAGGGCCAACCCACGACGCCAAAGAGCAGCGCCATGTTCACGATCGTCATGTGCTCGCGAATCAGCATCGCGAGCAACACGAGAATCAGGAAGAGGGGAATCACCATGAAGCCGTCGCTCACGAACATCAGCACACGGTCGGTAGTGCCGCCGCTATAGCCGGCAAAGAGACCGACGGTGAGCGCAATGGCCCGTGACAGGAGCGCTCCGAACACCGCAATTACGAGCGAGTTGCGCGCGGCGAAGGTCATCTGCCAGAAGACGTCCTGACCGGTTGATGTCGTACCGAGAATATGCTCCGACGACGGCGGCAGGTCACGCGGCACCACGCGCCACTGGATCGGATCGTAGGGTGAGGCGTACGAGAGGAGTGAGAGCACGAGCAGCACGAGCAACACGCCTGCGCCGAGACTGAACCGAACGTCCTTGAGAAGTTCTACGAGTGTCCTCATGCGAAGCGCCTCCCCTTATTTGTACCGGATCCGCGGATCAAAGAGCGGATAAAGCAGATCGATGATCAGGATACCGGTGACGATCGCGATGATGGAGATCGTCGTGATCGCCATGATGAGATTGTAGTCAGTGAGGATGATGGCCTGGAAGAGAAGCGTGCCCACACCCGGATAGGCGAAGACGATCTCCGTGATGAGCGCCCCGCCGAAGATCTGTCCGAGCGCGAGCGTAAGTCCGGTGACCTGGGGCAGGATTGCGTTGCGCATCACATACCGGGAGAAGATCGTCGATTCCTTCACGCTGCCGATCTTCGCGTAACGGATGTAGTCCTCGTCGCGTACGCTCTGCACGATCAACCGCATCGTCTGGTGCCACGTCGCGGTGCTGAGCAGCGTGAGCGAGAGGAGCGGCAGCGTGGCATGCCGCAGGATGCTCATGATCGAGCGCCACGACCAGGTGATGCTCGCCCCGATCGGGAACGCTCCCCCCAGAGGGAAGATCGGAAACACGTATCCGAGCACGATGATGAGCAGCATCGCCATGATGTAGTAGGGCACGGGGCGGATGAGCATCGCCATCGTATCCACGACCCGCAGCATCCTGCTCTTGCGGAAGTAGCCGGTGAGCCCGCCGAAAATGCTTCCGAGCACCCATCCGATAACGGTGCTGGTGACCAGCAGCCCGACGGTCCACGGAATCGCTCGTCCTATCAACTGGATGACGGGCGTGGGAAACATGAAAAACGAGGGGCCGAAATCGCCGGCGAACAGCCGACCCCAGTAAGCAAGATACTGCTCGAAGGAGCTGCCCGTCAGACCGTACATCTCCTCGAGCGTCGCGACCATCTGCCTCATCGCATCCGGTCCGAGTAGGGCGCCCTGCGTCTGCAGCGTGGCGATCTGCGCGCGGACCGGATCGGTCGGTAGAAGGCGGGGGATGATGAAGACGATCGTCATGCCGGCCCAGATGACAAGCACGTATTGCAGCAGCCGCGGTATCAGGTAGCGGGTGAGGAACTTCAAGGTATCGCCTCCTTACGACGCAACCGGTCTCCGGAAGCCCGGGCGGGAAGCGGATCCCCGCCCGGGTCGTTGCGGTCAACGCGATCTACCGCCCCGTGGACTCGAGGAACGGCAGCATGTACTTGAAATTCGGCCAGTGGGTAAGCGAGACGTTGTAGGGGTTATCCGCGCTCGGCCAGTTCGTCCAGTAGTAGGTGCTCTTCACCTCCGGCCCAACGTAGTTGTACGTCGCGATGCCGGGCATCTCCCGGACTAGCAGCTGGAGCCCCTCGCGACCGATCTCCGCGATCCGCGCCTCGTCGTTCCAGTCGGTCGCGCGAAGCTCGGCGATGATCTCATCCATCTCGGGATGCGTCCAGCGCGATGGATGGCCGTAGTGGGGCTCGCCCAGAGTCGGCTCGAGATACGAGGAGTGCCAGTTGTCCATCGTGCGGTAGAGGTCCACATGGCCGCCCCACGGCTCATATGCGGGCCAGTGCGTGGTCACGTCGAACTCGCCGTGCTGGTTGAGCGTCGCGCCCGCCTCGGTCGTGTTCACCCGCACCTCTATGCCGAAACCGCGCCACTCCTGGGCGGCGGCGAAGGCGTTCTG
>SKZO01000267.1 GCA_007127335.1 Spirochaetales bacterium | reverse complement strand
GGGATCATCGATCCCCCGCGCGAGGAAGTTCTGGATGCGATTCGCGAGGCCAAGGAGGCCGGTATCCGGGTGATCATGATCACCGGCGATCACGCGGTGACCGCGAACGCGGTGGCGCAGCAGCTGGGGATTGGTGAGGGCGAGGAGGCAATCACCGGGTCCGAGCTCTCGGACATGGACGACGACGAGCTTGTAGAGGCGGTCACGAATCACAGCGTATTCGCACGGACCAATCCTGAGCACAAGCTGCGGCTCGTGGAGGCGCTTCAGGCACGCAAGATGCTGTGCGGGATGACCGGCGACGGCGTGAACGACGCGCCTGCGCTGAAGCGTGCGGACATTGGAATCGCCATGGGGATCAAGGGTACGGAGGTATCCAAGGAAGCCTCCGAAATGGTCCTCACCGACGACAATTTCGCCTCGATCGTGCACGCGGTCGAAGAGGGCCGCACCATCTACGACAATATCAAGAAGACGATCCTCTTCCTGCTTCCGGCCAACGGCGCAGAGGCGTCCGTGATCATCGTCGCCATCCTCCTTGGCATCACCCTGCCCATCAGTCCCGTCCAGGTCCTCTGGGTGAACATGGTGTCCGCGGTGACGCTCGCGCTCGCGCTCACCGTCGAACCGATGGAACGCATGGTGATGCAGCGCCCGCCTCGCGCGCCGGATGATCCGATCCTGGGCGGCGTCTTCTTCTGGCGTGTTGTCTTCGTGTCGCTGCTCAGCGGAGGCCTGACGTTCGCCGCATTCACCCTTGTCTACGACGGCGGTGGTGACGCGGCTCTCGCAGAGGCACGAACGACTGCCGTGAACATGCTCGTGATCGCTCACACCTTCTACCTGTTCACCTGCCGCAAGCTCTACGAGTCGAGCATCAGCCGGCGGCTCTTCCAGAACCGGGTGTCGTTCCTTATGGTGCTCGTGCTGGTGGGGCTTCAGATGGGATTCACCTACCTGCCGTTCATGAACACGCTCTTTGGGACCGCCCCCATCCCGGCGTCCCGCTGGCTGATGATGGCAGGTGCCGGCGTGGGTGCGTTCCTGATCGTGGAGACGGAGAAGCTCGTGAGCCGCAGTATCAGGGGCGAATGAGATCAGTGACCGCGGACGCCTGCGACCGCGCCTGCGTGATCGCTTGACCCGTGCGCCGGGACCCGGCTACGCTGGACGCGGCAAAGGAGAGCGCTATGGCAACGCCGGTCATCACCGGGTTTGAGGTCGTCGAGTTCGAGGACCGTCCCCTTGAGCACTTGGGGACCGACTACAACGGCTTCAACCTCGTCTACGAGAAAGGCGCCTCGACTCCGCGAACCGGTTCGGTCCTGCGGATGCATACGAGCGCCGGCATCACCGGCGAGATTCTTTCGGGTCCCGGGCTCGCTGCCCAGCCACGGTACGCCAACTACCTCATTGGGAAAAACGCGCTCGAGCGTGAGCGGATCTACCAGGACCTCAAGCGGGCGCTGCGACAATCGGCTCGCGTGGGGATGGCGCAGATCGACGTGCTGCTCTGGGACATCGCCGGCAAGTACTACGACGCTCCCATCTGGGAGTTGCTCGGCGGGCACATCAAGCCGCTTCCGTGCTACGCGAGCACGACGCACGGGGATCACAACGGCGGACTCGATTCGCCCGGAGCGTACGCCGATTTCGCCGAGCGCTGCCTCGAGATGGGGTATCCGGCTTTCAAGATCCACGGCTGGGGCGGGTCACTGACCACCCTCGAGATCGCCACCATCCACGAAGTGGGCAAGCGGGTGGGTGACAGGATGGACCTGATGCTCGATCCGGCCTGCGAGCTCGAGACCTTCGCCGCGGCGGTGAAAGTGGGCAAGGCGTGCGACGACGAACGTTTCTTCTGGCTCGAGGACCCGTACAAGGACGGCGGAATCTCGCAGTTCGCCCACCGCAAGCTGCGCCAGTTGATCTCGACGCCGCTTCTCCAGACCGAACACGTCCGGACGCTCGAGCCGCACGTCGACTTCGCGCTCGCGGACGCCACCGACTTCCTGCGAGGCGACATCGGGTACGACGGGATCACCGGCGTGATGAAGCTCGCCCACGCCGCCGAAGGGCTCGGAATAGACATCGAGATGCACGGGCCCGGTCCGGCCGAGCGCCACGTCATGACGTCGATCCGCAACACCAACTACTACGAGATGGGACTCGTCCATCCGAAGAGCCCCGGAACGTTCACGGCGCTCTACACCGATTACCGCGACGGGCTCGACGCGATCGACGAGAAGGGGTGCGTCTACGCACCGGAAGGTCCCGGTCTGGGCGTAACGCTCGACTGGGACTACATCAACGCGCATCGCACCAACTCGTACACGATCGAGTAGCGTCTCAGCGGTCCTCCATCGCGGCCGTGCCGATCTCGAGTGCACGGATGATCCGGTCGACGTCGTAGACCGCGCCGCCCCACAGGCCTCCGCTCGCGTTCTGGAGCGCCGCCCAGAGCCGTGTGTCGTCGGGCAGGCGCGGATCCGGTGCGAGCCCCGGTACCAGGCCGCGGCCCGAGAGGATGTCCGCCGCCTCTTCCGGTGAGAGCGGCGGGCCGCCGGCTTCTGCGATCATGTCAACGGATCCGGTGAGCGTGCGCGTGTCGACCTCTATACGGATCACGTCGCCTTCGCGTACCCGGCCGACCGGTCCTCCGGCGAGTGCCTCGGGCCCAACGTGGCCGATGCAGGCGCCCGTTGAGACTCCGCTGAACCGGGCGTCCGTGACGAGCGCGACCCGGTTCCCAAAGGGCAGGTACCTCAGGGCCGACGTGAGCTGATAGGTCTCCTCCATCCCGGATCCCGACGGTCCGCGACCGATGACGACCATCACATCTCCCGGGCTGATGGACCCCTCGCCGCTGCGCTTGAGCGCCGCAATCGCGTCGCGCTCGCTCGTGAACACCCGCGCGGGACCCGTGATGCGGTAGACGCCGTCAGGGTCGAGCACTTCCGGGTCGATCGCCGTGCTCTTGATCACCGCGCCGCGCGGAGCGAGGTTGCCCCCCGGGAAGGTGACCGTGGAGCTCAGACCGCGCCGCGCCGCCTCGTCCGGGTCCATGATGACCTCCTCCGGGTCGACCCCGTCGATCTCCCGCAGCCGCGCACGCAGCATCGATCGCCGCTCGCTGCGTTCCCACCGGTCGAGCTCATCGGCGAGCGTTGCCCCGTTGGCCGTCATCGCGTCGAGATGCAGGAGATCAAGATCGCGCAGCTTCAGCATGATTTCCGGAACGCCCCCGGCGAGGTAGAGCTGGACCGTCCCGTACCCCACCGGTCCGTTCGGCAGCACGTCGACGATCCGCGGCACCGCGGCGTTGATCCGCCGCCAGTCGTCCACCGTCGGTATGCGAAGGCCCGCCGCGTGGGCGATCGCCGGGACGTGAATCAGCAGGTTCGTACTGCCGCCGCATGCGGCATGCAGCACCATCGCGTTTTCAACAGCCTCGTCCGTCACGATGTCGCGCCCGACGATCCCGCGCTTCATGAGGAGCTCTGCCGCCTCCGCGGATCGCCGCGCATTGTCGACCCAGATCTGCTGACCCGACGGCGCAAGCGCGCTGTGGGTCACCGCGAGCCCGAGCGCCTCCGCAACGACCTGGCTCGTCGCCGCGGTTCCCAGGAACTGGCAGCCCCCGCCGGGCGTCGCGCAGGTCCGGCACCCGAGCTCCGCCGCCTCTTCGAGAGAGATCTCGTCGTGGGCGAACCTCGCGCCGATGCTCTGGATCTTGCCCGCATCCTCGCCTTCTTCCGGCAGCAACGTCACCCCGCCGGGCACCAGGACGGCGGGCAGGTCGCGCTCGGAGGCGAGAGCCATCATCGTTGCCGGGAGGCCTTTGTCGCAGGTCGCGATGCCGATCACCGCGCGTCGCGTGGGGAGCGAACGCATCAGCCGGCGCATGACGATCGCCGCGTCGTTTCGGTACGGCAGGCTGTCCATCATCCCGAGCGTCCCCTGCGTTCGCCCGTCGCACGGGTCCGAGACGTAAGTCGCGAACGGAATGAGCCCATCTTCTCCGAGCTGTTCGGCGGCCGCACGCACGAGGAGCCCGAGCTCCCAGTGCCCCGTGTGGTACCCGAGCGCGATCGGGCTGCCGTCCTCGTCGCGCAGCCCGCCGAGCGTACTCAGGATGAGCACGTTCGGCCGGTTCACCTCGATCGCCTTCCATCCCATGCCCGCGTTCTGGCTCAGCGCAAAGAGGTCACCGCTCGGGGCCGTGCGCAGTTCGTCGGCGGTAAAGGGGAGCGAGCCTACCGGCCCGGGAGCGTGGGTCATGACGGCGTAGGCTGGTGCGTCGGCTTCGAGCCGGACGGTACTGTTTCGCATTGGTGTCTCCGCCGAATACTTCACTCGAATCGGCGCGATGAGTCAACCGAACGAGCGAAACTCGCGGGCGGCTGTATCAAACCTCGCTCATTCGGGTAGACTGCCCGAGGGAGATGCCATGGTTGTCTGCATAGGCGAATCGCTGATCGACTTCGTCCCGCAGGCCGACGGCGAGACCGGCCTGCCGCAGTACCGGCCGGTAGCCGGAGGCTGCCCGTACAACTGCGCCGTCGCGGTCTCGCGCCTTGGGAGTGATGTGAGCTTCGCCGGCGCGATCTCCACCGACTTCTTTGGCGATTTCATTGCGGCACGACTCGAGGAGAACGGCGTGGGGCTGTCGCTCGTGCACCGGGTGGACCGTCCCACAACACTCGCCTTCGTGAAGAAGGCGGCCGACGGGTCTGCGAGGTACGCCTTCTACACAAAAGACGCCGCCGACCGCGCGCTCTCGCGTGAGCTCCTGCCCGAGCTCGCGGATGGTGCGATCCTCCAGATCGGATCGATCTCGATCATCGCGGAAACCGAGGGAGACGCGATCCTGCACCTCGCCGAGCGTGAGCACGGACGCCGCGTCATCGCCTTCGACCCGAACATCCGGGACAGTCTCGTAGAGGACGAGCCCGGCTACCGTGAACGGATCGACCGGGCGCTCGGTGCGGCGACGCTCCTCAAGACGAGCGATGAAGACCTCGCCTGGATCTACCCGGGTACGTCGGTCGAGGAAGGAGTGCGCCGCGCACTCGAGGCGGGGGTGGGTCTCGTCGTGGTGACCCGCGGGGCCGAGGGCAGTACCGCGTACACGACTTCGCGCACGGTCACCGTTGCGGCTGAGTCGGTTGAGGTAAGCGATACCATCGGCGCCGGCGATTCCTTTCTCGCGGCCCTGCTCGTCTGGCTCGATGAACGACACGCAACCCCGCAGGAGGTTGCCTCGCTCCGCGAGGAGGAGCTCCGCGAAGCCCTCGAGTTCGCGTCGATGGTCGCCGCGATCACCTGCACCCGAGTCGGTGCCGACCCGCCGACCCGCGACGAGGTTCGTCGCTGGTAGTCACCGGTACGCGGCGGCCGCGAACAGCGCGAGACCGAACACGAAGAAGAGCAGGATCGTGCGGAGTTCCGGCATAATCCGCTCAATGCGTCGGGCGAGCCGTGTGCCCGGAACCGTTGTCGTCCCCGCGTAGAGCAGCACGCCGAGCAGGAGCACGGGAAGCGCGCCGAGCAGTTTCGCGCCGGAGAGGAACGTCGCCGGGATCGCCGGGTCTCCGGCTGCCGACGTCGTCGTGAAGGCCCCCAGGCCGGTCGGCGAGAGCAGCGATGCGAGAAGCAGCGAGACCGGACGCGCGAAGACCCCCGTCGCGAGGCAGAGGAGCCCGAGCACGACCACGGGAATGTGAATCATCACCCCGGCCGAGGCGGGCTCGGATACCGGTACGCGGTGAGCCGACCGGAGGCCGGTCATCAGCTTTGTGATCTGGAGGGCCGGTCCCGCCGGCCGTCGCGGCAGCACGATGCGCGACACCTTGATGAACGAGGCGGTCGTTCCCACGGCCGTGATCCAGAGAAGCGCATACGCCGGGTGATGGTCGAGCGCCGACGTTATCAGCTGCTTGCTCGCGAACCCGTTGAACGGCGGGACCCCGGCTATCGAGAGCGCGCCGACGACGAAACCGAATGCGAGCAGCGGTGCTCGGCGGCCGATCGGGCGAATCAGGTAGAGGTCCCGTGCCCCGCTCATCTGCACCGCGGCACCGGCGACGAGAAAGAGCAGGCTCTTGAACAAGGCGTGATGCATCGCGTGTGAAAACGCCGCGGTGAGCGAGAGGGCCGACGTGGCGCCGAAGGCCGCGAGCACGTAGCCCATCTGCGAGATCGAGTGGTAGGCGAGCAGCCGCTTGGCGTCGCGTTGCGCGAGCGCCCAGACGACCGCGAGGAAGGCCGTAGCGGCGCCGATCCAGAGCAGCAGGTCACTGAGGTAGGTCGCGCGGAAGACCGCGATGATACGCAGCATCGCGAAGAATGAGATCTTGATCAGAACTCCGGAGAGGAGGGCACTCACCGGGTGCGGGGCGTAGGCATGCGCCTCCGGCAGCCACGTGTGAAAGGGCATGAAGGCGGTCCTCACGCCTATCCCCACGCAGAGCGCGGCGACCGCGAGGTGGACACTCGTCATTTCGGCCATCGGTGTGGTTGCCGAGTCCTCCGCCATGATCCGAAGCGACAGCGTGCCGAAGTCGCGGTACAGGAGGAAGACCCCGAAAAGGAAGAAGAGTATCCCCATCGAGCTCAGCAGCAGGTACTTGAGGCTCGCGAGCAGACCCTCGTCGGTCCGGTCGAAGGCGATGAGCACATACGCAGAGATCGCCACGATCTCGAAGCCCACGAACATCGTGAAAATGTCCTCGGTCAGGACAACCACCTGCATCCCCGCGACGAGAAGCATCAGGACGAAGAAGTAGGTCGACCGGTACCGGCGCGACGAAAACGAGGCAAACACGACCATCGTCGAGATCAGGACCACCAGCACGGAGGAGAGCCAGCCAAACCCGTCAAGCGTCAGCGCAATGCCGGCCGGTTCCGGCCAGCCGCCGAGCGAGTAGGTGAACGCGGCGCCATCGAGCACCGCGGGGAACTGCATGACGAGCAGAGCTCCCATGCCGAGCAGCGGCACCGTGGAGATCACGGAGAGCACCGGTTCGGCCCGAACGAGCTTGCCTACCAGAGCGATCATCGCGCCTGCGAACGGCAGCACGACGAGCAGCACCACGCTACTCATCGCGCTTCCAGACCTTTCGTTCGATCTCCCTGATGTCGAGCGTCCCGTAGCGAGTGTAGAGACGGTAGACAAGTCCGAGCGCGAGGGCGACGACGCAGACTCCCACGACGATCGCGGTCAGCATGAGCGCCTGCGGCAACGGGTCCACGGGCGTGCCGGCCCCGTCTCCCATGATGGGCGCCGTATCGCCGGAGAGCGAACCGAAGTAGATGAAGAAGAGGATGATCGCGCTGTTTGCGATATTCAGCGCGACGACTTTCTTGATGAGATTGGGGAGTGCGATCAGGCCCCAGACTCCCGCCAGGAAGATTGCGCCAATCAAGTACCACGCCATCGGTCACTCCTGTGCGAAGAGATGGAGGCAGATGAGGCTGGCGCCGGCGCCCACCTTCAGGCCGATGAGCAGGTTGAGGATGAACACGAAGGGGGTGCGCACGATGGGGAGCAGCGTGCCGTCGTAGAGCACGTCCGCGAGAAACCCCGCTCCCATCAGGACGCCCGCGAGCCCCACGGCGAGAATGAGCCCGAAAGCTACGGCCTCGGTCACCGCGAGCTTTCGAACGGGCAGAAGAGCCGCGGCGGCCGCAGATCCCTTGGCCATCGCGAGCAGGATGACGCCGGAGGCGATGACGACCCCGCCCTGGAACCCGCCGCCGGGAGACAGATCGCCGTGGCTGACCAGGTAGAGCCCAAACAGAAACATGAATGGCGCGAGCTTGCGCGACACGACGTCGAGGATGTCGGTCTTCCTCATTGGCGATGCTCCACGAACAGGACAACGCCGGAAACCGCGAGGAGGAGGACGATGGTCTCCCCGAGCGTGTCGAAGGCGCGGTAGCCAAGATAGACAGACGTCACGAGATTTGCCGCGCCCGTCTGCTCCTCGCCGTGCTCAACCACATAGGCACGCACCGGAGTTTCCGTGGGGTGTTCTCCTCCCAGAGCGAGAACCAGGAAGATAGCGACGGCGAGGACCGCCGCAATCTCAACGGCGCGAGCTCCCATGATCCCTCCGTTCGGTCTTGAATACCGCCCAGATGAAGACGACCGTGCCGATCCCGGTCCCCACGGCGGCTTCGGTCAGGGCGACGTCCGGAGCACCAAGGATGTAGAACCAGAAGCAGCTCACGAGGCTGAAGACACCCATGAGCACGACAGTCGTGAGCAGGTCGCGTGAGAGCAGCGCCAGGAATGCGAGGACGAGCATGACGCCAAGGAGCGCTTCAGTCATCAGTCTCTGCCCCCAGCATTCGGCGCTGCTCATAGGTGCGGCGCCACGGGACGATCTCGCTCTGCCACGCGTAACGGGCGATGATATGCGCGGATATCGGGTTCGTGATGAAGAAGAAGAGCGTGATGACGAGGATCTTCCCGGTGATCGGTGTGAAGCCGGAGAGGATCATGCATGCGACGAAGACGGAGAAGATCGACGTCGTGCTGCAGGTCGACGAGGCCTGCAATCTCGTGTAGATATCGGGAAAGACGAGCACCCCAATGTTGCCCATGAGACTGAAGACGGCGCCAAGCCCGAGAAAGAACAGCGCTACCCAGGTCATTGGTGCACCTTTGCGGTGAAGTACCGTGCCATCGCCAGGATCCCGATGAAGCCGAATATGTCGTACACGAGGGCTACGTCAAGGTAGTTGGACCTGCCTTCGCGCACCGCCACGAGCACGAGCAGTGCGAGAATCTGGGCACCCACGAGATTGAGCCCGTTCATCCGATCGGCCGTCGTCGGCCCGATCAACACCCGAATGACGCCCAGCACGCTCGTGCCCAGGAAAAAGTAGATCGCGTAGAGCAGGAGGTCGTGTGACTCTATGCCCATATCCGCCTCAGGAGCCGCTCATACGGACCGGCTATGAGCTTGCTCGCGTACTTGGAGTGACGCGTGCGCGCGTCGAGCCAGTGCACGATCAGATGGTCGTCGTCGAGCTGCAGGGTGATGGTGCCCGGAGTCAGGGTGATCGAACTCGTCAGCACGACGCGGGCGATGTCAGTGCGAAGACGCGTGCGGAAATGAGTTACACCCGGGTTGATGCGGCCGCGCAGGATCTGCCACAGCACCCGGAAACTCGCCACGTACATGTTGAACACGAGTACGAGCAGGTAGATCCCCAGAAGCTCCACCCGCGGCAGGTGTGAGCGCCGTGCCGCTTCGTATTCCTCAATGAAGATCGGGTAGGTGAGCAGCGCGATGGCTATCGCATGCACCAGTCCGAGCAGAACCGACCCCGGCTCGAAGCTCCAGGTGAAGAGCAGCCACCCGCCGAGCAGGTAGGTGGTCGTGAGCAGGACACGCGCAATGTTCCACCGGGTTCGCTCGGTCATCGGTCCGCCTCGCGAGCCTCGAACAGCGCCAGCACCTCCTCCGGACTCGCTGACTCGAGCAGGCCGCCCTTGAGACCCGGGTCATGGAGGTACCGCGCCAACCGGCTCAGAAGCCTCAGGTGCTCGTTGTGCGCATCGGGAGGTCCAACCATCAGAAAGAAGAGCGAGACCGGACGCCGGTCGACGGCGTCGAACTTGACGCCCGAACGCTTCCGGCCGATTGCGAGGACCGTCTCGCTCGCAGCCTCTGAGAGGCAGTGTGGAATCGCGATCCCACCGCCAATGCCGGTCGTCGCGAGCGACTCGCGTTCAAGGATCTGCGTCGTCACGAGATCCGGATCGGTGATCCTGCCGCTGTCGTATAGAAGGGAGACGAGCTCGCGGATGACATCGAGTTTCTTCTTCCCGTTCAGCTCGAGCGTGATGCACGAGGTATCAAGCGCTTCGCCAAGGCGTTCGATCACCGGCTACTCCCCCTGGCCAACGAGGCCGACTGCAAAGTCAACGGGTATACTGTAGAGTACCCCGGTACCCGGCGATGTGAGTCCTCCGCACACCTCGTCGAGTATCTCCCGGAGGCGATGGACAATCTCGTCGTCCTCGACCACCGAGAGGATCGTCTTGTTGTAAGGCTTGTTCCCCTTCATGAACTGCCGGAAGTCGGCAAAGAGCGGTACCTCGTAGGTGAGGAAATGGCCCATGCCTTCCGAGTCGAGGATCGTCGCGCCGGTGATCCCGACCTCGACGTACGCCTCGAGGACCCTTTCGAGCAGTTCTTCCTGGTTCAGTGTGAACACGATCAGGCGCATCTTCGCCGCAGTATAGCCTAAAGAAGCCGACGGACCAACGGGACCGCGGCGTCGCGATATTTTCCGCCTGAGGGGCAGACGCAGCGGTGCGAACCGTATACTATGGGTCAACTTATTATCTACAAGGAGCAACGAATGGGTGAGACGGAAAGTCTGGTAATCGCATCCAAGGTCAAGGCGTATATCAAGGACAAGAGCGACCTGAAGTGCTCTGCTGCCGTGATCGACGCGCTGTCCGACAAGATCCGGGCCGTCTGCGACGCAGCGATTCAGAGTGCGCTCGCCGACAAGCGCAAGACCGTTCAGGAGAAGGACGTCCAGTAGGACCTGATACCGGCTGCTCTGCCTCCCGGGAGGACCCAGGGCAGCCGGGCCGTCTTGCCTGCCGGGCTACCTCAGCGCAGACGCGTCTACGTTGAGCTGATCGGCAAGCTCCCGCAACTCCGCCAGCAGACCCCGCTCGATTGGAATGCCGTGCTCGCCTCGCTCCGCCCTGCGGAGCGCCTCAGGCTCGCCGGGGAAGAAGAGCCTGGTGTCTTCGGTCCGAGTCGGGAGCGCGTGGAGTTCCGCGATGAACTGGTCGATCCGGCGGCGGACCTCATCGAGCGGGATGAAGGTGTCGACGTCCCAGAGCGTGATGAAGTGGCCCAGCTTCCTTGGCGCGTCCATATCCAGGTACATCCTGTTCACGTGCGGGCCGAACGGCATCCCCGTGAACATCGAACAGAAGAGATCGATCGCCATCGCGAGGCCGGCCCCCTTGTGCCCACCGACCGGGTGCATGCCGCGGATCCTGTGGGGATCGGTCGTCGGTTCACCCTCCTCATCCACTCCCCAGTCATCCGGGATGCTCTGGTTCTCGGCGCGCGCGAGCGCGACCTTGCCGTAGGCGACGAGCGTCGTAGCAAAGTCGACCACAAACGGTTCTCCGCCGGTGGGGAAGCCGTACGCGAGCGGATTCGTTCCAATGAACGCCCGGCGGGCGCCGGGCGGTACGATCATCGCGTCGGTGTTCGTCGTCACCATGCCGACGAATCCGGCCCGCGTGATCTCGCGCAGATAGTAGCCCGCCATGCCAAAGTGGCCCGAGTTCCCGATTGCGATCGTCACGGTACCGACGTTCCGGCACACCTCGATCCCCCGCTTCACCGCTTGCGCGGTCACGACATGGCCAAGGCCGTCGTCACCGTCAACGCGCATGGCCGCCGCCTTGGGCTGATCGAAAACGATTCCCGGATTGGCCTTGATCGTGCCGTTCGTGAGCCGCCGGACGTAGTGCGGCAGGCGCACGACCCCGTGGCTGTCCACCCCGGAGAGGTTGGCGTACACGAGACAGTCGGCGACAACGGCTGCGTCGTCGGCAGGCACCCCGACCGCCTCCAGTACTGCACGAACGTAGCGGTCAAGGGCTTTGTGGTCGACGGATGTGGGCATGAAGACTCCTCGACCGAATGTATCAATTTCCGCCGCTCCTGGGCAAAAGCTGCTCAGACAATGCCGCTCATGCGTCGACGAATATGAGCGTACTGGAGGACAACGATGGGTCGGCATGCGGAAGCGCTGCGGGGCGAATGGGCGGTGGTGACCGGAGCGTCGAGCGGGCTCGGCCGCGAGTTCGCCGTCCAGCTCGCGCGGCTGGGGATGAACGTAGTGGCGGCGGCTCGCCGGACGGACCGTCTCGAGGCGCTCAAACAGGAGATTGAAGGCGGCGGCACCCGGGTGATGCCCGTGACGGTCGATCTCGCAACCGACGACGGTGTCCGCGACCTCTACCGGGTCGTCACGGAGGCCGGGTTGGAGCCGGTCGTGCTCGTGAACAATGCCGGCTTCGGCCTGCACGGCGATTTCCTCGCGATCGACTGGGAACGCGAGCGGTCGATGCTCACTCTGGACATCGTCTCGTTGGTCCATCTCACGCGTCTGTTCGCCTCAGACATGGCAGCCCGGGGCCGCGGCTACATCGTGCAGGTTGCCTCCATCGCCGCCTACCAGAGCGCACCGCGGTACGCCTCGTACGCCGCAGCGAAGGCCTTCGTCCTGCACTACGGCGGGGCGGTGCATCACGAGCTGCGCGGCAGCGGGGTGGCGGTAACGGTCCTCTCCCCCGGAGTGACTTCGACCGAGTTCCAGGAGGTTGCGGATCAGGAACCGACGCTCTATACCCGGCTTGCGGTGATGCCTGCTGACCGGGTCGTGCGCTCAGGGCTCCGCGCGATGGTGCGCCGGCGGATGACCGTCGTGCCCGGGCTCTTCAACAAGGTGTCCATGGCGGCGGTGCGGCTCATCCCGCGTTCGGTTGCCGCCCGTGCCGCGCGAGCCATGATGAGGTAAGAGGCTACACCGATCGTCTGCGGTCGGTCGCGAGCAGCCGGCGCTTGCGCAGTCGGACGGACGTCGGCGTGATTTCGACAAGCTCGTCGTCGCGGATGAAGTTGATCGCCGCCTCGAGCGTCATGACGTGCGGCGGCGTGAGGACCACGTTCTCGTCGCGTCCGGCAGCCCGCATGTTCGTGAGCTTCTTTGTCTTGCACGGGTTGACGTCAAGGTCGTTGTTCCGGTTGTGCTCGCCCACGACCATCCCCTCGTAGACCGGTTTCCCGGGGGCGATAAACATGGTACCGCGAGGTTCCAGGTTGAACAGCGCGTAGGCGACCGCGGCGCCCTGGCGGTCGCTCACGAGCGAGCCGGTGAGACGGCTCGGGAAGTCGCCGCGGTACGGCTCGTACCCCTCGAGGTAGGCGTTCATGATGCCGGTGCCGCGGGTGTCCGTCAGAAGCTCGTCGCGAAACCCTATCAGTGCCCGCGACGGCACGCTGAACTCAAGGCGCGCGCGCCCGTTGCCGTGGTTGGTGAGGTTGATCAGGCGGCCGCGGCGCACGGAGAGCTTCTCGGTGACGATGCCGGTGAACCCGTCTCCGCAGTCTATGTAGACCCGTTCGATTGGTTCGGTGCGCACCCCGTCGCGCTCCTGGTAGATGACCTGCGGGCGACCCACGCACATCTCGTAGCCTTCTCGTCGCATCGTCTCTATGAGGATGGCCATCTGGAACTCTCCGCGGCCGCTGACGAGGAACCCTTCCCGGTCCGCCTGCTCCTCCACGTGGAGCGATACATTGCGCAGCGTCTCGCGCCGCAGCCGCTCCCCGAGCTTCGTTGCCTGTACGTGCTTCCCTTCGCGCCCGGAGAACGGTCCGGTGTTTCGCAGGAAGAGCATGGAGACGGTAGGCTCGTCCACGGTAATCCGGCGAAGCGCCCGGGGAGACTCCGCGGTGCAGATGGTGTCGCCAATATGGACCTCGTCGATTCCCGAGAGCACGACGACGTCACCGGGTTCCGCGCGGTCGGTGTCGGCGATGGAGGCCCCTTCGTATACCTGGAGCTTGCCCACCTTCAGCGGCACCACGCCCTGCGTGGAGTCAATCCTGATGAGGCGGTCGTTCGAAACGACCGGCTGGTTATGCGTCTTCCCGATCGCGAGACGTCCAAGGTAGTCGGAGTAGTCAAGGTCGCTGACGAGCATCTGGAAGGGCCGCTCGGGGTGGACCACCGGAGGGGCGATCTCGTCAACGATCGTGTCGAGCAGAACGTCGAGCCCATCGTCCGGGGCGTCAAGGTCGCGCTTGGCGATCGCGTCTCGCGCGACTGCGTAGAGCAACGGAAAATCGAGCTGTTCCTCAGTCGCGTCGAGGTCGATGAACAGGTCGCTGATCTCGTCGAGCACCTTGACCGGCCGGGCATCGCGGCGGTCGATCTTGTTGATCACCACGATGATCCTGAGCCCCGCCTCGAGCGTCTTCTTCAGGACGAACCGCGTCTGCGGCAGCGGTCCCTCGGCCGCGTCCACGAGCAGGAGCGCGCCGTCGGCCATGCTCAACGCCCGCTCCACCTCGCCGCCGAAGTCGGCGTGTCCCGGGGTGTCGATGATGTTGATCTTGACGCCGCGCCATCTGACCGCGCAGTTCTTCGCCGCGATCGTGATCCCTCGCTCACGCTCGAGATCCATGCGGTCCATGACCCGCTCCTCAATTACCTGCCCCTCCCGGAAGAGGCCGCTGCGGCGGAACATGGCGTCGACGAGGGTCGTCTTCCCATGGTCGACGTGTGCGATGATAGCGACGTTGCGTATGCCGGGGTTTGTCTGTGGTGAAATGGGCTGCTCCGCGCAGGAATAAGCTACGATTCGGCGGGAAAGTCAAGCCGTCGCCGTGCGCCTACTGCGGCGCACGCCACTCGTCGATCGCGTCGTACATCGCGAGGACGTTCGCGACCGGGACGTCCGCGGTAATCGCGTCCACGCTCGGGGCGGCCAGATAGCCGCCTCCGTCGGCCAGAGTGTCGAGGGTCTCGAGTACCGTGCGGTGAACCTCCACAGCGCTTCCGTGAAGCAGTGCACCCCGGGCGTCGATCCCTCCGGACAACACGACGCGGTGTCCGAACTCCTCCTTGATCGCCGCCGGGTGCATGCCCGCGCAGTCAGGCTGCAACGCATGGAGGGCATCTATGCCCGTTGCCAGAAGCGACGGCAGGAGCGGACGAATCCCGCCGGAGGAGTGGAAGAGGACCTTGATGTCGTAGCGATGGGCGGCCGTAACGATACGCCGGATACACGGCGCGATGAACCGGTTGAAGTGCTCCACACTCAGCAGAGGCCCGGTCTGGGTGCCGAAGTCATTGCGCACGAAGACGAGGTCGATCAGATCACCTGCCTCCTCGAACACGCGCGTGTTGATCGCGACGTAGTAGTCGACGATTCTGTGGAGCATGGTCTCCACGACCACCGGGTCGTCGTACATCAGGAATGCCAGCGTCTCCATACTCACCAGGTCTGTCGCGTCATGCCAGAACGGAGACCAGTTGCCTCCGGCGATCGCGAAGCGCTCGGCCAGCGGGGCGATCCGGTCCCGGATGCCCTCCGTACCCTCCCGCGACGGGTCAGGCCAGGGGTAGTCTCGCAGCCGCTCGATCGTCGGTGCATCGCTCAACGGGTGCCCGGTCGGCTGACCGTATCCGACGCCGCGACGCTCGATGCCAAAAGCGTCCACCGTCCGCCCGCCCTGACCGATCGGATCGGAGGAGACCCATCGAAGGTCGTCCCGAATGCGAAGGCGAAACTGCTCCTCGTCCATGTTGAGCTCGATGCACGCCTTCGTGATGAACTCACGCGACGCACCGAGCCATCGGCCCGGAGGGCTCCCGTTCTCGTGAGAGAAGCTGAGCAGGAACCGTTGCCTCGCCTCGGCACCGGCCTTCTCCGCCCGCACGATCCGTCCGGACGGGACCGGCTTGGTGGAGCCTCTCTGGACGAGTTGCTGCTTGATCTTGATGGCGTGTGCACCGTCCTGCCCGCCGGAGAGCAGGCGGAGCATCATGTCGCCGGCGAGTCGGCCCATCAGCGTTGTGTCCGTCCTGAGCGTGCTCACCGGCGTGACGAACGGGTCGTCGTAGCTCAGGAGATCGCCGGGGGCGATGATCGAGACGTCGCGAGGTACCTGCAGGCCGGAGTGACCGAGAAGCGCGATGATGCGCAGCGCCATATCGTCGTCGATCGCGAACACCGCGCTCGGTTTGACCGGGCGGGCGAAGACGTCGCGCAGACTCGCCTCGAGGTGCTGCGTGTCGGATGCCTCACAGTTGAGGTAGCCTGCCGGTGTCACCGGCAGGTCGAACTCTTCAAGGGCCTTGCAGAAGCCGTAGTACCGGTCGGTCGTCAGCTTGGGCAGGTTCACCCGGTCCGTGCCGGCGTACAGGATGTCGCGGTGACCGAGTTCCAGGAGGTGCCGCGTGCCCTCGTATGAGCTCTGAAAGTCGTCTACCAGGATAGAGTGGAAGCGGTCCTGGAATCTCCCGTTCATGATCACGACTATCTCGATTCCCTTGCGCTCGAGTGCGTCGAACATCTCCTCGTCAACGTAGTGGATGGAGAAGATCCCTTTGTACGACCCGCGCAGGACACGCTCTTCCAGGCCCGGATCGGGTTCCGTGTCGTGCATGGGGATGAGGTGTACATCGTAGCCGCGATCATCGAGCATACGCTCGATCTCCGCGACAATTGGTCGCACAAAGCGCCAGACGAATGCCCACTGCGGATCGATGCTGAGAAGAATGCCGATTGACGGGCGTATGCCGGTCGTCAGGGCGATGGGCTTGCGATCGTACCCGAGACTCGCAGCCGCGTCGAGTACGGCCTTGCGGACGGAATCCGAGATCCGTCCCTTGTTCGATAGAACGAGCGACGCCGTGGTTACCGATACGCCGACGGATTCTGCAATGTCCTTCAAGGTCGGTTTCTTCATGCGAGACTACCTGCTGAATATTTGACCAATCGCACACCTTGTCAAGGTGCGCCGATCAGGTATCCGGTTTATACTGGAGGCGTGTGTGGCTCATCGGGCGGATTCCTCCTCTGGGATCCGGCACAGGTCGACATCCCTCAGCGACCCGACGATCCCTCCCTGTACCCGGAGTCCGACCCTCGGCGCTGGTATGACGCCGAGTACGCCGGATGGCACGCGAGGAAACACGCGATGCCGGTGCCTCCCGACGGTGGTCCGCGCGGCAGGCTCGTCGAGGCGATCGTTCCGGGCCATCACCCGTACTGGAGCGAGTACGAGCAGGGTCTGGTCACGGAGGCCGGGCGGCTGGGCATGGAGACCCGCGTCCATCACTGCGGCTGGGACTCGGAACGACAGGACGGCATCGTCGGCGAGATCATCAGGCGCAACGCGGACATGGTCATCTTCGTGCCGGTTGAGCCGTTTCTCGCGACCGAAT
>SKZO01000402.1 GCA_007127335.1 Spirochaetales bacterium | reverse complement strand
GATATCGGTCCAGTACCATCCTTCCACGGGAGCGCCGAGGGCGTCACCGATCGCGGCGGCGATCAGGCACCCGTAGATGGCGTCATCGGTACGTTCGGCTTGTGTCTTCTGCGGTCTCATTTTGCCGTCCTCCCGACGATGGTTTCCTGTACTATATTTAATAAATACTATGCCGCACTTGAACTCTATCACTTCCCGGAGGGAGCGTCAAATGGCGCTCCTGGCTTGAGGGCCTGATCACCTGTCGCATACGCCTTGGGTTTCACCGGCGGATAGAGCACTGTTTTCCGAGTTTTATTGAAAACTCGGGGTCGGTACCGTATGCTGAGGTCGTGAACGAACCGCAACGCACGACCCTCAAGCAGATTGCCGATGAAGCGGGCGTGTCCGTCTCTACGGTCTCACTCGTACTCAACAATCGTCCCGGCGTCGGCGCCGAGACCCGCCGCGAAATACGGGAGCTGTTGCGTCGGGTCGGCTATGAGCGAGGCGGACAGGGCCGTCCTGCCGCCGCGCGATCGGGTGTCCTCGCATTCGTCGTCTACGACGCCGCTGATATCGAAGCGTCACACAACCCGTTCTTCGCCGAGATCCAGAAGGGTGTAGAGACCGAAGCACGGTCCGAGGGATATGAGCTGCGTGTCGTGTACGCACACGAGCGGGAGGACTTCTCTGACCTCGTGGGCAAGCTGAGAGCGCTGCGTACCCTCGGCGTGATCCTCGATGCCTCAGTGATGCCGCAGCACCACCTGCGACACTTCCAGGATGCCCAAATACCATTGGTCGTGCTCGACAACGAGTATCCGGAGGTTCCCGTTGATTCGGTGGTCATTGACAATGTTGCAGGAGCTCACGCCGCGGTCCAACACCTGATCGATCTCGGCCACCGGAAGATCGGTGTCTGCTCCACCTCGATCCCTACTCACAACTTCCGCGAGCGCGAGAGCGCCGCGCTCGAGCTGGTGTCCTCCGCCGGGCTGAATCCGCCCGAACCGATGCTGCGGGTGAGGCCGACCATCCCCGGGTCGTATGCCGATTGCGTCACCGCGCTCGGAGACGTTCGGTCGTTGCCCTCGGCCTTTTTCGTGACGAACGACATCATGGCATCCGGTCTCGTGCGGGCATTGCGTGAGCGCGGTGTTCGGCTTCCTTCCGACGTATCAATCTGCGGGTTCGACGATCTCCCGTTCTGCGAGCTCATGGAACCACCGCTGTCTACGGTGCGCGTCTTCAAGTCGCGCATGGCGACACTCGCGGTTCAACGGCTCACCGAGCGGATCGTTGCGCCACCGCCTGAGACAGTCGTGATCCGTATAGGCACCTTGATGGTTCCGCGGGCGAGTACCGCCCGGGCACGATGATACTGCTCGGAGCCTACTGCGTGGTTCCGGCGGTCGTCTCTGCCTGGAGCACTCCCTTCAGCTCCAGCGTGTCCGCGAAGTGACAGGCGACGAGGTGGCGATGCTCCTCATCGCCGACGTTGCGCCACTCGGGCTCGTCCTGTGCGCAGACCTCCTGCGCATATCTGCAGCGCGGATGAAAGGGACAGCCCGGCGGCTTGTTCGCGGGATCCGCGACATCTCCCGGTAACAATATGCGTGCAGCCTTCGCCTTTGGATTGGGCCGCGGGACCGCCGACAGCAGGGCCTCGGTGTACGGATGGCGGGGCCTGCGAAACATCCCGTCAGCTGAGCAGAGCTCGACGAGCTTTCCTACATACATGACGGCGATACGATCGGATATGTGCTTGACGATGCCCAAGTCGTGGCTCACGAAGAGATAGGTCAGCTCGAGCTCACGCTGAAGCCTCACCATCAGGTTGATGATCTGGCCCTGGATCGAGACGTCGAGCGCCGAGACGGCCTCGTCCGCGACGAGGAGCTCCGGATTGAGCGCGATTCCACGGGCGATGCCGATTCGTTGCCGTTGCCCGCCGCTGAATGCATGCGGGTACCGTTCGGCGTGTCGCGGGTCAAGACCCACGAGCTCGAGCAGCTCTCCCACTCGATCGCGGCGTTCGGCAGCACTCATTTCGGTCAGGCAGACAAGCGGCTCGGCGATGATCTGCGACACCGTGCGTCTCGGGTTGAGCGAGGAGTAAGGGTCCTGGAAGATGACCTGGACTCGACGCCAGTAGTCGTGAAGCCCTTCGCCGCGAAGCGAGGCAACGTCCGTGGCGTCTCCGTTCGTGCTGATACGTATCGACCCGTCGGTGGGTTCGAAAATGCGGGCAATCAGCCGGCCCGTCGTCGTTTTTCCGCAGCCGCTCTCACCCACGAGACCGAGGGTTTCTCCGCGCCTGATGGAGAAGGTCACGCCGTCAACGGCCCGTACATCGCCGACGTGCCGTCGCAAGAACCCTGACTGAATGGGAAAGTACTTCTTCAGGTTGTCGATCTCGATGAGGTCGCCGTTGTTCATGGGTGGTGCGGGATGGTCACTCTCGCGGTGCTGCGGTCGCGGCTGTGCCATCGCTCTCCTCCTCAGGTTTCTCGACAGTGTAGAGGTGACATCTCGTCACATGGTCCGACGCGTTCGGCCGAGGCCCGACGGGGGTCTCCTCCGGGAAGCGTACGTCGCAGACTCCCTCCATGAAGTGATCGCACCTGGGGTGAAACTCGCATCCGGGGATGACGGCGAACGGATGCGGCACTGTGCCGCGTATCGTCGCGATATCGGACTTCCCCGGAGTGGTGAGATCCGGCACCGACGAGAGGAGACCCCTCGTATACGGGTGCTTCGGGTTGTCGAACAGCTCTTCGCACGAGGCGTCTTCGATGACAACGCCACGATACATGACAGCGACACGATCCGCAACGGAGGCGACGACTCCCAGGTCATGCGTTATCATGATGAGCGACATCCCCGTGTCCTGCTGGAGCTCTTCCAGAAGATCGAGTATCTGTGCCTGGATCGTCACGTCGATCGCTGTCGTCGGCTCGTCCGCTATCAGCAGATTCGGATCGGAGGCGAGGGCCATGGCGATCATAGCGCGCTGCCGCATCCCGCCGGACAGCTCGAAGGTGTAGCGGTCGATTCGCTGTTCCGGTCTGGGGATGCCGACCCTTCTGAGAAGCTCGATACTTTGATCTCGCGCCTCGCTCCGACTTACGCTGCGACCGAGACGGCACGCCTCGCCGATCTGATCTCCTATCGTGTGCACGGGGCTGAGTGACGTCATGGGTTCCTGGAAGATCAGGGAGATGTGCTCACGACGAATCTCGTTCAGCAAGGGTGATTTCGGCGGGAGCGCGGCGATGTCGATCTCACGTCCGGAACTCCGCGAACTCGGGCGGAAGATGATCTGCCCCTTCCGAATCTCGCCCGGATCCGGGATGACCCGTAGTATGGCCTGTGCCGTAACGCTCTTGCCGCATCCGCTCTCACCCACGAGCCCAAGTGTCTGCCCGGCAGCGAGATCGAAATCCACCCCGTGCAGTGCACGTACGACGCCGTTGCGCATTCGGAAGTCCACATGAAGATCGCGGATCGAGAGGATCGGCGCCTGGTTCGAAGATGCCTGGTGTTCAGTCCGTCTTTCTTCCGGACCAACGATCTGATTCGCCATGGATGCCTCTCACTTTGCACTAAAAAAAACCCGTTGCCACCTGACTCACATGATAGTCGCGTCGGCGTCAGCCGTCAACCTTGCGATCATCCATGCGTCTCAGCGGCTGAGAATTGGATTCTTTGGCCATAGTGGCGATAATAGTCGCGGCGAAAAACGATCGCTACCGACGTTGAGCAAGAGAAGGACCCCGATAACACATCAGGGCTTGCCAGAATGCCTCAACTAGTTTTTAATAGTATTTATGGGCGCCGACGGTCTGCAGCGCCGCTGCCGACGGCCGGTGCAGAGGCAATCCTCAAGGAGGTTTGTATGTACAGTTTCATTTTCCGTAGATGGCCCGTGATACTGCTCGTGTTCACGATCGTCGCCGCGAGCGGGTTCGCACGAGGTGCCGTGGAGGACCCGGTCGACGTCGATCCGGTTGCGGCGCTCGAGGAGCTCGAAACCACCGACGGGCCGTATCACCTGCCCGACTTCACGGTCACGACGTTCAGCGAAGCGCCGATGCTGGCGGAGAGGGTTCAGGCGAACGAGCTCCCGCCGGTTGAGGCGCGGCTGCCGGCGAATCCGGTCGTCGTGGAGCCGTACGAGTTCATCGGTCAGTACGGCGGGACGCTGCGCACCAACTACGCGGACTGGACGAGTTATGCCGGCTACATCGATGTCGACTTCGCCCACGTGAGCCTCGTGAAGCAGGTTCAGGGGTACACGGGCGAATACGAGCCGGATCTCGCGGAATCGTGGGAGGCTTCCGACGATATGACGGAGTGGACCTTCACGCTTCGAGAAGGGGTGAAATGGTCCGACGGTGAGCCGTTCACCACGGCCGACATCCAGTACTGGTACGAGGATGTCCGGCTCAATCCGGTCCTTTCTGTTCCGCCGCCGTCGCTCACCGTTGCTGGCGAGCCGGCCGAGCTGATCGTGCACAACGAGCGGACCTTCACCTTCCGGTTCGCGCAGCCGTACGGCCTGCTGATGCTCGAGATGACGGGGCGACAGGGACAGATGGATTTTCATCATCACCCGAAGCACTACTTCTCACAGTTCCACGAAGACTACGCGTCAGCGGCGGACCTGAGGCGGAGCATGGCCGAGGCCGGTGTCGACGACTGGGCGATGCTTTACGAGCAGAAGATCGGATATCTGCAGGAGCCCGACGCACCGAGGCTGAGCGCATGGGTGCCGGCCGCGCCGGCAACCGACGAGGGTCGCCAGCGCTGGGTGCGTAACCCGTACTACTATAAGGTCGACAGGGCCGGCAATCAGCTTCCTTACATCGACGAGATCGTATTCGACCAGTACCCCGATCTTGAGGTGCTGCTGCTCGCGCTTGCCGGCGGTGAGCAGGATTACGCGAACATCCGGCTGCGCTCGCACCACTGGCCGGTCCTCGCCCAGAACATGGAGGCGGGTGACTACCGGCTCGTTCCATCGCTGAACGCGAAGCCGGGTCAGTACTCGCTCTTCTTCAACTACACAACAACGGACG
>SKZO01000062.1 GCA_007127335.1 Spirochaetales bacterium | reverse complement strand
TGCTCGCGGCTCTCCTTGCTGAGCAGAAAGAGATGCTCTCCCGGTGCGGCACCGATGAGCTCGTAGTAGAACTCCTGCTCATCCGCCGGGGATGCGAACGCGGACTCTCGCCGCACGTTGCGCGGCACCTCGACGTACCCTTCGTAGCTGCCGTCGTCGATGTTGATCCAGTACACGCGGCTCATCAGCCGGTCCACGGACTCGATCCGCTGCGCGGGCCCATGCCGCTCACGAACATAGTAGTTGACTTTGAGATAGAGCCGACGCAGATCATGGTCCGGACGGACCGTCTCGAGCAGCGGCGCGGCGGCGATCTCGGTGGGAACCGGCAGGGTATCCGGAGTGATATCGATGCGACGCAGGAGCGTCCCGTCGGCCGCGAACCAGTACACAATCGTCCGCGGGGGCGCGATCGCCGTCACGACGATTTCATCAGCGGAGGTGATGTCGATCGCCTTGATATAGGGGAAGAAGGCGCCCCCAATGCCCTCCTGGCCGAGATAATCGATCTGTCGTCCGGCTCGATCGAGTCGGACCACGACCCGGTTCAGCATGGCTCCGAGCTCCTCGTCGAACACGGCGACCCGGTCGGGCACCTGATCCTCCACGAGCAGGGTGGTATCGCTCGTGACGGCTATCTCGCCCACCGTGTTGAAGGCGTACTCGAAGGCGCGTCGGTTCGAGGCTCGCCCGCCGTCAGAGCCGGTCTGGAGCATGACCGGCCGGGGATTCTGAGCGGGGTTGTAGTAGAGGGTGAGAAGGTCGCCGTAGGAGGTGAGCTCCATGATGCGGTTGGCGTACCCGCTCGCGAGGTAGAACAGCCCGCCCCGCATCGCCAGCCGGGTCTTGCGGGTCACGGCGGACCCATCGAGGAAGAGCGAGACCTGATCCTCCATCTTTCCGTACTGGAGTGAGAAAAGCCCTTCGCGCTGGAGCACGGGGACACGGGGCCGCCCGCACCCCACGAGTACGACGGAAGCGAGCATCAGAACGAAAGACAGGATCCTGAAAGGCGAACGTCGCGGCATCTGGTACGCGCATACTACCTGTCGGGAGTGCCCGGTGTCAATCTTGACCGGACTCTCGCCGGCCCGCTACATTCACGGTATGCTTCAGAACCTCATTGAGGCGCTGTTCGGCTCGAAGACCGAGGCTGATCTCAAGGCGCTGCTCCCCATTCTCCACACGGTCAACGCCGTCGAACCGTGGGCCATGTCGCTCACCGCCGACGAGTACCGCGAGCAGACCTCACGGTTCCGCAACCAGATCGCCGCCGGGGATTCTCTCGACTCGCTGCTCCCGCAGGCCTTTGCGCTCGTACGGGAAGCCGCTCGCAGAACACTCGGGGAGCGCCTCTACGACGTGCAGATCCTCGGGGGGATCGTGCTTCACCAGGGCAAGATCATGGAGATGAAGACGGGCGAAGGCAAGACCGTCAGCAGCGTGACGGCCGCCTACCTGAACTCACTCACCGGACACGGAGTGCATGTCGTCACCGTCAACGACTACCTCGCCGAACGCGACGCCGCGTGGATGAAACCAATCTACGACTATCTCGGAGTGAGCGTCGGGGTCATCCTCAGCGATATGGACAACGATGCGCGCAAAGAGGCGTACCGCAAGGATATCACCTACGGAACCAACAATGAGTTCGGGTTCGACTACCTGCGCGACAATATGCGCTTCGACTCCGACCGACGAGTCCAGAACGGGCACAGCTACGCCATCATCGACGAGATCGACTCGATACTCGTCGATGAGGCCCGCACTCCGCTGATCATCTCCGGTCCCGCGGAGGATGACACCCGCAAGTATACGGCGATCAACGGCGTCGTGAATCAGCTCGAGGAGTGTGAAAAGGACCCGGAGACCAACGACTATCCGGAGGAACCGATCGGCGACTACAAGCTGGACGAGAAGTCCAAGCGCGTTTCGTTCACCGAGCAGGGCCTCGGCCACCTCGAAGAGATCCTGCAACGCGCGAAAGTGATCACCGACACGCTGTTCGTCGACGACAACTTCGAGTTCATCCACCTCGCGACGCAGGCGTTGCGGGCGCACAAGCTCTTCCACCGGGACCAGCAGTACGTCGTCGCCGACGGCAAGGTGGAGATCGTCGACGAGTTCACCGGACGTATCCTCCACGGACGCCGCTACTCGGACGGCCTGCATCAGGCAATCGAGGCGAAGGAAGGGATCCGCATTGCCGAGCGAAACCGGACTCTCGCGACCATCACCTTTCAGAACTTCTTCCGGATGTACGACAAGATTTCCGGGATGACCGGCACCGCCGAAACGGAGGCCAAGGAGTTCGGGAAGATCTACGGGCTCGACGTCGTGGTGATCCCGACGAACCGGCCGGTGGTCCGCATCGACCAGGACGACGTGATCTACGTCGATGCACGCCAGAAGTATGAGGCGATCTGCGACGAAATTCAGAGGCTTCACGACAAGGGACAGCCGGTTCTCGTGGGCACCGCTTCGATCGAGCGCTCGGAGCTGCTCGACGGGATGCTCACGCGGCGGGGGATACGGCACGAGGTGCTGAACGCGAAGAACCACGCCCGGGAAGCTCTGATCATCGCGGAGGCAGGCGCAAAGGGCGCCGTAACGATCGCGACCAATATGGCCGGCCGCGGTACGGACATCAAGCTCGGGGGAAACCCGGAGTACCGCGCGCGGAAGAGGGTGGGAACCGAGGCCTCGCACGAAGAGTACATGGCCGCCTACGAGCGCGAGCGAGAATCGTGGCGGGCGCAGTACCGTGAGGTCCAGGAAGCCGGGGGGCTCTACGTGCTCGGCACCGAGCGGCACGAATCGCGCCGGATAGACAACCAGCTGCGCGGGCGCTCCGGACGCCAGGGCGACCCGGGCGAGAGCCGCTTCTTCCTCTCGATGGACGACGACCTGATGCGCCTCTTCGGTCGCGGCGGAGCCAACCTCAAGTCCATCATGGCGCGCGGACTGCCTGAGGGCGAGCCGCTCAACCACCGGATCATCAACCGCAGCATCGAACGGGCACAGAACCGGGTCGAGGAGCGAAACTTCGACATCCGGAAACACCTGCTCGAGTACGACGACGTGCTGAACGAGCAGCGCAAGTACATCTACGGACAGCGCGACGCGATCCTCACCGACCATTCGCTCAAGACGCGCGTACTCCAGACCGCTCGCGATCTCATCGCGGAGTCGCTCTCAGACGTCAATGAGGCGGCGGATGCAAGCCCGCAACGAGTTGCCGAGCTGTTCGACTTCCTCAGAGAGCGACTCTACTACACCCCCGACGTGACCGCCGAGGATCTCGAGCGAAAAAGCGCACATGACATCGAACAGGCGCTGCTGGCGGAGATGGAGCGCGACGTCTCGGAAAAGGAGGAGATCGTCGGAGGCGAGCAGCTCAATCTCGCGATCCGGTACGAGTACCTGCGCAATATCGACGCGAGGTGGCAGGATCACCTCGAGAATCTCGAGGCCCTGCGCGAGGCGGTGTACCTGCGCTCGTACGCCCAGAAGAATCCGCTCCTCGAGTACAAGCTCGAGGGTTTCGAGATATTCGACGAGCTTCTCTACGATATCCGCCTGGCGGTCGCGAGGAAACTGATGGCGGTCAAGGCCGAAGGCTTCCGTGCGCGCATGCGGGCTCCGGCCGTCGCACACTCGGCGGAGGAGCACCATTCACAGGTCTCGGCCTTTGGAGGCGGAGCGCAAGCGGCTGCCGCCGGAGGCGCCGGCGGCCGGAGCGCAGCCGCGCTTGCGACCCGGCCCGAGCCCGCGGCAGGATCACAGCCGCAGCACCAGACGATCAAACGTTCAGTGCCGAAGGTAGGCCGAAACGACCCCTGCCCCTGCGGAAGCGGCAAGAAGTACAAGTATTGCCACGGACGGTGAGACCTCAGCGCCGTACGAGCTGTCCCATGGGGTCGATCCATCGGCCGTTGCGGATCACGGAAAAGTGCAGGTGCGGCCCGGTACTCCGCCCGGTATTCCCCATTCGCCCGATCATCTGTCCGGTCGACACCCACTGGCCCGCCGAGACGGCGAACGAGTTGAGATGGGCATAGAGCGTGCGAATACCGTTTCCGTGATCGAGGATGATCAGATGGCCGTAGGTTCCTGAATTGGCCTCTATGTGCATGACCCGCCCCGAGCGGGCGGCAAGCACAGGCGTTCCAATCGCGTTCGCCATGTCGATGCCGTTGTGCATGCGCCACTGGCGGGTGATCGGGTCGAGCCGCATCCCAAAACCGGACGTCAGCCGGAAGCTGCGAACCGGCCAGGACAACAGCTCGCCGATCGCCAGCAGGTAGTCGTCCATGGCCATCCGTGCGCCGGGGATGAACAGGGTATCGCCGACCTGAAGCACATCCGTCTCGAGGTTGTTCGCGTCCAGTATTCGGTAAACGGGCACCTCGTAGCTCGCGGCGATTCTGGACAGCGATTCGCCCGGCTGAACCGCATGAAACAGTCCGTCGCGGTCGGGAATCGAGAGGACCGTCCCAGGCAGCAGACGGCGCACGTCGTCCACCGGGTTCATCGAGAGTATCGTTCCCGTATCCAGGCCAAAACGTACCGCGATCTCGGATATCGTGTCGCCGGGCTGAACCGTGTACTCGGTCCGGCGGATCTGCTCGAAGGTGGTAGCGTCGACACTCATCGGCGCGTCGCCGCCGCGCGCGTCCGTCGCCACGGGTTGCATCGCGAGCTCCCCCGAGTCGGCGGCCGGCATCCGAACGCCCAACTGCCGGGCGTAGAAATCGAACGCACCGAGCACGGGAAACAGCAGTGCCAGGAGGACGGGTGCAAGCGGAATCGCCGCGAGGATCGGCAGATCCCGACGATACAGATACGCGATCAGCGGTCTCCCTGAGACCCTCCGCGGCCGCGAACGGACGCCAGCGCGCGGGTATCTCATGTCCGGATCAGTCGTCCGTTTCGGGCTCCCGGGCACGAGCGCGGGCGCGGGCGCGGGCGATGGAACGGCCGCGCCCGCGGGAGACGAGGCGCGATCGGTCTCCGCTCGTGCCGCTCGACCGGAAGTCAGCGACCGGATGAGAGCGTCCTCTCCGACGCCGAATCCGGGCCTCGGCCGGGCCGGACTCACCCGCCGCGCGGCTCGCCACCGTCTCTCGATTCGCTGTGCCTCGATGATTCCTCGCATCTCGCTTTTCATATCGACATGTTCATCTGAGCTTGTTATAGTCCGATACTGAATTAGAGCCGCTTGTGGCCCACGATACACGAAACTCCATGGACGCACACCCCCCTTCATCGCCCAACCGACCTCCCCGCTGGCGCTACTACGCTCTGTTCGTGCTGATCGCTGCAGCGGCGGTCGCCGTGGCTACGCGGTACGGCTCTCTCATGCTCGGGGGCCCACAGATCGCCGCCGCGGCATCTCCCGGGAGAAGCGAACGAGGTCCCATACTGGACCGAAACGGACGGATTCTCGCGATCCAGACCGAACTCGAGACGGTCTGGGCATGGCGACCGGAGGTTCTGGACCCTGAACGCACTGCGTCCGAGCTCTCACCACTGATCGGCGTCGGCCGGGCCGAACTCCGTACGAGACTCACCGGCCCGACCGGATCCGTCACGCTGAAGCGAACCATCTCTCCGGCCGAAAGCGAGGCGATCCGTGCCGCGCGAGAGGCAGGCCTGCTGCAGGGAATCAGGCTGCGTCCCGACTACGGGCGCAGCTACCCCGAGCAGGAGTCGCTCGCCGCCGCGCTCGGTTTCGTCGGCGACGACGGGTACGGACTGGCCGGCATCGAATACACGATGGAATCGTGGCTCTCGCCGGGCGCCGAAGGCGGGTATGGGAACCAGGTCTTCCTGACGATCGACATGAACATCCAGCACGAAGCCGAACGTCTCGCCCGTCGGGCACTCGAGGAGCATCGTGCGGACTCCGTGACGCTCCTCGTCCTTGACTCCCGGTCCGGCGATATACTCGGGTACGCGTCGGCTCCGGGCTACGACCCCAACCAGTTCGCCGAGTATCCGGAACACGCTCGCCGCAACCGCCCCATCTCTGACGTGTACGAACCGGGAAGCGTCTTCAAAGTCTTCTCCATGGCGGGGTTCCACCACCTTGGTGCGCTGACCTCGAGCACCACCTTCCGAACGACGGGCCGGTACGACGCCACGACCCCGCCGATCCGGGATCTTGCCAACTACGGAACGATCGATTTTACCGGGATCATCCGGTACTCGAGCAACGTAGGCGCGGCGATGGCAAGCGAACAGGTCACCGAACGAGCCTTCTACAACATGCTGCGGCTCTTCGGGTTTGGCGAGCGAACGGGAGTCGACATGAACGGTGAGGAGGCAGGGCTCCTCGCCCGGCCGGAAAACTGGTCGGGGCGTACGAAGCCCACGATCGCCATTGGCCAGGAGATCGCGGTGACCGCGCTTCAGCTGACATCCGCGGCAACGGTGTTCGCAAACGCAGGGGTGCTCATCAAGCCCAACATCGTCGACAAGATCGTCTCACCGTCCGGGCGCATCGTTCGAAACTACGGCCGCACGCCGGTCCGCGAAGTCGTGAGCCCGGCGACGGCACATCAGATGCTCCTGGCGATGGAGCAGGCGGTGGTCGCCGGCACGGCGCGTCGGCTTGCCTACGACGGGCTGCGCATCGCGGCGAAGACCGGTACGGCGGAGAAGATCGACCCCCGAACCGGGAGATACTCCACGGATGCGTTCATCGCCTCCACCCTCGCCATCCTCCCGGTCGACGACCCATCGCTGGTGATCTACATGGCAATCGACCACCCAAAGGCCGGTGAATTCTACGGAGGCCGTATCGTGACTCCGGTCATCCGCGAGCTTCTCGATTTCCTGGTTCCCTATCTCGGGATACCGCTGGAAGGAGATCGAACCATCGCGCATCCGGGTCGCATCACGGTAACACCCGTGCGTCTCCCGGCGATCGCCGACACCGTACCCGACTTCACCGGGCTTCCCAAGCGTTCGCTTCTCCCCCTCCTCGAGCTCGAGAATATCGATGTCCGGATCGACGGGTTCGGCTGGGTAGTGCGGCAGCGTCCGGCCCCCGGAACGGTGGTGCAACCGGGTATCACCATATATCTGGAGCTGGAGTGAGCATGGATGCAGCCGTTGATCTGCGGATCGTTGCGGCCGCCAACGGGAGCCCGACACTGGTTGCGGCCGGGCGCTACCTGCACAGCCGTCATGATCCCGAACGGGACGCATCGAGAACGATGGCGGCAGTCGCCCGTCGCGAGCCCGGCGCCATGGTATTCCTTGGCCTTGGACTCGGATACCATGCCGACTTTCTGATCGCGCACACCGAGTCCACGAGGGTCATCGTGTTCGAGCCGGTGACCGAGCTCGTGGCGATCGCCGCGGAGCACGGCTCGCTCGAGCGATTGCGGCGATCGGGCCGACTCGTCCTTGTCTGCGACGTGGAATCGCTCGCCGGAATCCTCCCGCAGACGGCCGCCGACGGGTTCGAGACCTTCGTTCTGCCGGGTATTGACCGCCTCAGTGACGAGTACGCGGTCGCTCGACGCGTCGTGGACTCGTTTGCTCGTCGGCTGGATATCAACCACGCTACGCTTCAGCGATTCGGCCGCCTGTGGGTCCGGAACCTCTGCCGGAACCTCGACGTGATCGCACGCGCCTACGGAGTCTCGACGCTCTCCGGACGCTTCTCAGGCGTGCCGGTACTCCTGCTCGCGGCCGGACCGACGCTCGACCAGATACTTCCGCTGCTGCCTGAGCTCGCCCGCCGGTATCTCGTCGTCGCCGTGGATACGGCAATTGCCCCGACTCTCCGCGCCGGTGTCCGCCCTGACTTCGCGGTGGTCGTCGATCCACAGTACTGGAATGCCCGTCATCTGGACCGGGTAGTGCCCGAAGGCACGATGCTCGTGTCGGAGGCCTCAGCCCATCCGCGGGTCTTCGAGCCCTTCGGCGCACAGACCTTCCTCTGCTCGAGCGTCTTCCCTCTCGGCAGAGCGTTTGAGGAACACCTCGGGCGCTTCGGGTCGCTCGGCGCGGGAGGCTCGGTCGCAACGACCGCCTGGGACCTCGCCCGGCTCCTCGGGGCGTCCGAGATCACAGTCGCGGGACTCGACCTTGGCTTTCCGGCGGGCCGGACTCACTGCCGCTCGAGCTACTTCGAGCACCTCGCCCTCCTCTGGGGAACCAGAGTCGGGACGGCGGAGTCTGTCGTCTTTCGCTACATCTGGAGCGCCGAGCCCCATCCTGTCGCAGCGAACGATGGTACCGAGATTCTCTCAGATCGTCGCATGGAGATCTACCGTCGGTGGTTTGGCGAGCAGCTCTCGCTCCCCGGCGCGCCCCTGACGAGAACGCTCACCGTGGGCGGTGCGGCGATCGACGGGATCACCCGACTGTCTCGGGACGAGGCGCTGGCCAGCCCCGATCGGCGCGATCGCATCGAACGCTGCAGGGGCGATCTCCTCCGTGCTCTTCCGGCGCCTGACAATCGGCGCCGCTGCGTGCTCCGGGCGCGAGCCGACGAACTCCGCCGGCTGCTCGAAGACCTGCGGAGTGTGGCCGAGGAGGCCGCACTGGCAGTGCGCAGAATCCGCGACCACCGCCTGAACGGGCAGTCTGTCGACTTCACTCCGCTCGTCCCGCTTGATCGGCGCCTCACCAATCATCCTGCCGGCGCAATCGGCAGCTTTCTCATCCAGGAGGCGATTGCGCAGATACGCTCAGGGTACGGCAGCGCACACGTCGACGAGCAGATAGATGCATCGTTGACGATGTACGAGGGGCTCGCTGAGGCAACGGCCTACCACGCTGAAGAGCTCAGGCGGGCCTCCGAGTAATCCGATCGCTCAAGTTTCTGAAGGTCACGGCCGATGATCATGGTGGGTGAGACTTCATCCAAACGGTATGCAGCGCACCGACGAGCTATCGTCGGAGCCGACGTCCAGGCATACCGTTTTTTTATGCCCGGACCGCAGGAACCGCGCCGCTCTCTCGTTCAACGGCGAACCAGGCGGGAAACACGAATGCTACCTCCGAACCGGTCGTCCGCGACTGGACGCGCCGTGACCCGGCCCGCTCCCGGGCAACCGCTTCCTCCCCCAGCACCGCCTCGGCGAGGAGGATCCGCATCTCGGTTCCTGCGCGGACCACGAGCCCGACTGAGCCGTCACGGAGCCCGCGGAGATTCGCGGAACGACCGCTCATGGCACAGAGCTGGAGCATCCGCCCGTCGTGGTTGTAGTAGAGCCCCCCGAGGCTGTCTCTCTTGACCCGTGTTCGCTCGATGCGTACCCGTCCGGTGACGGTCGCTCGTGGTATCGCGTAGAAGGATCCACCACTCTCGGCAATCACAACGTGGAACAGACGTGTCGTCGCCGGGACGGTGACGACGAAGGCAACGCCGGCGCCCGGTTTGTTGATCATCCGCATCTCACCGTTCAGCAGCGTTCGCACCGTATGGACGACATTGTCAAGGCCCACCCCTCGCCCGGAGCTCCTGTCCGGAGAATCACGCATGGAGAATCCCGGGCGAGCGAGTATGTCGAGCAGGGGGGCCGCATCATCCCCGCTGCGCTCGCGCACCGAGGGCTCATCTATTCCCGTTCCGTCGTCCTGGACGATCATCCGCACCCGGTCGCCGAACCGGTCGACCCGTATCTTGATCGTGGCGGCAGGTTGCCTGCCCCCCGCCGCCCGGGCCTCGATCGTCTCTATCCCGTGATCGACGCTGTTGCGCACCAGATGCATCAAGGCTTCGAGCATCGCGTCGCCCACAGCCGGCGACACGAGCGCTCCGTGTCCGCCAACGACGACCCGCACGCGTTTGCCCTGGGCAGCGGCATACCTGATCGAGCTCAACCGGACCTCGCGCAGCAGCTCGAGGAGCTGCACCCGTGAGTTCACGCTCACCCGGTCCTGCAGGGTCCGAGCGTAGTGCGCGGCACGGCGCAGCATGACGGCGAGACCTTCGGACGGCTCGTGCGCCGTGCCCTCGCTGCGAACCGTCGCCGCCGCGCCGACCAGCGCGGTTACCTCATCTGCGAGCAGGAGTATCTCTTCCTGACTATCGGCAAGCAGCGCGACGGTCTCCTCGCTTCGCGTCGCGGCTGCCAGTGCGGGCGACGGTACATCCGTGTCGTCCGACACTTCGGCATAACTGAGCTCGGTGATCTCATGAAGCTCGACCTCGTCCACATGGACGGCCCGCCGCACGACGTCCTCGTCACCCGCGGTCGTCACCGTGATCGTCAGCTGGCGCGCGGCGGTCCTGTGAATATCCTCAATAGCCGGTTCCACCCGCACGACCGCACACGAGATCTCGAGATTGTTCACGACGAGGAATGCGCGTGCGTAGCGCATCTGCGGGACCGTGTCGAAGCTCACGACAACCCGAAAGACTCGCTCTCCCCGCAGTCTCGCCTCCCGCAGCGCGCCGCGTTCCGCTGCAACGGTACGCGCCTGCTGGTGGTTTTCCGTCCCGTCCGCGGTGCGACCATCGTGCCGGTTCGGGTCCGGCTCCGCGAGATCCGCGCCGTTGCCGTCGGTCGCGCCCTCACTCCGACCACGCGAGGTCCGGTATGTGGAGAGCGCGGCCTCCAGCTCACGAACGCCGCGTCGCAATGCGGCCGCGGTCGTGTCATCCACATTCCCGTCGCCGGCGCGAACCCTGCTCAGCGTGTCCTCGAGACGATGGGCCGAATCGGCGACTTCGTTCACCCCCAGGAATCCTGCCTCGGACTTGATCGAGTGCGCGGCACGGAACGCGCGGTCTATGTCCGTCGCGCTTCGAACCCCTGGTTCGGCTGCGCCCAGCATCCGGGTGAGACTCTCCAGCATGATTTTGCTGTCGGTGTCGAACATCCGTTCGAGTTTCCTGCTCTGCAAGCTCACTGCTCCCTCTTGGCACCTTCATCCAGGGCGACGATCAACTCTACCTCACCAACAGTCTTCCCGACAATCGACGCGATCCGCTCCACTGCTACGCCCTGCAGGTACAGCCCGCGCACGCGATCGCGTACGCTCGGCCCCCGAGACTCCGAAGGCGTTCCCGCCGGCGAACTGGATTGCGCGCCGGGCGCATCGCAGGACTCATCGGTTCTCACCGCCTCGGCGGCCACCGACGGCGGATCGGCCCCACGCTCCTCGGCGGATCGGTGAGAGTCCATGGGGCGTCCGAGCCGCCGGTAGGTATCCGACTCAGCGTCTCGCGCCGCAAGATCCCGTCGCAGCGCACCAACCCGACGATCGGCCTGAACGATGAGTTTCTCGAGCGTCTGGATGCGGTCCTCTATGAGCTCGATGTTCCGCTCGGATGTTGCGTTGAGCTCCGTGATAATCGCGCCGACTTCACGCTTGATCTCGTCGAGTGCGGCCTGGCGGCTCGTCCGCGCGACGATAGAGCGGTTCAGCAGCACGTAGGCGACGAGCACCACGATGGTCATGATTCCGAGCGCTAGCCATCCACTCATGCCTAACCGGTGATATCGATGTTCCGACCCAGGTCAGGATCGCGAAACACCTGCTCCTCGGGCCGCTCATCGTCCTCGCGGGCGTCGCGTTCGCCGGGTCCGCCCTTCTCTCCACCCGACTCGTCGTTCACCTGCTCCGGCCCCTCCTCATCGGTGCGCGCCTGGGTCACACGGTGTTCGAGCGCTTCACTCTGTTCGGCAATCTCACTCGCAGCAACCATCTGAGCCTGAACCTGTGCCTCGCGGTGCGTTGACTGATCCCGTCCAATCTCATTGAGACGCGAGAAGAGCACCTGCAGGTCTATTGGCTGAATTGCCACGATCACCTCCGTCCGACGGTCACGTCCTCATCGGTCTCTTCGTACTTCGTCACCTTTACGATGCCCTTGTCGGAGACAAAGGTAACGGCCTTGAACTCGTTGCGAACCTCGAGGTACGCGTCCTTGATGCTGACGCGTACGCCCGGGTAGACGGTACCCGAGGCGGAGATTCGCCCGGAGACCTTCAGCCCGTCGAGGTACTCCCGCAGTTCCTCGGCTTCCCGCTCGATCTTCTTGAGATCGCCTTCGAGCGATAGCCGCTTCTCCTTCAACTCCTGGTAGTACGCCTTCTTCTCCGGAGACACCGGTCGCCCTGATTTGACGAGACTCTCAATCGTACTCATGTTGAGCTTCACGTCGTCAAGCTGATGATTGCACGAATCGCGTCGCTCCTCTATGGCGGCAAGCTTCTCCTTCCGCTTGGGATCGTACCCGACCTCGAGCACGGTCTCGCTGCCGGCAACCGATCCCAGAGTCTTCGCGTTGATCTCCTCAACGGCCTTCACCTGTCCGCCTACGATGCTCGCCCGCTTTCCCTTGCAGATGATCTTGCGATCTGAGAGCACCGTGGAGCTCATGATTCCGTCGGACACGACGACCAGATCGCCGGCTTCGACACGAGCGTTCTCTATGAACTTCGACCAGAGGCTGCGTCCACAGCGGATCGTCCCGCTGTTCTTGCCGGCCACTCCCTGGTGAACGATGATGTCGCCCTCGGCATCGAGGTTGCTCTTCCCGACGTTGCCCATGACCTCTATGTTGCCGGCGGCCTTGACCGTGAACCCGTCGTCCACGTTGCCCTTCACGAGGACCGTTCCAAGGAACAGGACGTTGCCCGTACGGAGGTTCACATCGCCATTGATCACGTGTACCGGCTCCACGGATATCTTGCCGGCGCTGATCACGACCTGACCGTTGATCTCCGCGATCGCGGTCCTCCCGTCCTCGTTGAGCCGGACATTCTTGCCGATCGGCAGTTCCACATCCCTGCCATCACTGGCCGGTAGCAGCCGCCCTCCAACGGTCTTGCCTGGCTCGCCCCGCTGTGCCGGTTCCTTCCTGGCGAGTGCCTGTCCCTGCACGACGTTCTGAACGAGATTGAGCTCCTTGAAGTCGACTCTGCCGTTCGTTTCCTTGAGCACCACGTGGCTCAAATCCAGCTCAAAGCTGTAGCGCACCTGGGCATCAGGACCGTTCTTCGGCGGCGTGCCGACTGCAACGAGCACGGCCTCGCGATAGCGTGGGTCTTCGGAGAACCTCTGGACGGCATCCTCATCAATCCCCTCAACGACACCGTTCATCTGCAGGAATGAGACGATCTGGTCGAAGCTCGGGTCCGCTCCGCCGTCTCCCGGCGGATACGCTCTGAGGTATGCCTTCATCTCATTGTCCGCGAGCTCCACGGAGAGAGAGGCGTCGGCCGACGGATCGTACTCGAAGTCGCCCACCTTGATGAACTCACCCTGCGCGAGCTTGACCGCCTTCGCGACACGCCCCTTGTCAACGCCCTCGTCGACGCGCTCAAGGAGTTTCTCCATTGCCTGACGATCGGTCGCCTTCGCACCGGCCCCCACGGGCCTCGTAACCTTGAGCATGATCCCTTCCGGCGTCAGACGCACGAACACCCCACCATCGCGGTCCGCGTCAACCTCCTCCTCCGCCAGCAGCGAGAGATCGATCCCTGGATCCGACTCCGCGGCATCGTCTCCCGCCTTCGGCTGAGTCGGATAGGCAAGGATGAGAAAAGGCTTCCGTCCAACGCCAATCACACCGCGGGTCCCGCGCTCGAGCACTTCGTACTCGACGCGTTTCAACGGCAGGCCCAGCTCGACTGCCGCCTGCTGCAGCGCATCCTCGAGTGTCTCTCCGGAGACAGTGACGGCTTTCCCCTCGTCCTGCGAGAGCTGCTCTCTCATGTATGACTGAATCTGGTCAAGGTTGACCATACTACATGATTCCCTTCCTGATGTTGGTGAGCTTCGCTCGCAGTCGCATGATCGCCTTGGTGTGCAGCTGCGAGACGCGTGACTCAGTAACCTCGAGAACCAGGCCGATCTCCTTGAGTGTCAGATCCTCATAGTAGTAGAGAACCAGGACCTTCTTCTCCTTGTCCGGGAGTTCCTGGATCGATTCCATGATCACGCGCTTGATCTCGTCTTTCTCGACGATGATGTCCGGATTCAGGCTGTCAGGACTCTCGATGCTGTCGGCGATGGAGACCTTGTCACTGTCTTCACCGGTGTACCAGACATCGTTCAGGCTCAGAATCGAGGTTGACGATATCTTGAGCATCGTCTTCTCGAACTCCCTGGCGGACATACCCATTTCCTTGGCGATCTCCGCATCACTTGCTGCGCGCCCGAGCGAGCTCTCGAGTCGTCGGACACTTTCCTCGATCTCCCGACTCTTCTGGCGAACGGATCTCGGGACCCAGTCGATCGATCGAAGCTCATCGAAAATAGCTCCGCGTATCCGGGTCACCGCGTAGGTCTTGAACTTGACATGTTTGTCCGGATCGAACTTCTCTATCGCATCGAACAGCCCGAACACGCCGTAACCAACGAGATCATCGAATTCGACGTTATGCGGCATGCCGACCGCGACCTTCCCGGCCACATACTTCACAAGCGGTGCGTACTGCTCGACGAGTCGGTCACGCACGTCCGTATCGCGCGTCTTCTGATAGATCCGCCACAGCTCTTCTTCGGTCTTCTCTGCCAGGAGGTTCTCTCCCATGACTCGCCTTCCCTATTCCTCTCGCTTCAGGACCGTGCGGATCGCACGCGCCATCACGCCCGGGTCCTCACCCGAGCGACCGGAATCCTCGCCGTCTTCGACGCCGGTGTGACCATCGGAGAAGGCGTCGGACAGACCTTCTATGTCCGGGAGTCTGCCGGGTACCTCCGCGTCGGAAGCATCGCCCGACTCACCGAAGCCCTCCCTCTCCGCTCCGTCTTCCGTCTCTCCCGTCTCATCGTCGGGCGTCTCGAGCTCAGCGACCTCCTCAGCTTCCAGGGCCTCGTCTGCGCCCTGCGTTTCCTCGGTGTCGATCTCCTCCACATCGTCGACCTCGTCAAGCTCGAGCTCCTGCGGTGCACCCTCCTCATCCATGCGGTCGTCGATCACGATATCGACCATATTCCCGTCCGGCGATCCGGTGCTCGATGTGCCGCTGGAGTCGGAGCCGTCCCCCGTCCCTGCCGACTTGAGATCCGGCAGATACCTGTCCACCACGTACGACACGGCGACGGCTCCAACCCCGAACAGCACCGCCCAGACGAGCGCGCGAGCAAGAACCGTGACGAAGGGCACACCACTGATGAGGCCCGTTACCAGAGACAGCAAGAGCGCCGCACCAGCGGCACCTGCACTCACGCGCCAATCGAACCTCATGGTGCTGCCCTACAGGGTAGATAATAGCACATAGGCCGTCAAGCTGAGCTCCCAAAGAGCTTCCGTATGAACTGCCCGATTCCGCCACCCTCCTTGTACTCGATCTTCTCCAGCCTGCCGACGATATGCTGAACGGAAACAGATGCCTTCCCCTTCGGATCGTTGATGAGAAACGGCCGCTGTCTGAGGACCGACTGATGAACGGCAGGGTCCTCGTACACGCAACCGAGATAGTCGACCTTCAGGTTGAGGAACTGATTCGCTATATTGATCACCCGTTCGGCTACCTTCTTGCCTTCGGTCACGCTTTTTACCCGGTTGACGATCAGCTTCAGCGAGAGACCGAGGTTGTCGATCTCGGTCGCGATAATCTTGATGATCCCGTAGGCATCCGTGATCGCCGTCGGTTCGGGAGTCGTCACGATAATCGCCTCATCAGCGGCCGCGACAAAGGAGAGTACGTTGTTCGAGACACCCGCGCTCGTATCGATGATGATGACGTCCGCGGTCGCGAGCTCGGAGAGCTCGGTGATGAAGTTCTGTCGCTCCTCCTCGTCGAGGTTTGCGATCTTCGCGAAGCCGCTTGCCCCGGCGACGATCTGGATGCCGTAATTGGTGTCCATGATGATCTCTCTCATCGACTTCTGTTTGCGGATGAGGTGATAGAGGTTGTACTTGGGAATGATGCCGAGCACGACGTTTACGTTCGCAAGCCCCAGATCGGCATCCATCAGGATCACCTTCTTTCCGAGCTTCCCGTAGGCGAGCGCAAGGTTCGTGGAGATATTGGTCTTTCCGACCCCGCCCTTGCCGCTGGCGATCGTGATGATTCGTGTCTTGCCGCCAGGGTTCCCGGCGCCGCCATGGTTCCGCATCATCTCACGAAGGGTCTCTGCCTGGTCTGCCATCGTCTACTCCATACTACGCGACTGCGAAGCGCTTTTCGAGTGCCGTCCGAGAGATCGAAAACCCCTCGAGCTGCATGAGGAGGCGAATCCGGGTCGCACGCTCTATGTCCTGCGGAACCCGCTGTCCATCGGTAATGAACGATATCGGTTTCTGGCGCTCTGCGAGCACGCTGATGATATTCCCGGCACGCGTCGTCTCATCCATCTTCGTCACCACGACGGCCTCATACTTGAACGGCTCGAACTGCGTCGCGATCTCGGCGACATCGCATGTCTTCGTCGTGGCGCTGATGGCCAGATGCACCCGTGCACGGCCACCGCACATCGCGAGCAACTCGTTCATCTCGCCCAGCTTGCGGAAGTCCCGGGGGCTTTTGCCGATCGTATCGACAAAGATGATATCCGCCTCCTGATAGAGCGCGAGATACTTTCGCATGTCGTCAGCCGACTCGACGAAGGAGACCGGAACATCCATGATCTGTCCATACGTCTCAATTTGCTGCCTCGCCCCGATCCGATAGTTATCTATGGTGAGTATCCGAATGTCACGTCCGTTTCCGCCGCGTTCGAGCCCGTACATCGCCGCGAGCTTCGCGATGGTCGTCGTCTTCCCTACGCCCGTCGGACCGACGAGGACGAGTATCTCGGGCTTTCCGCTGCTACGAGGTTCGTGGATTCTGATCGACTCACCAATCCACTCGACCACCCTCCCGTGGACTGCGTCGCGATCTGCAAGCTCGTCCAACGAGAGCTCACGCTTCAGCCGGTCGATCATCGCCCTGACGTACGTGGGGGCGAAGTCGTTGTCTTCGAGTCGAGAACGGATCTCGGTGATCGTCGGGTGTGAATCGTCCTTCCCGCCTTCCAACGACTCGCGAAGGCTGCGCAACTCCAGCAGCACCGTCTCCATGGTTCCGTCGCCGCCCCGCATGAGCTCAAGCAGCCGCTTCTTCTCGTCCTCGAGCGACCGTCCGGTGGCGCCTGCGCTCCCGCCC
>SKZO01000371.1 GCA_007127335.1 Spirochaetales bacterium | reverse complement strand
TAGAAAGTGCTGCCGTAGGATCCGAGGTCACGCTGGCCCAGATCGTCAACGAGGATGAAGATGATGTTCGCAGAGCCCATGACAGCCGAGTGTACGGGAGCAGCGGCGCAGGAGCAAGAGCACCTGCGTGCGCTACTTGCGTGCGCTACTTGCGTGCGCTACTTGCGTGCGCTACGGAAGTGGAAGATGCCCCAGGTGAGATAGCCTCTGCGGCCACCGTCCACCCAGTGACGGAGGCCCTTCTCCATCCGCGCGAGGTACTGATCGCTGACGGCCGCGGCAAGCTCGTTCCGTCGCGCGACGGTCTCGTCGTGGACGCGCTGATAGTGGTCGGCCAGCTGCTGCGGCCTTTCGTCGAACCGCACTTCGACGAAGCCGAGGTTGCCCAACCCTTCGCGGTAGAACGCCGGACAGGCGAGGTCGTCGAGGTGCAGGCGCGCGAGTATGGGCTCGAGAACACCTGCCGGGCACTCGTCGGTCCGCATGGGATCGGTGAAGACAAACTGCCCGCCGGGCTTCAGGACCCGGGCCGCCTCGGAGAGCACCTGCTCGCGTCGTCCGCTGTGTAACATCGCGTCCTGAGACCATACGATGTCGAAGCGGTCCTCGCCGAAGGGGATCTCCTCAAATGAACCGTCTACGACGTCGATCCGGCTGGAGAGTCCGGCCTCGCGGTTTTTCTCCCGGTTACGCTCGTTCTCGACCTCGCTCAGGTTCAGCGCCGTCACGAAACACCCGCTGCTCCTCGCAAGCGCACGAGCGGCGCCGCCGTATCCGGCGCCGAGGTCGAGAACCGACGAGTCGCGCGTCGGCCCGACATAGCGCATCATCTGGTCCACCGTTCTGGCGCCGGCATCCGCGATCGTGTCGGCGGCGGAGTCGTAGAGCCCGATGTGGATGTCCTCGCCACCCCAGATCGTGTGGTAGAAAGTGTCCGCATCGCCGGAGTTGTAGTACTGTTGAGCGGTTTTCGTCGCGGTTTCAGGATACTGCTGGGTTGTCATTCTGCCCTCCGTCCAGGGAATCGTATGACTTCTCGGCAACATGGATGAAGAAGTCGGGGTCGTCGATGCGGTGGGTTTCCTTGAAGTCGCCGTAGGTGGACGTGCGCCGGAAACCGACTTCGCTGGTCAGCCGTCGCACGTATTCCCGCCGAAGCGGGAACATGTTCAGGTAGTACTCGCTCCGGTCTGGAAATCGATAGCAGAATCTCGCGAGTCCCTCATCCACGTGGACCGGCTCAGCCGAAACGTCTTCGCCGCAGTAGTAGTAGGTGTGCTTGCTGGAGAACCCGTTGTCCATGATTGCATCGTAGTTGCGCTGATCGAGTATCAGCACTCCGTCGTGCTCGAGGACGGCATAGAACTCGGCGAGCGCCTTGCGGCGGTCCTGTTCGTCGAAGAGGTGGGTGAACGAGTTGCCAAGGCATACCACGGCGTCAAACCGTTCCTTGACGTCCCGGCTGAGCCATCGCCAGTCTGCCCGCACGGTGCGAAGAATGTGCCCGCGGTTTCGTCCGTTCTCAAATGCCTTGCACAGCATTTCCGCACTGCCGTCCGCGCTCGTGACGTCGAAGCCTTCCTCGATCAGGCGGATCGAGTGGAAGCCGGTGCCCGTTGCCACATCGAGTACCCGCTCGACCCCGTGCTCCCTGAGCTTCTGCAGGAAGAAGGTACCCTCTCCAAGGGCGCGATCATCCCAGCTGATCAGCTCGTCCCATTTGTCGACGAAGCCGCTGATGTACTCCTGCTGATAGTGATCCGACTCCCGCACTGCGGTTGGATCACTTCCAAAATCCTGTCGTTCTGCTACTGGCATCCTTGGCTCCTTCTCTTTAATAACGATAGTGGTCGGGCTTGAACGGTCCGTTCCTGTCAATGTCGATGTACGCCGCCTGACGTTCGGTCAGCGTCGTCAGATGCGCCCCCAGCTGATCGAGGTGCAGACGCGCAACCTCCTCGTCGAGATGCTTGGGAAGCGTGTACACGCCGGTCTCCACCGGATTGGTCCACAGCTCGATCTGCGCGATCGTCTGGTTGGTGAACGAGTTGGACATGACGAAGCTGGGGTGGCCCGTGGCGCACCCGAGGTTCACCAGTCGCCCCTCGGCGAGCAGGAAGATGCTGTGACCGTCATCAAAGGTGTAGCGGTCGACCTGCGGCTTGACCGACTCGTGCGTGACGCCGGGATACGCCTCGAGCGCGTCAACCTGGATCTCGTTGTCAAAATGCCCGATATTGCAGACGATCGCCTGGTCCTTCATCGCCGCCATGTGTTGCGCGGTGATGACGTCGCAGTTGCCGGTAGCGGTAACGTAGAGATCCGCGATCGGCAGCGCGTCCTCGACGGTCACCACGCTGTGGCCGGCCATCGTCGCCTGCAACGCGCAGATCGGGTCGACCTCCGCGACGAGCACCCTGGCGCGAAGCGCGGAGAGCGCCTCGGCGCACCCCTTGCCCACGTCACCGTAGCCGCAGACAAGGGCTGTCTTGCCGGCGATCATCACGTCGGTTGCACGCTTGATCCCGTCCACCAGGGACTCGCGACATCCGTAGACGTTGTCGAACTTGCTCTTGGTGACCGAATCGTTGACGTTCATCGCAGGGAAGAGTAACGACCCCTTGCGCTGCATCTGGTACAGGCGATGTACGCCTGTCGTTGTCTCTTCGGACACGCCGCGCATCCCGTCGACGCAACGATGCCAGAAACTGTCGTCGGTCTTCCGGCCTTCTCTCAGCAGCCCGTTGACGATCGCGAGCTCCTTGTTTCCTTCATCGTCGTCAAGGATCGCACTGTCGACCTCCGCCTCGTACCCACGATGGACCATCAATGTGGCGTCACCGCCGTCATCGACGATCAGATGCGGGCCCGATCCGTCGGGCCACGTGAGCGCCTGTCTCGTGCACCACCAGTACTCCTCGAGCGACTCACCCTTCCACGCGAAAACCGGCACGCCGCGAGGCTCATCGGCCGTTCCTCCGGCGTCGGGAGGACCCACGACGACGGCCGCCGCCGCGTGGTCCTGCGTTGAGAAGATGTTGCACGACGCCCATCGCACGTCGGCGCCGAGCTCGACCAACGTCTCAATGAGGACCGCGGTCTGAATGGTCATGTGAAGGCTCCCGGTGACCCGTGCACCGGCAAGCGGCTTCGCGGGACCGTACTTCTCGCGCGTCGCAATAAGCCCGGGCATCTCCTTCTCGGCGATGTCGATCTCTCTGCGCCCGAAGCCCGCGAGCCCCGGGTCGGCTACCTTCCATCCGGCTGTGGTCTCAACTGCTGTACTCATACTCTCTCCTGTGTTGATTGTTGTACTCGGTCCTGCGCGCCGAGCCGCGGAACTGCGCGCCCCGCTGTTGCACGATCCGCGAGGCGACCTCGGTCGCGAGTCCGGCCGCATCCCGAGGCAGATCTCCGCGGAGCAGACCGTAGATGAAGCCGGCGGCATAGGCGTCGCCCGCTCCGGTCGTGTCTACCGCATCAACCGTGGGCGCCCCCACGTCGCTCGTCGCCCCGTCCGCGCCGACGCTCGAACCGCGGGCGCCGTCCTTCACCGCGACAACGGCGCAGTCGCGGGAGAGCCCGCGCGCGGCTTCAGCGGCTGAAAGCTCTTCGTTGCCTTCGAGCATTCGTGCTTCCTCGAGATTGGCGAGAAGCACATCCGTCTCCTCGCGGATCAGGAGGAGGAAGTCGTCGCGGTATCGCTTCACCGCCATCGGGTCGGCCACGTCAAAGACGACCGTCGTGTCATTCCTGTGAGCGGTCCGAATCGCATCGACCACCGCCTGCTTCTGCGTCTCGGTATCCCACATGTAGCCGGTGAAGTAGAGCATCTGCGCCGCGGCGACCAGCTCGTGGTCCACGGCGGCCGGCGTGAACAAACGACAGGCACCCAGACAGGTGCTCATCGTGCGCTCTCCGTCAGGGGTGATCAGTACGATGCTCGTTCCAGTGGAGGCGTCGACCTGCGTCAGACTCGAAACCACCCCGTCTTCAACGAGGCGCCGGAGGTAGATGGCGCCGAGCTCGTCGTCCCCGATGCAGCCGGCGGCTGCCGCCGCCACGTTGAGCGCAGCGAGGGTGTTCATCGTGTTCGGGCATGAGCCGCCTGAAGCGTAGGTTCTGTCGCGATCTCCAAGGCTCTCGAGAATACGGCGTCCGGTGTCTTCATCGATCAGCTGCATCGTTCCCCTCTGAAGTGACAGCCGCTCGAGCTCGAGGTCCTGCACGTCTGCGAGGACGTCGATAAGGGGATTGCCTATCCCGTATACGCTCAGCGGCTCCATACGGGTTCCTCCTTCAGCTGTCCGTCCGAGCCGACGGCCGCTACGAGGTTCGCGGCCTCGTTGGTCTGCTCCCAGGTGCACCCCGGCTCGCTGCGGCCGAAATGCCCGTACGCGGCGGTAGCGCCGTAGACGGGACGCTTGAGGTCGAGGGTCCGTACGATTCCCGCCGGCGAGAGATCGAACACCTCGCGGATCGCCTCGGCCAGCGAGCTCTCCGGGGCACTCGAAGTACCGAAGGTCTGAACCCGCACCGACACCGGGAACGGAACGCCGATCGCGTAGGCCAGGCTGACCTCAGCCTTCTCGGCCAGGCGCGCGGCGATGAGATTCTTCGCCACGTAGCGGGCCATATACGCCGCCGATCGATCCACCTTGCTCGGATCCTTGCCGCTGAAGGCGCCGCCGCCGTGGCGACCCATTCCGCCGTAGGTGTCGACGATGATCTTGCGACCGGTCAGACCGGAGTCACCGTGCGGCCCGCCGGTTACGAACCGACCGGTCGGATTGACGTAGTAGACTGTGTCGGAATCGAGCAGACCTGTTTCGCGGAGAACCGGAGAGATGATCTGCTCGACCACCGTGTCGCGGATCTCATCGTAGGCGACTTCGGGGTGGTGCTGATGACTCACCACCACCGAGTCGACTCGGCTCGGCCTGCCTTCGGCGTCGTAGCGAAGGGTGACCTGACTCTTGCTGTCGGGACGCAGCCAACCGATAGCTCCGCTCTTTCGAAGCTCGGCCGCACGCCTGAGGATCTGGTGGGCGTACATGATGGGGGCGGGCATCAGCTCAGGTGTCTCATCGCACGCGTATCCGAACATCATCCCCTGATCGCCTGCACCCTGCTCCTCGTAGAGCCCCTGCCCGCTGGTCACGCCCTGTGAGATGTCGGGGCTCTGCGAGTGAAGCAGGTTCGACACCTCCATGTTCGCCGCGTCGAGTCCGAACTCGCGGTCGACGTACCCGATGTCCGTGGCCGTCCTGCGCACGATTCGCTCGATATCAATCGAGGCCGTAGTCGTCACCTCACCTCCGACGAGCACCATGTCCGTAGTGGTGAACGTCTCGCAGGCGACGCGGGATTCGGGGTCCTGTTCCAGGCAGGCATCGAGCACCGCGTCCGAGATCTGGTCGGCGAGCTTGTCCGGGTGCCCCTCACTCACTGATTCTGAAGTGAACAGGTACCCGGCCCCGTGCCCGTTCCCGCTGCGTTCGTCTGACATATCGCACTCCTCTCCAAGAGGACAGAAACCTCTTCGGCAGCAACCTTTGCTATGCCAACCGTTTCTGTACCCATGATTTGAGTACGAAGTATCTCGGTATCGGGCCCCTTTGGCAAGCCCCCTCGCGTCTTTTTTTTGTCGCCCGTGATTCGTTGACAGATCGAGACCGACGTTGTAGAAAAAGAGGATGAACGCGCTCCATTCGTCTGGGCGGGCTGGTTGACCATGAGCGGCGCATCACCCCGGGCAGATCGCGAGATGGTTGATCCGCTGTTCGTCCACCTGACCAAGAGGCTGCGCGAGATCGCGCATGCGTTCAACAAGCACTCCAAGTACCTGCAGGAGCACTACCGCATCACAATCCCCCAGGTGATCTGTCTGCGCGAAGTGCACGAACACGGACCCATCACGCTCGGCGCGCTTACGAAGATCGTCGCACTCAACAACAGCACGGTGAGCGGCATCGTCGACCGGCTCGTGCGCCAGGAACTGCTCGAGCGCCTGCGGTCCGAGACCGACCGGCGCCAGGTCCATCTGCAGATCACCGAGAAGGGCATCCGGTTCCTCACGGAGATCCCGCCGCCGGTTCCGGCGCATCTCATCGCGGCGATACAGACGCTTCCGGACGCGGACATCGACCGCATCATCTGGGCGGTAGACACACTTGCTGCGACTATCGCAGAAGAACGAGGGGATGCTCCGTCACCATAATCCGGGCGGGTCGCGCGTCGGGCCTCGGACCACTGTCGCCGCTCCGGCGAGAAGTCAGGGATATCGGTATCAATTCGGTGAGAAATGTGCGATCTTGAAAGAAGGAGCAACTATGGTCTGGATTATCATTGGTATCGTCGTCATCGCGGCAGTTGTGTTCTGGGTCACGAAGCGGATGAAGGTTCTCAAGGAGCGGGATGAACTCCAGGCAACCATTCAGAGTGTCATGGCGTCGTTTCGCGAGCTCAAGGAGAAGATCAACCAGTCGGGGCTGAGGGACAACGAAAAGAAGATCCTGCTGTCCAACGTCGACCGCAATATCGACCAGCTCGAGAGATGGGAGAGCTCGTCGCTTCCGGGCATCACGCTCTTCAAGAATCACACGGCACCTATCGAGAAGGAGTTTCGGAATCTTCAGGAGAGCGTCGCCGCAGAGCTTTCCAGGTACGACGAGCTCTCCGACTCGATTCCTGAAGCCTGACCATAGCAGGCACACATTTGCACTCACCGCCCCATCGCGCTATCATCGCCCATGGGCGAGTCAGCGACTGAGAACGAGGTGCGCCTGCTTGCCGGAGGCGACATTGGGCGACGGTTTATCCCGGCGGAGCACCTCCCCTCCGGCACCGATGAGTACTACCTGCGCAACACGCAGGTCAGGCCGCCGGCCGAGGGGTGGAGGGCACTTCGCTCGGACGAGGTAGAGACCCTCGTCAAGAACAACAACTACGCCGACGACTGGGACGACTTCCTCGTCTCGGACCCGTTCGACCCGGGACAGGTCAAGAACAACCGCTTCTACGGCCTGATCCGGCTCGGGCGCATCCAGCACGAGACGCTCGAGTTTCACGACCTGCAGCTGCCGGTGGGCATCACCAACAGCCTGATCATCTCCGCGGACATAGGCAGCGACTGCGCGGTCCATGACGTCCACTACCTCGCGCACACGATCGTGGGCGACCGCTGCATCCTCTTCAATCTCGACGAGGTGCACACGACGAACCACGCGAAGTTCGGTAACGGCACTATCAAGGAAGGGGAGCCGGAGTCGGTGCGGATATGGCTCGACGTGATGAACGAAGCCGGCACCCGATGCATTATGCCGTTCGACGGGATGCTGAGCGCCGACGCGTATCTGTGGGCGAAGTACCGCGACGACGATGCCCTGATGAATGCGCTCAAGTCCATGACGCAGGGCCGTGTGGACAGCCGGCGGGGGTACTACGCGACCATAGGGGACCACTGCGTCGTCAAGAACTCTCGCATCCTGAAGGACGTCAAGATCGGCTCCCACTGTTACATCAAGGGCGCGAACAAGCTGAAGAACCTGACGATCAACTCGTCGGCCGAAGAGCCTTCACAGATCGGCGAAGGAGTTGAGCTCGTCAACGGGATCATTGGGTACGGGTGCCACATATTCTACGGCTGCAAGGCGGTACGCTTCGTGTTGGGCGACAATTCGCATCTGAAGTACGGGGCCCGACTCATCAACTCCTTCCTCGGCGACAACTCGACGATCTCCTGCTGCGAGGTCCTGAACAACCTCATCTTCCCGGCCCATGAGCAGCATCACAACAACTCGTTCCTCGTCGCCTCGCTCGTCATGGGGCAGAGCAATATCGCCGCGGGCGCAACGATCGGCTCCAACCACAACAGCCGCGCCAACGACAACGAGATCGTCGCCGGCCGCGGGTTCTGGCCGGGACTCTGCACGAGCCTCAAACACTCCTCCCGATTCGCATCCTTCGTCCTGATCGCAAAGGCCGACTATCCGGCAGAGCTCGACATCCCGCTCCCCTTCGCTCTCGTCAACAACAACTACTCGCTCAATCGCCTCGAAGTGACACCCGCCTTCTGGTGGATCCATAACATGTACGCGCTTGCGCGCAATACGTGGAAGTTCCATGATCGCGACAGGCGACGGCGCAGGACCCAGCACATCGAGTTCGAGTACCTCGCGCCCGACACCGCGGAAGAGCTCATGGAGGCGATCGAGCTGCTCGAGCAGTGGGGCGGTCTCGCGGCCCTGCAGGACCCGGAATCGGGGCTCGATGAGGAACCGCTTCCCGTACAGGGCTTCGAGCGGGCACGCAGGCCAACGGTGATACTCCGCGCGCATCGCGGCTACCACGCCTACCGGCGAATGCTCACCTTCTACGGCGCGAACGCGCTCCTCGCGCACCTCGAGCAGAACCCGCACGCCTCGGCGGCAACGCTCGCCAATGAGGTGGCAACCGGCGCGAGCAGAGAGTGGGTGAACCTTGGGGGACAGCTCGTCACGGTGGCGGATATCGACCGCCTCCGTGACGACATTCGCAGCGGCGCGCTCGCCGGCTGGGAGGCGATCCATGAACGCTATGACGAGTTGTGGCGGAAGTACCCGCTTGACCGCGCGCGTCATGCGTACGCGCTCCTGTGTCGGTTGCGCGGTATTCCGCGGATTGACGCGAAGGAGTTTCGGCTGATTCTCGACGAGGCGCTCGAAACCCAGGCGTACATCGAGCAGCAGGTCTACGAAACCCGCCGGAAGGACTTCGAGAATCCCTTCCGGGCCGTCACCTTCCGTTCTCCTGAGGAGATGGTCGCCACGATCGGCACGGTCGATGAGAACGACTTCGTGGGCAGGGTACGCGAGGAGACGCGGCGGTTCGCCGAACGGGTTCGCGCTGCCCGCGATCGCTAGGGAAGGTGCAGAAAGACGGGGAGGACGAGATGGACCAATCAGACCGTTACACCGGGTACGCCCTTGCCCGGGAGATGATGGAGACGCCGTCGATCATCCGGGCCTTCGATCCGGCGCGCGCGAACGAGCCGGCCGACGCGGCTGCAGAGAAGGGAAAGGTCCTTCTCACCGGAGAGGGTTCGAGCCGCATCTTCCCGGCGAAGCAGGCGATACGCACGGCGCTCGAACTGGGGGTCGGTCCCGCGATCCATACCGAAGGCGCACGCCAGGCGGCACGCTACGACCTCTCGCGCCATGCAGTTCTGCTGGCTTCGAACTCCGGACGCACGAGCGAAGTCATCGGGCTCGCTCGCCTGCTCGCGGAGTCGGGCAACCCCCATCGGTATGCGCTCACGGCGAACGAAGGCACCGTGCTCGAATCGCTGTGTACTGCAACGATCGTGCTCGCATGCGGAACCGAGCGAGCGGTCGCCGCGACGAAGAGCGTCGTCGAACAGGCGCTCGTCTACGAGTCGCTCGTGCGCCGCATCGCGGGCACGCCCCGGAAGGTATCGGCAGACGAGCTTGCCGGCGCGTTCGAAGAGGCGCTTTCGCTCTCCATTGACGCGGAGATCGTCCGCGCGGCCGCGGCCGCGCGCACCATCTACTTCGCCGGCTTCAACGACGGAGTCGCGGAGGAGCTGACGCTCAAGACGAACGAGATCACGCGCAGGAAGGCCGATTTCCTGGAAGGCACCTACGCGGTGCACGGGGGCGAAGAGGTCATGGACCCCGGTGATCTGGTCGTTGTCGTTGACCCTGTACCCGAGGACACGGAGAAGTTTCTCGACGTGCTTGTCCGGGGTGTCGGGCTGCGGGTCATCGCGATTGCCGATCGTGACACGCCGTTCCAGACAATCCGGATTCCCGGGCTCGCCGAAGGTTCACCCTGCGTCCAGCTCGCCGCCGGATGGAACCTGCTCGTCGAGATCGGGCTCGCTCTCGGAGTGGACCTGGACCACGCGCGGCGAGCCCGCAAGGTGGGGAACGACGTGGAGTCCGCGCGCACGGGGTAACCGAGGCACGGGCCAGTTGATTGACCCTCGGGTGCGAACGGCCTATTTTGTGGGTGGGGTTCCCAAGGTGAAGAACACACCCGCAGCGGGCCGTCCGCTCTTCCTGGTTCTCATTGCTCTGTTCTCCGGTGCGACGCTTGCAGCACAGGATCCGACTCCGGTCGACGACTTCGACGTCGTGTGGGAGGCGGTCGCGGAGTACTACGTTGACGACAGCTTCGGCGGCGTTTCGTGGGACGCGATGCGTGAGGAGTATCGTCCACGGGTGCAGAGCGCACCGGATGTAGAGAGCGCGTACGGTGCGATCGGTGAGATGCTCGGACGTCTGGAGAACGATGACACCTTCGTCATCCCTCCGTCGGTCGTGCCGGAGCTCGCTACAGCGGCTGTCGGGCAACGGGAGGAGGAGTATGCCGGCGTCGGCGTCATGATCAGCGACTTCAGGGAGGTCGGGGTCGTCGTGACCGGCACGTTCCGCGAGTCACCTGCGGAGGGTGCCGGGGTGCTCCCGGGGGATACCATTGTCGCGGTCGACGGTGAACCGCTCGTCAAGGAAGAGGGGACCCAGGGGGTCGCGGACCGTGTCCGTGGTCCGGTAGGGTCAGAGGTCACGCTCACGCTCCGCGATCCGGATGGCGAAGACCGTGACGTGACGATCACGCGCGGCCGCATAGACCTTCGCCCGAGTGTCGACGCGCGAGTCATCAGACCCGGGATTGGCTATATCAGGCTACCGGCAATCACCACGGATCTCGTGCAGCAGGCCTCGCGCGCCCTTCCGGCGCTTCTCTCGACGAGCGGCATCGCGCTAGACCTTCGCGGCATCGGCACCGGGACGCCCGAGGCGATGGTGGTGCTCGCGCAGTGGTTCCTCGGACCGACGCGACTCGGGACGATCGTGACCCGCGAAGAGAGCTTTCCCATTCCGCACCGCCCGGACGCGATCGCCGCGTACCGCGGACCCGTCGTCGTGATCACCGACAGCCGCACTTCCGGCGTCGCCGAGGTGCTCGCACAGGTACTCAGGGAGTACGACCGGGCACGAATCGTGGGCGCGACGACGCGAGGGGGATCGCAGGTCGCTCAGGTCGTGCCGCTCCCGTCCGGAGGACTGCTCCACCTCGTGATCGCCCGCTACGTGACCCCGAAGGGGATGCTGCTCCACACCGAGGGGATAGAGCCGGATGTTGAGCTTGCGCCACCGGATCTCGCGACCATTCGCGCCGGTGAGGACCCCTACCTCGACCGTGCGGAGGAGATCATACGCCGCGGCGGGCGAATATAGAGGATGACTATGACAGATAGCCGCATCACGCGACGAAGCGTACGCATGGCCCTTGGGGCACTGACCGTGCTGCTTTCCCTTGCACTCGCTGCCCCGGAGACCCGGGCGTTCGGCATCAGAGAGCGGAACGAACAGAACAGCGAGCCACCTGTGGAGGAAGCCCGGCAGACCGACAGGCCGGAGCGGACTGCCGGCCGCGACGACGGGGACCCGGAACCCGGCGACGATCCGGTGGAGAACGCAGACGAAGAGACGGCCGCGGACGACGATATGGACGAGGCGCCGGACGAGCCAGACGACGAGGCGCCGGACGACGACGAGTCCGCCGTGACGGAGGATGAGCCCGCGGCCGACGACGACGAGAGCCCGGATCTCATCGCGATCGAGGATATCTTCTTCGACATCCATCGTGCCCCGATCGCGCTGCCGGAATCCATGACCGCGCGGGATCTCGCCGTGCAAATTGAGGCGGACCGACGCCTGCTCGCGGAGCTCCGCAAGGAGATCCCGTTCGACCGTGCTGAGGCCGAGCTCTACCTGCGGCGTATCCGGGAACTCGCGGCGATCTCCGATCCGGTCGCGCTCGTCCCGGTCGCAAACAATGTGATCCGACAGGCGCCGGCGCTCTTCGAGTGGCTTGAGACCGAGTACGACGATCCGGATGAGCGGGCCCGCGACTATTACATAGGAGGATCGTGGGCGTTTCACCGCCGGTTCGAGGCATTTCGCAAGGCGGTGCTACTGACCGTGATCCGGCGACTCGACGCCATTGGATACATCCTAGAGGGAGACCAGGAATGAACCGTATGACGACATCACCGCGGTGCGCGTCCGCGCGCCTCGCAGCTCTCGTGCTTCTCGTGATTCTGACAACGACGGCCGGCCTTTCGGCCGTGCCCCGTGCCCCTGAGCCGCGACAGCCGACCGACCGCAGCGTTCATCTGCTGCGCAGCATGGAGCCGGTCAAGGACTTTCTGTCCGGCCGCGCCTGGCTCACGCTCGAAGGGCTCGACCCGGGACTCTACATACGACCCGGCTACAACACCCTCACGCGGATGGACTGGGGAGGCATAGGAGATCACCTCTACACCCCGCCCAATATCCCGGAAGGCCAGGCCGCGCCGTTCCAGTCGCCGGCGCTCCAGGCGATCGGCGGCGGACTGCTCGTTCCCTTCCGCGATCCCGCGCCGGCCTTCAGTCGCGACCTGCTGATCACGCGGGACTTCAGCCAGACGCCTATCCAGACCGAGCCGCACATCGCGGTGAATCCGAACGATTCCGATCACATCGTGATGGGCACGATCGACTACAACTTCCCGGCGGTCTCCGCCTACGTCAGCCTCAACGGCGGCGTCTCATGGGAGGGGCCCTTCCAGGTTCCCTTCCTGCGTGACGATCGCGTCTCAGGCGGCGACCCGGTGCTCCAGTTCGACCGCGAAGGAAACGTCTACTTCGCGATGATCTCGATCGGCATAGACGAGTTCGCCGTGGGGCCGCTGCAGCTTGCGGACATGGTTTCGAGCATGGCGGTTGCGATCTCGCGCGACGGCGGCTACGAGTGGGAGGAGACGGTCAGCGCCGCGCGAAGCGAAGTGCGTCTGGAGAACCAGCAGATCGACCCGTCGGGGCGCCTTCGCGGTGACATCATCGCCGGGTTCCTTGACAAGCCGTGGCAGATCGTGGGCCCGCACCATCGCGACCCGGATCGCGACGTGATCTACCTCGTCTACACCGACTTCGAGATCACGAGCGAGATCTTCTGGATAGGCGAGCTGCCGACGCTCCTTCCAAGGCAGATGACGACGACGATCCGCCTCGTACGATCCGAAGACCAGGGGCGAACCTGGAGCGAGCCGGTTCCGGTCAGCACCTCCGTGCGCCGCGTCTTCGGCGAAGCCGGCGACGCGGTGACGCCGGGCGTCTTTGGTTCCGACCGCGTGGTCCAGGGCGCCCAGCCGCTCGTAGGATCCGACGGCTCGGTCTACGTCGTCTGGCTCGACAGCACGGACGACGGGAGCATGGAAGGGCTCGCGGAGATTCACGCGGCGCGCTCGACCGACGGCGGGCGCACCTTCAGCAAGCCGGTTATCGCGTCGGTCTTCAACGAAATCGGCTTCCGGCCCCGCAACGCCTTCTTCCGGTACTGGGGCGCGGCATTCCCGCAGGCGGCGATTGGACCGAACGACGAGCTCTACGTCCTCTACACCGGGCGCCCATCGGACCGTCCGGCGGACGACGGGGACATCTACTTCATCCGTTCGCTCGACCACGGCGCGACGTGGAGCCGCCCGGTCCGCGTCAACGGAGACGATACGGACAGGCTGCAGTTCTTCCCGGCCATCTCGGTCGCGCCGGACGGCACGCTGCACGCCATGTGGGGCGACATGCGCGACGACCCGGCGCATATCCGGTATCACATCTACTACTCGAAGTCCGAGGATCAGGGCCGCACGTGGGGGTTCGAGCTCGAGGAGCTCGGCTACCGGGTGCGGGACACCAGGGTGACCGACTTCCCGTCCAACCCGAATCGCGGCTTCCCCATGGGCCTGTTCATTGGCGACTATTTCGCGATCGAGGCGACGGAGACCGACGTCTACATGGTCTGGGCGGACACCCGCCTTGCGGAGTTCGGAGGCGTGAACCAGAAGATCGGCTTCGCCCGGCAGCGCCCCGTGCGCTCACCGGACATCTTCGTCTCGCCCCCGGCGGGCCCCGGAGGCCAGAACATCTCGATCCAGGGGTTCAACTTCCAGCCGGACATGACCGTCTTCGTGACGCTCGAGGACGCGACGATCGCATCGGCCCGGACGAACCTGGAGGGAAGGTTCACCACGAGCCTCTACGTGCCCATCACCGGCGAGGGACCACAGCGACTGGCCGTATACGACCAGTCGGGCAATATGGCGTCGACCTCGTACTACACCGAGTTCGGCTTCGGCACCATAGAAACGCTCTACCTGGACCTGCTCGACGAGGTGCGACGGCTCCGGGATGAGATGCAGCAACGGGAGTAGCTTCATGAAGACCAATCTGATTCGGGCGATCACGACGCTCCTCGTCCTGTGCTGCGCGGTCGTGGCGGTCGCCGAGCCGCCTCACGACCGGCCGGGGCCGGCGGCGGACCGGATCCTCTTCCGCGCCTTCGACGTCGACCGCGCGCCGCGCGACCTCGAAGCCGGACGAATGGACCTCTACCTCTACAGCCTCAAGACGGCTGCGGCCCAGCGCCTGCGGGGAGACGACAACTTCGCGCTGTACGAGGCGCCGGCGTCCACGGTGTCGCTGCTTCTCAACCCGGCGCCGGCGCCCGCCGGCGAGCTCAATCCGTTCTCCATCCCCGAGGTCCGCACAGCCGTGCAGTTCCTCGTGGACCGCGACTTCATTGCGCGCGAGATCTACCGCGGCATGGCAAGCCCCATGATCACCCACGTCAGCTCGCACGACTTCGACTACCTCACGGTCTTCGACATCGCGCGCGGCTCCGGGATCAGCTACGAACCCGAGTACGCACGCGAGCTGATCGCGGACGCGATGCGGAACGCCGGAGCGACGATGTCCGGTGGCGTCTGGAACTACGGCGGCCAGCCCATCCGGGTCCGGCTCGTCGCTCGCGTCGAGGACGAGCGGCGTGACATTGGGGACCTCCTTCGACGGGAGCTCGAGCGGGCGGGCTTCATGGTCAGCGTCTCCTACCGCCCCTTCGCCGCGGCGGTGCTCTCGGTCTACTCGACGGACCCGCAGTCCTTCGACTGGCACATCTACACGGAAGGGTGGGGCCGCTCGGCTCCCACGCGCTACGACTTCTCGAACGTGAACCAGATGAACGCACCATGGCTCGGCAATATGCCCGGCTGGAAAGAGGTGGGGTTCTGGCAGTACGAGCAGGACGAGCTCGACCGCCTGGGCCAGCAGCTCTTCCGCGGCGAGTTCCGCGACCGGGCCGAGCGCAACGAGATCTACCGGCGGATGACCAGGCTGGGTCTTGACGAGTCGGTCCGGATCTGGCTCGTAACCGCGACCAACAGCTTCCCCGCCCAGACCGCGCTGACGGGCGTGACGCAGGACATCACCGCGGGACCGCGGTCGCCCTGGACGCTTCGCGAGGCGCATGTGCCGGGAACGGGCGATCTGCGCATCGGTCATCTCTGGGTCTGGACCGAGCGTACGACGTGGAACCCCGTGGGCGGGTTTGGCGACGTCTACAGCACCGACATCTGGCGCGGCGTCACCGATCCCGCGCTCTGGAACCATCCGTTCACCGGGCTGCCGGAACCGGTTCGTCTCTCCTTCGAGGTGCAGACCGCCGGACCCGACGGCAGCATCACGGTCCCGAGCGGGTCGGTCATCTGGAATGCGGAGACCGACCGATGGGAGTCCGCGGCAGGCGAGCAGGCGACCAGCCGGATCGTCTACGACTACTCGAAGTTCTTCCAGTCGACCTGGCACCACGGAATCAGGATGTCGATGGCCGACGTCGTCTACGCGCTCGCGCAGGGCTACGAGCTTGCGTACGATCGCGACAAGATGCGGATCGAGACGGCGCTCGGCGTCACCTCGCGACCCTACCTCGAGACATTCAAGGGCTTCCGGATCCTCGACGACAACCGCATCGAGGTGTACGTGGACTTCTGGCACTTCGAGGAAGCGTACATCGCCTCCTACGCAGTCCCATCCGGACTCAACATGCCGTGGGAGATCCTCGCCGCGATGGACGACCTCGTGTTCGTCCAGCGCCGCGGCGCGTACAGCGACACCGCCGCGGGACGCTTCAACGTTCCGTGGATCAGTCTCGTCATGGAGCGCGACACCCTGCTCGTGCGCAGGACGCTGCAGCAGTTCGAACAGTCACGCTTTCTCCCGCCAAACGTCTTCCAGGTGGGCGACCGTAGTCTCATGTCCGTCGACGAGGCGGTCGCGCGGTACCGCGCCGCCCTGGAATGGCACGGCCGCCACGATAACCTGGTCATCAGTAACGGTCCCTTCTACCTCGCGGCCTACGACCCGCCGGCGCAGTATGCCGAGCTGCGGGCATTCCGCGACGCGAGCTACCCTTTTCGGCCCGGTGACTGGCTCTACGGGGAAGCGCCGACGCTTGCGATTCGCCCGCCGCAGACACCTGATATAGAACCGGGCCGGGAGGCGCGGTACACGGTCACCGTGGACGGCCCCGGCGAGCTCGATCTGCGCTACGTCATGATTGACCCGGCCGACGCGAGCGTGATCGCCTCGGGAGCTGCGGAACGAACTGCGGCGGGGACCTTCACGGTGACCATACCGGCGAACGTAACGGATACGCTCTGGCCGGGACTCTACCGGCTGCACCTCGCGGCGACGAGTGACCGGATCGCACGAGTCGTAGAGTACACCGCCAGCCTCGACGTGCTGCCGTAGCGGAGGGCCCGTGCTGCTTCGAAGGCTGGTGATCCGCGGCCTGACGATGCTCGGCGTGCTGGTCGCGGTACAGATCCTCGTGGTCGTGACGCTCGGAGCGACCGGATACTCGGACCGGATGCTCGAGGCCGTGATCGGCGAGCAGCTGCGCGGCATCCGCGGCGGCCTCGCAGAAACGATTCGTGATCCGGACCAGCTCGAAGCGGCGCTCGCCGCACAGCGCGCGGAGCTCGAGGAGGCGTACGGCCTCAACGAGCCGTGGTTTACCCGCATCCCCGCGATGGTTGCGCGCGTATTCACGCTCGACCTTGGTGAGGCGCACAGCTTGCGCAGCTTCCGGGGCAGCAACCGGGTAGCAGACATCGTCCTCGAACGCATCCCGAACACGGTCATCCTGCTCACCACCGCGATGGCGATCACGGCGGTCGCGGGCATCGCTGTGGGAACGCGCCTGGCAACCCGGGTCGGCTCCCGAATCGACCGGATCATCTCGTACGGATCGGCGGTCTCCTACGCGCTTCCGGCCTGGTGGGTGGG
>SKZO01000286.1 GCA_007127335.1 Spirochaetales bacterium | reverse complement strand
GGCTACCTCATTGACAAGGGAATGCTCGGCGACGTGGAGGACATCGTCTTCCGCGCGCTCGATGTGGACCGCACGATCCCGGAGCTTCACTACCATCTCGCCCGCTACTATCGCTCCGTGCACGCCTTTGGCGAGGAGGAGCTCGCGCTCGCTACCGCACGTCGGCTGCTCGCGGATGCGATTCCCTTCACGCCCCGGCGGCGCGCGATGCTCGTAGACACGCATACGCGGATCGGCGAGAACCTCGTGGAAGCGGGCCTCTACCTTGACGCGCAGGAATCGTTCACGCAGGCGATCAACCTCTTTGAGGAGGGACGCCGACGTCGGATTCTTGGGGCCGACGCCGTACTCGCCCGGGCGTACGCCCGGCTTGGCGATATCTTCTACTACGTAGGACGCGAGTACGAGCAGGCGCTCGTGCAGTTCACCCGCGCGGAAGAGGCCGGCTATTCCACTGCGGACCTCGACTACAAGCAGGGCTTCGTCCACTACCGCGCCGGCCGCTTCGACGAGGCTCTGCGCGAGTTCCGCGCGGCGGCTCGCGACCCGGGCGCGCAGACGAACGCGCTCATCTGGGCGACGGCGAACACCAACTTCCAGCGGCGCAACTACTTTGCCGCGGAGGCCTACTTCCGCGAGCTGCTCGACCGGGCCGAGCGTGAGCGCGCCGCGATCCGTACGCTGCTCGTGGACGAGGATCCCGCGCACCAGTCGGTGATTGAATACCTCTACCGTGGCTACAACAACCTTGGAGTCACGCTGCACCGTCTCTACGAGGAGACCGGGGAGCCCCCGCGATACTCCCGGGGGCTCGTCTACCTCACGCGCTCCACCGAGCTCGCGACCAACTACCGGCGCGACCCGGGGACCCTCGTTCGCCCGGGGTCGGTGGATCTCGCCTTCCTCAATCAGCGCGAGGCGCTCTATCCCCGTCCCGAGTTCGAGATGCAGATCTACAACGAGATCCCGGAGGACCTCGACGACCTGGTCTTCTGACGGTCTTCTGTGGCCGCGCGCCCGGCGCGGGGCCGGCTACACGCTCACCATCCACCCGAACCGGTCTTCCACCGTCCCGTACTGGATGCCCTTGAGGATCGAACGAAGCGTATGGGTCATCTCGCCCACCTTGCCGTCGCGGAACACGCGTGTTGCGCTCTGGTGCTCGACCGATTCGATATGGGCGACCCCCGCGGCCGTTCCGGTCACGAAACACTCCACCGCGTCGTCCATCACCTCGTCGATCGTGATGCGCCGCTCCTCCACGGGGATTCCCTTCCATTGCGCGATCTCTATCACGCTCTTGCGGTTGATGCCCGGAAGCACCGTGTCCTCGAGCGACGGCGTGACGAGCGTGCCGTTGGAGAGGAGGAAGAAGATATTGCAGCTCGAGCCCTCCTCCACGTAGCGGCGTTCGGTCGCGTCGAGGAAGATCGCCTCCATGTAGCCGCGCTTCTCCACGGCCTTCTTCGTGAGGGTGGGGACGACGTAGTTCGCGTCGCACTTGATCCAGCCGGTGCCGCCCGGGAAGGCACGGATCTTGTCCGTCGTGATTGCCTTCGCGCTCGCCTCCGGGTCGAAGTAGCTTCCCACCTCGGTCTCCACGATGATAACCCACGGCTTCGCGCAGAGGTTGAGCCCTATTCCGGGCTCCGAGTAGGAGAAGGGCCTGATGTAGACGGCGTGTCCGTCGACGAAGTCGTTCTTCTCCCAGGCCGGGTCGTAGTTCGCCCGGTATCCGAGCTTGAGGTTGCGCTTCGTAACCTCCACGCAGGCGCGGGTGAACAGATCGGCCGGATAGGCCGGCATCGTGAGCCCCTCCATGGAGCGGGCCATCCGGATCCCGTTCTCCTGCGGCCGGAAGACCTTGAGCGACCCGTCGGCCTGGGGAAAGGCCTTCAGGCCCTCGAAACAGCCCATGCCGTACTGGGTCGTGTAGTTCACGAGCGGGAGCTCCGGAAACGAGTTCCGCGCGTTGAGTAGCGTCCTGCGCTCCTCGACCGGCAGCGCAGCTTCCTCCTGCGGGCTGCGGTGAGGCTTTTCGTCGTACATCTCGTCCCAGGAACCGGCGTCGGTATACTTTGCCTTATAGACCCACGGATACATCGCCAGAGTGAAGCTGCTTGCCATGGTCGTATGATACAGTAGCGGCATGGCAGACGCAACGATGATTCTCGCAGGCGGCTCGGGAACCCGGCTCTGGCCGGCCTCGCTCCCGGCGCAGCCAAAGCAGCTTATGCGCCCCGGCGGCGGGCACAGCCTCATCCAGCAGGCGCTCCTCCGGGCGGCGGCCGCGACGCCGTCGGGGCCCATCGCGATCGTCACGCACCGCGATCACGTCGCTGGGATCGCCGCCGATGTCCGCGAGCTCGCGACCGGCGCGCTTCCCGGGATCGCCGGCCGGGTTGTCTACCTGCCGGAGCCGGTGGGGCGAAACACGGCGCCGGCGATAGCGCTCGGTGCCGCCTTCCTGCGCGACGAGTGCGGCGCGGACGCCGCGGTGCTCGTGCTGACCGCCGACCATGTGGTCGAGCCGGTGAGCGCCTTTGCCTCGGACGCGGGCGTCGCGGCGGGGGCGGCCCGGGACGGCTTCCTTGTCTGCTTCGGCATCCCCCCCACGCGCCCGGAGACCGGCTACGGGTACATCCAGGCCGGCGAGCCGATCGGGCGCGACGAGCGCCCGGAGGCGGCTCCCGCGCGCGTGCGCGCATTCCGGGAGAAGCCCGATGCGTCTACCGCCGAACGCTACCTTGCCGACGGCGGGTACTTCTGGAACTCCGGGATGTTCTGCTTCACGCTCGGGCTCTTCGCGGCCGAGCTCGAGCGGCACGCGCCCGAGGTCGCCGAGCCCTTTGCGACGATGGGGGCGATCGCGGTATCCGCGCGTCCCGACGGCGCTCGCCAGGCTGACCCCGACCTCCTGCTCCCGCTCTACGAGGCGCTCCCCAGGATCAGCGTCGACTACGCGCTCTTCGAACGCAGCGACCGGGTCGCCGTCGTCCCGGCGAGCTTCAACTGGAGCGACGTGGGCAGCTGGGACGAGGTCGCGCGGCTCGCTCCGGGCGGAGACCGACCGTCCGGCGCGGCGGTCGCGGAGATCGAGGCGACGGGGAACCACATCGATTCGGACCTCCCGGTCGCCGTCTGCGGCGTGAGCGACCTCCACGTGATCGTGAAGAACGGCCGCGTCCTCGTCTGCCGCCGCGGCCGCAGCCAGCTCGTGAAGGACGCGGCGGAGCGGCTTGGGGGTTCCGCACGCACTCCTTGACGGCGTGCGGCAGCTTCAATACTGTGAGATTGTGAAGAACATCACAGTTTCTGTGGACGAAGAGACGTATCACAGGGCTCGGATTCGAGCCGCGCTGATGAACACGTCGGTTTCAGGCCTCGTTCGCGCCGCGCTCAACGAGATCGCCGGATCGGAGACCGAGTTCGAGCGCCTGAGAGCGGAGGAGCAGGCGCTGCGCCTCCGGCTCGCGGCACGGGACTGTAGTTTCGGCGCTCGCGACCGCCTGAGCCGCGATGAGGTGCACGACCGCGATGCGCTTCGTTGACACGAACGTCCTCCTCTACAGCATCAGTGTGGTTCCCGCTGAGGCTGCCAAGGCAGAGATCGCTGCCGAACTGCTCGGCCATGCCGACCTTGCTCTCTCCGTCCAGGTCTTGCAGGAGTTCTACGTGCAGGCTACGCACCCGGGACGGTCCGGCGCCCTTACAGGCGAAGACGCGATTGCGTTGATCGCCACCTGGTTTCGCTACCCGGTTCAAGACATCACGGCAGAGCTCATGCGACGAGCGGCGGCTTCCTCAGCGCGATGGCAGATCTCGTACTGGGACGCGGCCGTCGTGGAAGCCGCGAGAGGCCTCGGCTGCACGAAGGTCCTCACCGAGGACCTGAACGACGGGCAGGACTTTGGCGGGACCGTCGTGGTCAATCCGTTCCTCCGCGATCAGTAGACCTCGGTCTCGCGCTCGATCCGCTTCGCGAGCTCCTGCGCGAAGGCGCGCGCCATCTGCTGCGCGAGTCCTTTCGTGCCGGAGAGCTGGAGATAGCTCGCCTCTTCCTCGTCGACCATCGCGATCATCTGCTCGCGGTGGTCCGCGAGGGTGAGGAGCATCTCGCGTGTGCCCTGCTGTTCCTCGCGGGCGAATATGAGGCCGGAGCGGACTTCCATCGCCGCGCGGGCCTGCTTCAGGTAGAGGCCCGCGAGCGGCTTCACGGGGATGCGAAGCAGGATATGCCGGGGCCCTGAGGGCGCCGCGCGCTCCTCCCGCAGCAGCTGCTCGTAGTTGCGACGGATGCTCGCGAAGATCTCTTCGGTCGTGCGCCGGAAGTTCTCCGCGATCCCGCCGCGCTTCTCCGCGGGGGTCCGCGCGGTGATCTCCTTGAACTGCTCGAGCTCACGCGTGTACCGCGAGAGCTGCATCAGGATGTTCTTCACCGGCTGCCGCACCCGCAGCGCCGGATCGCTCTTCACCCGCTCCTGAATTTCCGCGATGATCCTCTTGACGTCGAGCTCCGGCTCGCTCGCCGCTTCCGCGGGCCCGGAGGGCTGATGGTCGCGGATCTGAATCGTGCCGTCGGCCATGAGTCTCTGGATCGTTGCCACATACGCGTACACGCCGAACTGCCGAGCGTGCGCGGCGATCTGCGCGCTCGGGAGCGATCGGTAGCGCGCCTCCTCGATCGCCCGGAAGGCCGTTCTCAGGGCCTGCCGCTTATATTCGAGGCAGCCGCCCTCGACCGCGAGCTCGAGCGGCTCGATCTGCGCCGCGAGCTCTTCCCGTTCGAGCCCGAGCGCCCGCGCCCGCGCCTCCAGATCGCGCCCGGCGGCTTCGAATGTCGTCCAGTCGGCCCGTGCGCGCCGACTCCGGTCGCCCATGGTCGCTCCTCCCGATCAGGATACCACAGAGGCTCCGCTCCTGTGCGTTTTTCGGCCGCCGACCGAAAACCCAATCGAGAAGGTCCGGAAATCTTTGTGCCGAATACAGATATGGCGCCCGCAACAAAGCGTGGAAACGCTTGACACCCTTTTGGGGCTCGGCTATACTGAGCGACAAATCCTAAGATTGGGGGGATTACCTTGGGTCGTTGGCTCAAGCCCCTGAAGCTTCGAGGAGGAATTCAATGAAGAAGCTGAGTATTCTGTTGAT
>SKZO01000396.1 GCA_007127335.1 Spirochaetales bacterium | reverse complement strand
CGACTGACGGTCGGCCTGCCGGTCGTCGCTACTCGCAGGAGAGAGCCGGGAGCCGCCGCATCGGGTGCGATGACGACGGGTGAGGACGCCGCAGAATCCCCGGTTCGCCCCTCCGTGAGCTCGGCACCGGCACGCTCGAGCGAGGCGTCGGGATGCGACTCCGCCGTAGCGGTAAGGGTCGCGAAAAGGAGAATCGGTATGATCACGGTACGATGCATGTGACTACCCACTCCTCAAACTACTGCCCGTTGCGACGCACGTCGAGCACGGTCAGCTGGGGTGTCTCCGTACCGCGGTAGAAGTTCATCCCTACGTTCACGACCGCGTCCACCAGATCGTCTGGGCCGAACGACCTGCCGACCTTCTCGGCTGCGCTCCAGTACACCGCAGGCCATTTGCTCGCTCCGGCGTCGAACGTCAGACGCAGATGCTCCTGCGTCTTGCCCATGAACGAGAGATCGAGGATGCGAAGTCCACGGACGAGAAAGGCGAGCGGAGGGTTCTCCTGTCCGAACGGGGCGAACAGGCGCACGATCTCGAGCAGCTTGAGGGTCAGCAGATCCGGAGTGAGCTCCGCGTCGATCTCGATGGACGACTCGGCTTCTTCCTCGAGCGACAGGGAGGGGATGACCTCGCGCAGACGCCGTTCGAGCGAGGCAATCTGCGCCACGTCGAGACGAAACCCCCCCGCCTGATCATGCCCGCCCCAGTCGGACAACAGATCCTGACAGCGGGAGAGCAGGTCGGTGACAACCATGCCCCGTGCCGTGCGAACACTGCCCACCGCGCCGCCCGGCAAGAGGGAGATGACGGCGGCCGGAGCGCCGTAGTGGCGTGCGAGCCTCCCGGCCACGATACCCGTCACCCCGCGGTGAATCGCATCATGGTGCACCAGGATGAACCTTCCCTCGTGGTCGGCGAGACTCTCTCGCGCCTGTTCCTGAACGAGAGCCCACGCCTGCTCGCCCACCGCTCTTCGTTGGACATTCAGCCCGATGACGGAATCCGCCAGTTCGTCGCGCTCCCGCTCATCCGTGGTAAGCAGCAGCCGGACCGCGCGGTCCGGCTCTCCCATGCGACCTGAGGCGTTGATGACCGGCGAAACCAGCCATCCCACGTCGCGTGCCAGGATGGTCTTCCCGCGCAGCTTCTGCCGCTCGAGCAGCGATCGCAGCCCCGGCCTCGGGGATTCGCTCATCCTACGAAGACCGTGCTTCACGATAATCCGATTCTCGTCCTCGAGCGGCATCATGTCGGCAAGCGTGCCGAGCGCGACGAGATCGAGCGTTGCAACGAGGTCGTCGAGGAGCGCCGCCTCGCGTCGATGGACGAAGGTCGTGAAGAGACTCAGAAAAACGTCGATCTCTGAAGGCTCCCGTCCATTGTACCGCGAAAGCCGCGATTCACCGCGCAGCCGCAGCAGCGACCGTCCGCGAAGCGACGGAAAGAGCTTCCACATCTCGGGCGCCACGTCGACGGTACTCACCTCGACGTTCGAGCCGAAAGCCCGGCGCAGCATCTGCTCCTGCGCGGGCGCGTCGTAGACAAGGATCGCAACTCCCTGCAGGAACTCGGCGAGCCGCGAATGCTCGACGTCCAGCACGCCGGGAACCAGACTCTCGCTGATCCGATCGATCTCGACCATGTTCTCGATCCTGATTGCCTCGATGATGATCGATTCGTTCCCTGGACGCGCATTCAGCAGGCAGAGCGGCTGGTTGAAGAAGTCGGTGTGCGCGAAGCCGAGTGCGTACCTGACCTTGCTCGCGAGCGCGACCGAACAGAGCCCCTCAAAGGGATAGCTCGAGTCGGCCATCTTCGGGTTGATGAGAGCTACCACCGGCGGAAGCTCATCCTGCGGGTTGTGATGATCGATTACGATCGTATCGATCCCGAGATCCGCGGCGAGCGCGATCTCGGTGACGTTCGTGGTCCCGCAGTCCACTGCGATCAACAGTGTCACATCCTGCGCCGCGAGTGATTCCACCAGCTCTGTGGTGAGTCCATAGGGGTCATCGCCCATAGGAACGCCCCAGGTTACCTCGAGCCCGATATTCGTGAGTGCCTCAGTCATCAACACCGTGCTGGTGATCCCGTCGACGTCACGGTCGCCGTAGACGTGCACCCGCTCGCCCTCGCTCGCAGCCTGCTGAATCCGCTGTACCGCGTCGGTCATTTCGTCGAAGAGGAAGGGATTGTGGAGAAACCGCAGGTCGTCCTCGAGGTAGAACTGGAGTCGCCGCGGCGAGCTGATCCCCCGACGCACGAAGATCGCGGAGGAGAGCAGATCGAGACCGAAGGCAGCGGCAAGCTCCTTCACCCGCGCAGCGTCGACAGGTCTCTTGTTCCAGGTCATAGCGCCGAGCGCTCCTCAACGACCAATGGTGATCGCTGCGGTGCGTCGTCTCCAATGCGGAACGCGCGGGCGATCGACTCAACGGCCTGATCCGTTGCCGTTTCGGTTTCGCCGTACACGGTGCAGAGGGTGTCCCCACGGCCCACCGCGGTCCCGACCTTCCGCGCGAGCTCGACGCCTACATTGGCGAGCACCTCGTCTTCGGTCCGGTTGCGCCCCACGCCAAGGCCCACGCCGGCCGTCCCGACCGTGTAGGCGTCTATCTCGGTGAGAACGCCGCCGCGCGGCGCGCTGATCACGCGGGAGCAGGGGGCACGCCGAGCGCCGACCTCCGATTCGAGCCGGTCGGGATCGCCCCCCTGACTCGAGACGTTGCGGCGGAAGCACTCGTACGCCCTCCCGTCGCCGATCGCTTCCCGGCATCGGGATTCCGCCTCGTCGACCGAGGAGGCGATCCCGCCCGCCACGAGCATCCACGCCGTCAGCCGAAGCGTCACCTCCATGAGATCGGCCGGCGGCGCGTAGCCGGGCCGCAGGGCGTCACCGGCGAGGCAGAGCATCGACTCCTCGACCTCGAGGTAGTTTCCCACCATGTGGCCCAGCGGCTCATCCATCCGGGTGATAACGGTGACCACCCCTCTCCCCAGACTGCGCCCGGTCTCAACCAGCGATTCGGCAAGCGTCCGCGAGTCGTCAAGGCTCTTCATGAAGGCGCCGCAACCCGTCTTCACGTCGAAGACGAGCGACTCTGCGCCTTCGGCGAACTTTTTGCTCATGATGCTCGCGGTGATCAGCGGAATCGATTCGACGGTCGCCGTCACGTCCCGCAGCGCGTAGAGAAGCCGATCCGCGGGCACGATGTCCTCGCTTTGCCCGGTCATCGCATACCCGCACTCATCGATGACCCGGCAAAACCCGGCTACATCCATCTTCGTGGAATACCCGTGTATGCTCTCGAGCTTGTCCAGAGTGCCGCCGGTATGGCCGAGCGCGCGGCCGCTCATCATGGGGACCTGCAGGCCGCAGGCCGCCGCTACGGGAGCGAGAATCAGCGACACCTTGTCCCCCACTCCTCCAGTGGAGTGCTTGTCGACCAGGGGCCCGGCGAGCCCGGAGAGGTCCATGGTCGATCCCGAATCGATCATGGCCCTCGTCAGCGAACCGGTCTCGGCGGCGCTCATTCCCGAGAGACAGACCGCCATAAGCCACGCGGAGATCTGGTAGTCTGGAATCGAACCGTCCACATACCCGTTCACCAGGTACTCGATCTCGCGGCGAGTATGCGCTCCCCCGTCCCGCTTCTTCGCGATCAGATCCACGGTTCTCATATGCGTCGAGGATACCATGAAGCCCCCTGTGAGAGAATACCGGGCGAATGTCGCCGACGCTTGTCCTGAACGCAATCTCGTGGAACCGCGCGGGGCGCTACAGAATGCCTGATCCGGATCGCAATGCGTTCAGAGGCGAGTCGACGTGATCCTCGAGAATCGCGTAGAGCACACGCCTGATACGCGGCACGGAGGCGGGCGGCGGCACGACGCGCAGGGCGTCGCGGAGCGCGAGTCGTCCGGCGTGCCTGAGGTAGGCGACGGCCCCGGGCTGCCAGACCGGCATGTCCTCGGAGGCGTGGCCGCGCGAGCAGAACCCGCCCTCACGGGCGGAGAAGTAGATTGGCTCCGATTCTGCGAGGAACTCTCCGGAAACGGCGCAGTGGCGCAGGTCGGGCTGAAGTCCGCTGTATTCGAGGAATCTCCAGACGAAGTGGACGCTCACCAGCGGAGCCTCGCTCGCTTCGCGCCTTTGCAGCTCGTCCATCGCCGCGACGAGCAGGTCATAGAGTCGTTGCGCCTCACCCCCGGTCGCGTAGGTCTTGAGAATGCTCTCAGCCCACAGACTCGCGGTGTAGAACTTCGCGAGGTCTTCGCGGATCCCGGGGTGGTACTCGCGCACATCGAAGTCGGTGATCCTGGTCGAGTCTCTCGCCGGATCCGTATAGAGATAGCAGGTGCCGCAGCAGAAGAGATTCGTGGTACCTCGCAGCTTGCCCTTCTGCGAGTATGCTCCGTGCGCGATCGCGCGCACGAGTCCATCCGCGGCGGTCAGCAGGACGACTCCCTTGTGTATCTCACCGATCCTGCTGTTCTTGAGCACGATCGCATCGGTCGCGCGTGTCCGGGTCATCGGTCACTCGTCCTGCTTGACTCCGCCTCATTGGGCTCCATACCCTAATTATACATCACTCGAGAAGAAGGAGCTCCATGGACACTCAGAATCAGCGGATGATCATACCCGCCGACAGCATTCTCCCGAACCGTCTCGTGGTCATCCCGCTGTCCGGAAAGCCGATGTTCCCCGGCGTCTTCACGCCCGTGATGGTACGGGATCGCAACGATATCGCCGCGATCGAAGAGGCGATGAATACCAACAGCATGATCGGGCTCGTGCTCACCAGGCAACCGGACGATGAGAACCCCACCGGCGACGATCTCCACGAGGTCGGCACCGCGGCGAAAATCGCCAAGCGCATCAACCTGCCGGACGGCGGCTACAACATCTTCATCTCCACGGTGAAGAGGTTTCGCGTCAAGAAGATCCTCAAGAACGCAACGCCGATCGTCGCTGCGGTCGAACACCTCGAGGACCAGAACGATACGAGCAACGAAGTGAAGGCGCTCACCCGGAGCCTGATCAGCGAGATGAAGCAGATCAGCGAGAACAACAACCTCTTCAGCGAGGAAATGCGCCTGAACATGGTGAACATCGACCATCCCGGCAAGATCGCCGACTTCATCACCAGTAT
>SKZO01000250.1 GCA_007127335.1 Spirochaetales bacterium | reverse complement strand
TCCTGCTGAACCTTCCGCCCGACCGGAGGGGCCGCATCCACGAGACCGACGTCGATTCGCTGCGCGGCTTCCGCGCACGGGTCGACCGCCTCTTCGCGCACAACCTCGCCACAGCGGACCCGCGGGTGCCCGCGGCGGCCCCAGCCGCGGCCCCAGCCGCGGTCACTGCTACCTCCACCCGTGGCGACGATCCGCTTTTTGGGGCGGCGAACCTCATAGACGGCGACTGCGACTCGTACTGGGCTTCAGACGAGCTGCAGGCCGACGTCGTACTCGACTTCGGCCGCGAAGTGGATTTCACGACGGTGAGCGTACGCGAAGCGATCGGGCTCGGACAGCGGGTACGCGGGTACGCGATCGACGTGGACCGCGGCGGGTGGAGGGAAATCGCCCGCGGCCGGAGCATCGGCTCGCGGCGCCTCGTCCACGGCGAGCGGCGCAGAACCCGCCGGATCCGCCTGCGCATCACCGAGAGCGCCGCGCCGGCAGTTCTCCGCGAGCTGGGCGTCTACCTTGACCCGGGCGCGTAGGCGCGCGGCACCTCATCCCTCCTTCGCGGCCTCGATCATCGCGAGGATGTTCGGAACGGGCGTGCCGGCCTGGACATTGTGGCAGGAGCAGCAGATGAACCCCTTCGTGCCGCGACCGAGGGTATCGCCGAGCATCCGAACCTCGGCCCGCACCTCCTCCGGCGTCCCGAAGGGCAGCACCCGCTGGTTATCCACCCCTCCGTGGAAGACGACGTCCTTGCCGTACTCGCGGGCGAGGCGGGCGGGGTCCATGCCCGGGCAGACGTGCTGGATGGGGTTGAGCACGTCGATCCCGCACTCGATGAGCGGACGAATCAGCGGCTCGGCCGCTCCGTCGGTGTGGTAGAAGACCTTGAGGCCGTACGAGTGGATGAGATCGCACCATCGGCGCATCCGCGCGCGGAAATGCTGCGCCCATATCTTCGGCGACATGAGCAGGCCCGTCTGCGTCCCCATGTCGTCGCTCACGAAAACGAGATCAAGGTAGGCGGCCGAGCGCTCGAGGTGCCGCTTCATGACCTCGGTCTGGATCGCCTCCACGCGGTCAAGAATCGCCTCAACGAGCGCCGGCGCGAGCACGAGGTCCATCAGCGCCTGCTCGAGTCCCCGCAGCTGGCAGTAGATCTCGTAGAACGAGACCCAGGGGCCCATCACCGCAAAGTGGGCCGAAGCACGCTGCGCGTCTTCGAGCGCCTCGTCGTAGGCGAAAGAGTCCGGATCGGGCCAGTACGGGTAGTCGTCGACCGCAGCCGGGTCTTCGCAGTCGCGCATGGGCGCATCGCTGAACTCGTCGTAGTGCGCCGCTCCGGCCTCGATCCCGCGGAGCGGAACGCCCCAGGTCGTGCGCGCCGGCACATCAGATTCGTCGTCGCCGGCGTGCGAGCCTGCGGCTGCCGAGGAGGCGCCAACCTGCGAGTCGGCCCGACCGCCATCCGGACGGCGGTAGTCCACGAAGGACCAGTAGATCTTGTCCAGCCCCAGCGCACGGTACATCTCGAGGTCGCTGCCCGTCTTCGTGTGCGCGCGCAGCGCGGCGCCGACCTCTGCCGTGTGCCACAGGTCGACGGGAGGCCGGTCCGGCGGCTCACCAGTGAGAACTCGTCGAATACGGTCGCGTGGCGTCAGGCTCATCGGTCAATGGTACCCGCAAACTCGACGCGTGTCACTTGACGGAAGACGGATCACGAACTATGATAGGAATAGTTCCGATTTTTGAAAAGGGGTGAAGCATCAGGGCGAAGCCGTACAAGCGCAGCAGGCAGAGGGAGCGCATTCTCGAGATCCTGCGCAGCACGGACGCTCACCCGACGGCGGACTGGATCTACCAGCGCCTCAAGGATGAGTTTCCCAACCTGAGTATGGGAACCGTCTACCGCAACCTGCAGGTGCTCATCGAGCAGGGACTCGCGGCGAAGATCGACTTTGGCAGCACCTTCGACCGGTTCGAAGCGAAGGTGGCGCCGCACTACCACTTCGTCTGCGAGGGATGTGGAGCGATCGTCGATCTCGACATCCCGGTGGACGATGCGTTGAACGAGAGGGTCCGGGAGGCGACGTCGTTTGCCGTCCGGCGTCACCGGATCGAGTTCTTTGGAATCTGCGATCGTTGCAGAGAACCGGCATGACGTTCTGTCTAGCCCCAAAACGAGAATCGTTCCGAGTTTTGAATCCAAGCGACTTGTCGCTGGAGAATACTTTTTTTGAGGAGGCCACAATGGCACGAGTAGCACGAGAGATGGTGGAGAAGGCCGGGGTTGACGTCGACAAGCTTGTCGAGCTCCTGGTGAAAAACGCGTCGGCGGAGCTGACGACCTTCTACTATTACACGATCCTCCGGGTAAACCTGATTGGACTGGAGGGCGAAGGGGTCAAGGAGATCGCGGAGACGGCCCGCATCGAGGACCGCAACCACTTTGAGGCGCTGGTCCCCAGAATCTACGAGCTCGGTGGCGAGCTTCCCGGCGACATGAAGGCGTTCCATGACGTGTCCGCCTGTCCGCCGGCCCGACTCCCGAAGGACCCCACCGACGTAAAGGCGATCCTCGAGGTCCTCGTAGGCGCCGAGCGGTGCGCTGTCCAAGGGTACTCAGAGATCTGCAACATGACCGCCGGCAAGGACCACCGCACCTACGACCTCGCACTCGCGATTCTCAACGAGGAGATCGAGCACGAGTCATGGTTCTCCGAGTTCCTGGGAGAGGGCCCGTCCGGACACTTCCTGCGAAGGGGCGAAACCTCGCCCTTCGTCTCGAAGTTCATGAAGTAGCCGCGGGGGAACCGGCCGGCAGGCCGGTTCCCGTCTCTTCCTGCGGTCTGCTACAGCAGCGCCTGCAGATTGTCGTAGCTGATCTTGATCGACTCGAACGGATCGCGGCGGCAGGTGTCCTGCTCCACGACGTACCATTTCACGCCGGCGGCCTTGCTCGCCTCGATAATCCCGTCCCAGTTCAGATTCCCCTCGCCCACTTCGGCGAGCACGATCTCGTTGTCGACGATCGTGTAGTCCTTGAAGTGGATGACCGACATTCGGTCCGCGAGCTTGCGTATCCACGAGATGACGTCCGCACCGGCCTTCTGCACCCAGGCGGTGTCGATTTTCGCCTCGAGGTAGCGCGGGTCCGACTCCTCGTAGAGGATATCGAAGCCGGTGCGGCTACCGTAGCGCTCGAACTCGAAGGCGTGATTGTGGTAGGCGAGCTTGATGCCCTCATCGGCGAGCTTGCGTCCGGCCTCGGTCAGGATCCGGGCGAGCTCCGCGTACCCTTCGGCCGACCGCATATTCCCGGGGCCCGCGGCGAGCGCCGTGTGTGTGCACTCGAGGGTTCGGAGGTCGGCGATGGTCTGCGCGAGGTTGTCGGTGAGCGAGTCGAGGCCCGCCTGCGTGGCCATGCACTCGAGACCGACGTCGTCGAGGGCCGCTTTGATCGCGGCCGCCGGGATATCCGGGCTGACCCCGGCGAGTTCAACCGCGGCGTACCCGGCGGCCTTCGTCCTGACCATGGCCTCGCGGAAATCGGCCTCGTTCTGCAGCGACTGCCGTACGGTGTACAGCTCCAGTGCGATCGGCTTCCCCATTCTTGGCTCCTTTTTCTCTCTGGCAACTATTTCAACGGCGGCAGCATCTCGCCGTGCGCCCCGATCAGTTCATCGCAAAGGGCGCGGATCTCCGAAAGCGGAAGCTCCGCGGCGGTATGCGGATCGAGGTAGGCGGCCTGGTAGACCCGCTCGCGGCTCCCGGTAAGCGCCGCCTCGATCGTCAAGAGCTGCACGTTGATGTTCGTCATGTTGAGCGCGGCGCACTGCGCGGGCAGCGGCCCGAAGAACGTGGGCTGCACCTTGTTCCGGTCCACGAGGCAGGCGACCTCGACGACCGCGTCGTCGGGCAGATTGGGGATCGACCCCTTGTTCAGGACGTTGCCGTGAATGCGCGTCGGCACGTCGGTCACAACTGCGTCCATAATGGCCGAACCATACTCGTGCGTCCGGTCGTGGCTGAGCGACGCGTTATTGACGATCTCACCCTTGCGCTTCGCCCAGTTCTCAATCTGGCGCTCGCAGCGCCGCGGGTACTCGTCGAGCGGGATATTGTACCGTTCGATGAGCTGCGGGTATCCCGCCTTGATCCAGTACGGCGAGTACTCCGCGCTGTGCTCGGAACTCTCCGTCACGTAGTAGCCGAAGTGCCGCATGATCTCGTAGCGCACCATGTCCCAGTGGGTCTCACCCGCCTCGACGGCCGCGTCGTTCTTCGCGAACGCACGCCTGCGCACCTCGGGGTAGATGTCCCGGCCGTCAGCGGTGAGCTCGAGGAGCCACCCCATGTGGTTGATGCCGGCGATGCTCCACTGCGTGCGATCAACGAGCTCCTCCATGTCGAGCGAGCGCAGCAACCCGGGCACGCACGCCTGCACGCTGTGGCACAGGCCAACGGTCGCGACATCCGTCGCCTGCAGGACCGCGCCGGTCACGATCGCCATGGGGTTCGTGTAGTTCAGCAGCAGCGCCTGCGGGCAGACCTCTTCCATCTCGCGGGCGAAGTCGACCATCACGGGGATCGTCCGCAGTCCGCGGAAGATCCCGCCGATCCCGAGCGTATCCGCGATCGTCTGGCGCAGTCCGTACTTCTTGGGGATCTCGAAGTCGATCACCGTGCTCGGACGGTACCCTCCCACCTGGATCGCGTTGACGACGAAGGTCGCGTCCTTGAGCGCGGCCTTTCGGTTCTCTATCCCGAGATGCGCGGTGACCGTCGCACGCCCCTCGTTGATCGAGGCGTTGAGATTCTCCACCATCATCCGCGATTCGTCGAGGCGGTCGGCGTCGATGTCGTAGAGCGCGATGTGCGCGTCCTGGAGTGAAGGGGTGAGCATCGTGTCGCCAAGGATGTTCTTGGCAAAGACCGTGCTCCCTGCCCCAATAAAGGTGATTTTGACCATGCGGCATCGTAGCAGAACCGCCCGCCGGAGTGAAGTCCCCGGAGACGGATGCGGACGGCCCGAGGATGTGGCACGGAGGCGCCGCTTGACACGATCTGTGCGATGTGATAATCTCCACTTAATATTTTACCTCCATTTCGGTGAGGAATTTCATGCCTGCTCACACACGAAGCCGGACAGCCCCACGCAGTCGCGTGCTCGT
>SKZO01000083.1 GCA_007127335.1 Spirochaetales bacterium | reverse complement strand
GCGGCCGGGCGGCATCATCCTCGTCGACTGTGGATGCGGCGATACGATCGACCAGATTCGCGCTAACATGCGGTACTGGGGCCTCGACCCCGCGACTGTTCGCTATTGTCTGCTCACGCACGCGCATCTCGATCATGCCGGCGCGGCGCACATCCTCAAGAACGAGGGCGTGAAGCTCGTCGCGCACGAGGAAACCGCAGAGGCGATAGCAGTCGGCGACGAGCGGTGTTGCGGCTATCTCTACCACAAGGAGTTCGTCCCGTGCACCGTCGACATAACGGTCTGCGACGGTGACACGCTCTCACTGCTCGACGTGACCTTCAGCGTCATGCACCTTCCGGGCCACACCATGGGCTGCACGGCGTATTTCTTCGAGCACGAAGGGCGCCGGATCGTCTTCAGCGGCGACATCATAGGAACGCTGCTTGCCGGCGACTTCGGCTGGTCGGGATCGATCGATTTCGACAAGCCGACCTACCTCGAGTCGTTACGGCGGTTCGCGACGGCCGACATGGATCTCATGCTGCCGGGCCATGGGATGGCCTATTTCCACGATCCACGACGACGGGTCGAAGAGGCACTGAACAGCGCGCTCATGCAGTGGCGCTGAACCCTACTTCTTCACCTCGAGCATCACGGTCACGATCCCGCGCGCATCGACCGGGACGCTCACGCGCCCGCCCTTCACCTGGATCTCACCCCCGTCGAGAGGCCGCTCCATCAGGTCGACGAGCCTGGCTGCTGAGACAGTGCCGACGCTCGGATCGAGGCTCACGGTCGCGGTCGTCGATGATCCGTTCGGATTGTAGAGCCGCATCACCATGCTGTCCGAGGCCTCGGCGTTCTTGATCCCGCTCACTACTGCGCGATCGGACTCAACCGTGACGAAGGACCCTGCCGGCGGCAGAACGCCCTCGTGGGCGTCCGTGTTGACGAGCGTGAGCGGCCGGCAGAAGGCGGCCGCCATTCGCGAGAGACCAGTCGGATCCGGCCGGCCGTCGAAACCGTAGAGCGCGCAGCGTATCGCGTGCTCCCCGATCTCCGGAAGCGGGTCCGGCGCGTAGCTGCTTCGGATCAGCGTCAGGGAGAGCTCTCCGTCGCGGAACGAATGGCCGTGCTTGCTGTCGTTGAGGAGCGCGAGCCCTCCGGATCTGGCGGACACCGCCGCCCACGCGAGCGCAGGAACCTCCTCACCGTGCTGCGTCTCCCGGTCGATCGCGCCGAAGGGGATCTCGTACGACGTCGCACCGTCGGTCATCGTGGTGGGCAACCGCAGGCCCAGCACCGGCGTACCAGTCTCCGGTCCGCCCCGCTCGAACCAGGTTCCCTGGACACTGAGGTGCACCAGTGGATCCCCGGCATGGACTCGGTACGTGAGCGTCAGCTCCGAGCTCCGGACTCGATACTTCGCGGCGAGACTTGCCGCGTGCGGTCCATCGGTCTCACGCGTGAGGGAGACGAGTACCGGCTGCTCGGCAGGCATCACGTGGTTGATCTGCCAGGCGCTCATGATCCCGGGCCGTTCGACTGCGAAGGAGAGCAGCGGTTGCGGCGTCGGCTGGTCAATCAGGACCTGGCCGCCCTGCTTGCGCACGAGCCGCCTGATCCCGCCGGTGGTGGGCTCGAGCTCCAGCCTCAGAAACTCATTCTCGAGGCCTTCCGGACTGCGCTCGTGCGCCGCGTAGCTGCACACGTTGCTGATCCCCAGGTGCATTGAAGCGGCGCTCGCGCTCTGATCGCGAACGTACGCCCGGGCGGGATTGCTGCTGCGCTGGACGTCAGGATCGTGCCGCACGATGTACCGCGCGTACCCGAGGCCGGGGACGTCCGCGGGAAAGGCCACGCGACGGTACTCGTGCCCCCAGTAGGCCCCGGCGTCGAGGAGTTGTGCTTCCTCGCTTGAGCCATCGGGACCGGTCACGGTGAACCGCCCCGGGTCCTTTCCCTTCCCCCAGGCGCTCCCCTGGTCCCAGAGCACGGCCTCCACGATCTCGCGGCGGGGAGTCTCCAGATGGTTGAAGACCACTATCGCCTGCGACCGGTCGTTTTGTGCGTACGTGTAGTGGCTCAGTCCGCCGTCGTGCGACCCGTGCCCTGCTCCGGCGCCCATCGTGCGCGCCGGGACCCGGTCTTCGCCTGCCCCCGGGCCATCGTCGGCATCCTTCGTGTCCACCATGCCTGCTATCAGCCGAAGCGCCTGGGTCTCAGCGGCCCCGGCCGCCGCGGCGATCTTCTGGTAGAGCCCATGCGTATAGGTTCTCGTGTCGTGAACGCCGCTGCCGGGAAGGATGTCATGGAAGTGGCTGAACAGGTGATCGCGCCATCGCTCCTCGAAGACGGCCCGCGGGTACGACATCGATCCAAGACGTGAAGCAAGGCTCGATGCGAGCTCCGCGGAGAGCAGCCGCTGCTCGCCCAGCCGGTTCGCACGCTTGATCAGCGTCTGCGTGGTATAGCACCCGGTAAACTCGTAGTTGAGCTCCTGGTCGAGAACGGGAAGAGACTTCGCTTCCTTCTCCACCCGCTCGAAATAGGCCTTCGCGGTGGAGAACCGTATCGCCGGGAAGAGCGGCCAGCGATCCATGTCGATCGCTCGCGAGACGTCGGCTCTCGTGGGTCCGCCGCCGTGATCCCCAACACCGTAGACGAAAAGCGCGAACGGCAGTCCGGTCTCCTCGACCCGTGCGGTGAGCACCTCTGTTCCAATGTGTGGCCCAACAACACCGTTATACCCGTAGTACATGTCGTTATGGACGATCACCTGAGACTTGCCCGCGCCCTTCCAGCGGAAAAGGCCCGGCTTCGCAGGCCCGTCGTCGGAACCCGGTCGGTGCAGATAGACGAAGCGCACGCCTCCCCGGACGAGGTAATCCGGGACCGTGTGTGCGTGTCCAAAGGTGTCCGGAGCCCAGTCGACCGGGACGTCCTCCGGCGAGAGGCCGAAGAGCCGCTCCATATAGGCCCGCGTGTAGAGCAGGTGCCGTGCAAGGGACTCGCCGGTCACGAGGTTCTTGTCGGTCTCAACCCAGTGGCTCGCGGTCACTTCCCAGCGCCCGGAAGCGACGTGTCGCTTCGCCTCTTCGAGCAGGTCGGGTCGGTACTCCTCGAGGATGCAATAGATGCTCGCCTGGCTCTGGCTGAACACGAAGGAGGGAAACTCATCGAGCAGCCGCAACACCGTGGTAATCGAGTCGATCGTGGCAGCTACGGTCTCCGGCCAGCCCCACATCCAGTTCATGTCCATGTGCGCGTGTCCCGCGCAGTAGACCGTATACGTCTTCGCCACCTCTCCAAGGCCGGATAGCTCGGCCTCCGCCGCGCGGACGGCCGTGCGGACCGCGTTCACATTGCCGGTCTCGAAACTCGCGTTGACCCGCGCGGTCATCTCGGTCAACACGCCCTGCCATTGCGTCCTGAGCTTCTTGTCGCGCGACAGGAGCCAGTCTGCGAAACGGTGTTCTGAGGTGAATCGTTCGTGCTCGTATTCGAGCTGGGAAACTACCGACTGAATGTTCATGCCTGTCCCTCCAGTGGACACGTGAAGGGCCATGCTATCGCAAGTGTCGGGCGATGGGAAGAGGGCCGGAGGTCTGGTCGAGGGGCCCCGGCCCGAATGCGCCGGCTTGCGCGTCTGCGGCCGAAGGTGCACAATGAGTCCACGGAGGGTGCCGATGCGTCGACTCCTGGTCCTCTTCGCGGCCGTGGTCCTTGCCGGATGCGGGTGGTTCGTTGACGACAGTGAGTTCGTTCTCCGCAACGAGACGTCCTCCTCACTCACTGCTACGTGGGTACAGCGTGATGACGGTGTGGTCCGCTCGATGCCGAGCCCGGTCAGGCCGGGAGAGTCCGCGACGATCGCCGTTGGACGTATGCTCACCGTTCCCGAGCTCTCTCCCGGGCTCTTCTTCAGTCGCATCACCGTGGACGCGCTCGTCGACGGGGAGTGGCGGACCGCGTACTCACGTCACCCGGTGAACGACGCTGAGTGGCGGAAAGACGACGAGAAGGGCAGCGTCTACCTTCTCGTGCTCACCGACGCGGACCTCACAGCCGTCAGGGAGCGCAGGTACGAGTGATGGAAGGGGCAGACAATCGGCCGCCTCTGCACGCCGGTTGTACTGCACCGGACGTCGGCTGTACACTCGATACCCATGAAGTCGATCGTCATTCTCATGGATTCGCTCAACCGCCACTACCTCTCGAGTTATGCCGAGAGCTGGATCAGGACCCCGAACCTCGACCGCCTCGCCTCGCGTTCGGTCGTCTTCGAGAACCATTACGCCGGGTCGCTCCCGTGCATGCCCGCGCGGCGGGAGATGATGACCGGCCGGCACTCGTTCCTCGAGACCCCGTGGGGCCCCATTGAGCCTTGGGACGAGTGCGTGCAGACGCACCTGCGCGAGCAGCGGCAGGTCTACAGCCACCTGATCACGGACCACTACCACTACTTCCACGCCGGCGGCGAGGGGTACCACGGCTTGTTCGATTCATGGGAGTTCGAACGCGGTCAGGAAGGCGACGTCTGGAAGCCGGTTGTCGACGTGCCTCCCATTCCGGAGACCCGCGGCAAGGGGGCCGCCCGCGGCGCCTACTGGCGAAACCGATCGCAGATCGACTTGCAGGACGATCTCTCCTACTCGACACCGCGCTCCTTCAACCGCGCGGTCGAGTTCCTCGACCTCAACGCAAAGAGTGACAACTGGCACCTCCACCTCGAGGTCTTCGACCCGCACGAGCCCTTCGACTGCCCCGACCGCTACCTCGAGATGTACGACGACAAGTGGGACGGCTATCTGTACAACTGGCCCGACTACGCGCCGCTCGACCCGGAGCACGACGACGAGCAGGCGGTCGCGCACATCCGGCGGCGCTACGCGGCGGTGCTCACGATGGCCGACCACTGGCTCGGCAAGCTCCTGGACCGGATGGACGAGCTCGACCTGTGGAAGGACACGCAGGTCATCCTCACGACCGACCACGGGCATCTGCTCGGCGAGCACGGATACTGGGCGAAGAACTACATGTTCGACTACAACGAGCTCGCCCGCATCCCGTTCTTCCTCGCGCGTCCGGGATCGCCCCCGGGACGGTGCCGGGCGCTCACGCAGACGATTGACCTGGTGCCGACGCTCTGCGAAACCTTTGGCGCGACGGTACCCGAGAGCGTGCGCGGTACGTCCCTGCTGCCGCTCG
>SKZO01000226.1 GCA_007127335.1 Spirochaetales bacterium | reverse complement strand
CTCGTCCTAGCCGATAGACGAAGGGGGCATCTATCGCTTCCCGGGGAGGACTCGAACCCCCACTAGCAGAGCCAGAATCTGCGGTGCTACCATTACACAACCGGGAAATCTATGCCCGTACCATACCAATCCGGACGCCCGGTGTCAACCCGTTTACTCGGAGTCGTAGGTGAGAAGCGTATGCACCGGAACCGGCGCGAGCCGCGCGACGTACCCGAGGAAGGGCAATCCGATGACGCTGAATACCTCGTGCACCGAGCTGCCGGCACGCTCAATCAGGTCCGCCGTCGCACGAACGGTACCTCCCGTGGCAATCAGATCGTCGACGATCAGGACGCGCTGGCCGCGGCGAAGATCCTGTTGATGCATCTCAACGGTATCGCTCCCGTATTCGAGCTCATACGTGAGACTCACGGTCTGCCCGGGTAGCTTGCCCTGTTTCCGCACGAGCTGCAGCGGCAGGCCGAGCTCGAGCGCCAGCGGTGCCCCAAAGAGAAACCCCCTCGCTTCGATCGCGGCGATCGCATCGAGGCCTGCGGACCGGTACCGCGAGACCATCTGAGACACGCAGTACCCGAACGCCTTCGGGTCCATGAGGATGCTCGTGATGTCGTAGAAGAGAATCCCCTTCTTGGGGAAGTCGGGGATCTTGCGGATCACGGGGTCGAGATTGAAGGAGGTGTCCATTGCCAGGCAAGGGTATGATGAGACTCCGGCTCTGTCAAACGGCTCACGGGCAGGTGCTGCGAAATCCCTCCACACGGGCGCTCGCATCGAGATCGAGCGAATCGCGTCGGCCGCTCTGCAGCAGGTGGTACCCGAGCCCCGCGATCATCGCGCCGTTGTCCGTACAGAGCTCCGGTGAGGGGAACCGGACCTGCAGGTCGGTCCTCGCGGCCAGAGACGCCCGCATCCGCGTATTCGCGGCCACACCCCCACCGGCCACAACCCGGGTCAGCCCGGTATCGCCGACTGCACGAAAGAGCCGCCTGAGGAGCATATCCACCGCTGCGCGTTCGAAGCTCGCCGCGATGTTTTCCGGAGACTTCTCCGACGTGCCGTTCCAGAACTGGTCGAGCTGGTTGATGACGGCGGTCTTCAGCCCGGAGTAGGAGACGTCATACCGCTGGTTCTCCGGGTGCAGGCTTGCGTCCGGAAACAGAAACGCCCGGTCATCACCCTTCCTCGCCAGGCGGTCGATCGCAACACCCCCCGGGTACCCGAGATCGTAGTGCTTCGCAACCTTGTCGAACGCTTCGCCGCAGGCATCGTCGATCGTCGTTCCGAGGACGTCCATCGACAGAGGACTCGTGGCCCGTGCGATGATCGTGTGCCCGCCGGACACCAGCAGCCCCAGGAAGGGGTACTCCACGGGAGCCTCGAGCTGCGGCGCGTAGAGGTGCGCCAGCATATGGTTTACGCCAACCAGAGGCAGGCCGAGCCCCCAGGCGAGGCCCTTCGCGAATGAGAGACCCACTACGAGCGAGCCTACCAGGCCGGGCCTGTTGGTCACTGCAACGGCATCGAGATCCCCAGGACTCACTCCAGCCACCGCAAGGGTTCGCTGGTACACGCCGACGATCCAACGAGTGTGTGTCCGGCTCGCGATCTCCGGAACCACGCCCCGGTACGGTGCGTGCTCATCGAGCTGAGTCGCGACCACCTGGCCCAGAACCGTCGTTCCGTCTTCCACGACCGCAACCGAGCACTCGTCGCATGAACTCTCGACGCCAAGAACGATCATCGTCCGCCACCCCTCGCTACGGTCACCGGCCCCACGAGCTTCGAGATCGGGACGAACTCGTAGCCGTGAGCATACAGAACAGGATACACGTCAAGAAGAATCTCGGCGAGCAGGGGAACAGTCACGTGTCCGATCATCACTACGGGTTCGCCACGCTGCGACAGCTCGAGCGCGTGACCGAGCGCCGAGAGTATCGACTCGCGGGTGCGCCAGTTGTCAAGGAAGACGGCACGCTCGGCGAAGGGAATGCCCACTTCCGCAGCGACGGATCGGCCGACTGTATCGGCGGTCGTTCGACTGTCGAGGAAGAACAGGCCCCGGTCGTGCAGCGTCGCGAGCACCGTCCTCATCAGCTGCGTGTCCGTCGTCGCAAGAGAGCCCATGTGGTTATTCACCCCTATCGCACCCGGCACCGTGCGCAGGTTCTCGCGGATCGTGGCGGAAACCTTCTCCAAGGGGTCCGCCGGACCGATCGACCCGGGCCCGGGATCGCCGCCGCGCAGGGCTTCCATCGGCTGGTGGAGCATGATTTCCTTCCCCGCCGCCGCCGCGAGCGCCGCCGCCTGAACCGAGTAGTCGAGCTGCGGCAATACGGCGACCGCCATTGGTCCGGGGAATTCCAGGAACCTGTCGTACGCTTCGAGCGAGTTCCCGGCGTCGTCGAGCACGAGCGCGAGCGGCCCGCGACGGTCGGGCGGCGCCGCCGCGGCCGGCAGCCACCAGAGATCCCCGGTCTCCGGGTCGTCGGGAAGCGGTACCGCTTCCTGCGGAGCAGGATCACGGTCGGGATCGGAGGGGGTATCGGCGTCGGTGTGCACGCCGACTTCCTGAGGCTGCCGGACAGGCGGCTCGTGCTGCGGCGTCGACCCTTCGTCTTGCTGCTCGGTCTCAGACGTCCACTCGCCCGGCCGGTCACTCGGGTCGTCGGCCGGGGGCCTGGTCACCGTGCCCGCTGCGGGCACGCGATCCGGACCGATCGTGTCGGGCAGCATCGCGATGATGGAACCGAGCAGGAGCGCGATGACGGCCAGAAGGCCCACGAGCAACGCTCTATCCCTGTCGTGCCGTTTCCTGGTGCGCTTTCCTCTCTGCCCCACGCTATATGATCGATCCGACCGACGCGATTATTGAGTCTTCCCGAAGATCACCCGTGCACGAACTCTTCGACTTCCGCCGCGTGCTGGCGAAGCTTTCGCAATGCCCGCATCTCGATCTGGCGCACCGTTTCCGGGCTGATTCCCATCTCGTCGCTGATGCGCTTGAGGGTGTATTTTTTGCCGCCGTAGAAGGCAAACCGGTAGAGGAGTATCTTCTTCTCCTTCTCCCGCAGCCGCTCGAGAAATCTCAGCGTCTCCTCCCGCATCACCTGCTGCATGATCTCGGTCTCGGGAGAATAGCTGTAGTCTTCGAACACGTCGTGGAGCGTTCCCGTCTCCGAATTGATGTCGCTGTCGAGTGAGACGGGTCCGCTGGAAATGCTCAGAATCTGAGCCACCTCACCGCTCGCCATGCCGACCTCGCGAGCCACCTCCTCCACGCTCGGTCTGCGCGTGTAGGTCTGACTCAGCGTGTTGTACGCGCGCTGGATCTTGCGCAGAGCGTCCTCCTTGCGGTGAGGCAGCCGTATGCTGCGGCGCTTGTTGCTCAACGCACGGGTGATCGACTGCTTGATCCACCATGACGCGTAGGTGGAGAATCGTACCTTCTTGCGGTGGTCGTACTTGCTCGCCGCTTTCAGCAGCCCGAGGTTTCCTTCCTGGACGAGGTCGAGCAGGCCGACGTCCGTGGAGACGTAGGCCTTTGCGATCTTGACGACCAGTCGAAGGTTCGCCTCGACGAGCTCCTGGCGCGCCTGCTCATCGCCCTGTTCGATGCGCCGCGACAGATCGAGCTCTTCCTCGAATGTCAGCAACCGCGTGTCTCGTATCTGACTGAAGTACGCCTTGAGTGCATCATCATCACGTACGGGCTTGCTCTTCTTCCTGGCCATGTGAACTCCCGCAGAGTATATAGCAAGGCGCGTGCCAATGTCGAGGCTTTGGGGCCTGATCCTAACTAACTGATCCGCAATGACTTATACGCCCACGAGCGTAGCCCTGCTCTCGGGCGGCCGAAGTGTGCAGAATTGTATACGAGCAATTCGAACCACTTACAAAGAATCATACACCGAGGCCGCCTGCTCGGGGCTCACGGTCTGCCCGGAGACGGCGTGCTCGTACTGTCGAACAATCATGTCCGCGATGCCCAGACTTCCTGTGCGAGACATCATCCGGGCATACTCTTCGTAGAGCATGTCCTCGAAGATGTCCTGAGCCATCCCCCCGTCGAACAGATCGTGTTCACGGTTGAGTGTAGCACGCATGCTGTCGAGCATCTGTTTTGCGAAAAGGGATTCGAACTCCTGCGCTACGAAGCGCAGCTGTGTCCTCTGATCACCGGCCGGGAGTTCCGGCCGCAGCTGCGTGGCATTCCATTGGGCCATGTTCGCCCCGATCGTTTCCATCGCCCTTACCTCTTCAGCGCCGCAGCGATTCCAAGCATGGAGTCGCTCGTCTGGATGGCCTTCGAGTTCATCTCGTACGCTCGCTGAGCGACGATCATGTTGACCATCTCCTGGACCACCTCGACGTTCGACAGTTCGAGAAACTTGTGCAGGGTCTGACCCATGCCGTCGAACCCCGGCTGTGCGCCAATCGGATCACCGGAGGCGCTCGAGACCCGGTAGAGATTGTCGCCAATCGCCTGGAGGCCGGCCGGGTTCACGAACCGGTAGAGCTCGAGCTGCCCGACGTCGATCGGGTCGTCGAGTCCAGGGAGCCTGGTCGTCACCCGTCCGTCCTGTGAGATATTGACCGACTCACGAATGAACCCTTCCGGGAGCACGACCTCCGGGATGAGACGATAGCCGTTACTGTCGACGAACTGGCCGTTGGAGTCGATCTTGAACGAACCATCGCGGGTATAGGCGAAGCTGCCGTCGTACAGGAGGACCCGGAAGAACCCCTCGCCCTGAATCGCTATATCGCCGACGTTCCCGGTATTCTGAAGCGACCCCTGCGTGTGGATCTTCTGAGTCGCCCCTACCTTCACTCCGTGCCCGACCTGAACCCCGACCGGTACCAGCGTCTCCTCGGTTGCCGGCGTTCCGGCCATGCGAACCGTGTGGTAGAGCAGGTCCTCGAAATCGGGCCTGTTCTTCTTGAAGCCGGTGGTGTTCACGTTTGAAAGGTTATTGGCAATCGTGTCTATGTTGAACTGCTGACCGACCATCCCCGACGCCGCAGTCCACAGTGATCTCATCATGATGCTACTCCTTACAGCCTGATAGCTTCATTGATCAGTTTCTGGGTCATCTGATCATGCGACTGGATCGCACGCTGATTCGCCTCGTAGGCGCGATTGACCTCGATCAGTTGCACCATCTCCGTCACGGGGTTGACGTTGCTCGTCTCGAGAAACCCCTGACGCACCTTCGGGCGCCCGTCGTCCATGGTAAATGCCTCGCCGGACTCCTCGGTCGTGGCCCAGAAACTGTCGCCCTGCTTCCGCAGATACCGGGTGTTCCTCATATCGACGATTCGCAGACGGTCGACCTCCACCGTCTCTTCCCATTCGTTTTCCCGCATGCTCACCAGACGCAGGGGATCGTCGGCCAGCGCGGCGTTCTCGAAAATGACCCCGTCTTCGTCAACGACGAAGTTGTTCAGCTTCAGCTGGACGGGCCCGCCTTCACCGAGCACGGGATAGCCTTGCTTCGTCACGAGCATCCCCTCCGGGCCAATGAGAAAACTGCCGTTGCGGGTATACCGTTCGCCGTACGGAGTGTCGACGACAAAAAACCCCTTCCCCTCCAGCGACAGGTCGAAGGCGTTGTCGGTCTGACGAAGACTTCCCTGACTGAACACCGTGAAGTACTCGTTCGTCTCCACGCCGGTGCCGACTTTCCCGACCACGGGCGCGACGTCGAACGAGCCTACCGGGAAGCTGCGCAGTGGAATCTGTCGGACGCCGTCGTCGCTCATACGGCGGATCAACAGCTCCGGGAACGCCTTCTGCACGGGAGTGTCCCGCTTATACCCGTCGGTATCGACGTTCGCGAGGTTGTTGGACAGAGCGTCAAGACGGTTCTGCTGGACCACCATCCCGGCCGCGCCGGTGTACATGCCTCGTAGCACTGGAGCCTCCCTTCCCTGAATATCGGCGGGAGGAGAGGCATGGATTAGACGGGATATCTACTTCCGGGGATAGCCAAGAGTGAGATTCGAACTCACGACCTGCTCATTACGAGTGAGCTGCTCTGCCCCTGAGCTACCTTGGCACGCTGCGATCCACGATCGACGCGCCACGAAATATACCGGATCGATGAGGATTTGTGAAGTCCGTGGAGCTCTACTGCTTGCGTCGGGAGTTTACGAATCGCACGAACTCGTTGATGTTCTTCAGGATGATGCGGTCATTCTCGACCTCGAGCCGTCGCTGGCTCACGAAGTGGTTCAGCACGTGACGGGTTTCCTCGGTGGATAGTCCTGCCCAGTGCGCCACGTCCTCCTGTGTCGTGGAGAAGACGCGCTCGTCCGTCTCGTCCTCCGGCTGCCCGCGCAACTCGTTCAGCATCAGGAACACGTCGGCGACCCTTGCCTGCGTGTCATCAAGCGTCAGGATCATGAACCGTCTGCGTTGGTCGTAGATACGCTTGGTGAAGAGTTTCAGGAGTTTGAGCGCGATCGCCGGATTGCCGCGCATCAGGATTTCGAAATTCTCCCGGTTGAACTCAAGGCATTTCACCCGCTCGACGGCAATCGCGGTCGCCGAACGCGGTGCCTCCTCGAGGATCGCCATCTCACCGAAGATCTCTCCCGGCTGCAGGACGTCGACCGTCTTCTCTATGTCCCCCATGATCTTCGAGATCTGCACGCGTCCCTGCTGGATGAGATAGAACGCGTCACCCGGCTCGTACTCGCAGAAGATGATCTCGCCGGGCTGGTATCCGACGGCAAATCGCTCAAACGCCTCGAGGTTCATCTCAGCCGCCCCCCGCCTTGATCGCGCGTCGAACCTTGCGCATCAACGCTTCCCCCACACCGGGCATGCTCATGATCTTCTGGTAGAAGCTCTGAGCACGCTGGCTGTCTCCCTTCTCCTGGTACGACTGGCCGACATAGTAGAGCGCATCAGGCAGCTCGGGAATCTTCGGATAACGCTGGATCAGACCGGTGAAGTGCTTGATGCACGCGTCGTGCTGGCCAAGGCTGGAAAAACAGCGCCCCATCTCAAAGAGCGCCTTGATGCGGTACTCTTCATCTGCACTCGTTTCCGCGATCTGCCTGAAGGCCCGCATTGCATCCGCGTACTGTTGTTGGCTGAAGGTGCTCACCGCCGCGTAGAACTCCTTCGCGGCAGCCGAAAGCTGTTTCCCTGCGTCCGGCTTCGTGGATTCCGACGAAACGGAACCGTCGACCCCTTCGATATTGGGCCCTTTCCCCGATCCGTATTGCTGCAGGAACTGCTCGGCCTTCTGCGCGAGCTCGTTCGCCCGCGAATGCAGTCGACCGGACGGATAGTAGGTGAGGTAGCGGCGGAAGGCATACAGCGCCTGCTCGTACCGCTTCTTGCCCAGGTAGTACTGTCCAATGTTGAACAAACCCGACTCCGGGTCTACCTGCTCGTCCTCGGCGAGCAACGCGCTCACCTTCCCGTGCATCCGTCGAAGCTGATTGCTGAACACCTTGAGCATCTTCATGATGATCCGGGTATTCTGGCTCACGAGCTGCTCGAACTCGGGCACGGTGAACATGATCACCGAAGCATCTGAAAGGACGACGGCATTCTCTTCCCGGGGATACTTGCCCAGGGCGCTCTTCACTCCGAAGAACTCTCCGGTCTGTATGTAGTCGTGGATCTCCTGGCCGGTCTCTATGTCTGTCGAGTTCAGACTGATGCGCCCGGACTTGAGTATGTAAATCCTGTCGCTCACATCGCCACGGAAATAGATGACCGAGTTGGCCTTGAAGTTCATGGGACGCGGCACCTGATCAGCTCCTGGGTAGTACTGTAAACACTCGCATCCATTATATCAACAAAGTTTTGTTCCGCACCGAGCCAACCGAACGATATACTGAGAAGAAGATGATCGACCTGCACGCTCACTCGACCGCTTCCGATGGCTCGCTGACGCCGACCGAGCTCGTATCGCTTGCGCACTCGGAGGGGCTCGTCGCGGTTGCGCTGACCGACCACGACACGGTGGCCGGGCTTGACGAAGCGGCATCGGCAGCCGAACGTGCCGGAATTCGCTTTATCCCCGGCATCGAGCTCGAGGTCGAGTGGGACAACGGGGTCTTTCATGTCCTTGGACTCGGACTGTCCAGCTGGCACGGCGAGTTCGAGACCCGTCTCGAGGCGACCCGTGCACGACGAACGCGCCGAAACGAGTCGATGGTCGAGCTCCTGCAGCGGGCAGGCATCCCCATCACCTACGACGAGCTGCTTCGCATGGCCGGGCACGATACGGTTGGACGACCGCACTTCGCCCGATGGCTCCTGCGACACGGCGCGGTGAGGACGCTTCAGGAGGCCTTTGATACGATGATCGGCGAAGGACAACCCTTCTACCTGCCCAAGGAGGGGCTGAGTGTGGGCAAGACCTGTGACCTCGTCCACATGGCGGGTGGACGCGCCGTTCTCGCGCATCCGCAGACCCTTCGGCTTGGATGGGACGAGTTGCAGAGGTCGCTGAAACGGTGGCGGGGCGAGGGACTCGACGGCGTTGAGGCCTACCATGCGAACCTCACCTGCCGGGACGCTCATCGCCTCGTCGCGATGGCCGAGGATCTCGGCCTGATCGTCACCGCGGGCAGCGACTATCACGGGCCGCCGAGGACCGACCGACGTCTCGGGCGCACCTGCGACGGCATGATTATTGACGACCGGTTTCTCGAACCGTTTGGAGCCGCACGTGCATCATGTTGAACGCATCGGGGCGAGCACGATCACTCGAGTCGACCGTTTCATCTATGCGGTTGGGTACGTGGTGGAGGTATTGCGCCAGGTTCCCCGGTTCCTGACGCACCGCAGGACCGGAAGCCGGGTTCTGACGATGCAGGTGTTGTTCACCGGCGTCGAAGCACTCAGTGTCATAGCAACCATCAGCCTGGGCATAGGGACGGTCATCGTCATCCAGGGACTCAGCCTGCTGCCGCAATTCGGCCAGGGCAGACTCATCTACAGCATACTCATCATCGTAATCACCCGTGAGCTCGGTCCCATACTCACCGCACTCATCGTGACCGCACGCTCGGGCACGGCCATCGCGACCGAGCTTGGCAACATGGTTGTCAGCCACGAGATCGAGGCGTACTCGATCACCGGCATCAACCCGATTCGCCACATCGTCGTTCCGCGACTCATCGGCGTTACTTTCAGCACCTTCCTCCTGAATCTCTACTTCAACGTCTTTGGCCTGCTCGGATCTTTCGTCGTGACGCAGTTCGTCAATCCTGTTTCGCTACAGGAGTACTGGAGCGGCCTGCTCGAGGCGTTGAGCATGACCGACGTTGCCTCGAGCATCGTGAAGAGCCTGGTCTTTGGAGCGATCACCGCGCTCGTTGCGACGTTCCACGGACTGCAGGTCGAGCGCTCTTCAACGGAGATACCCGTGGCCGCGATCCGATCGGTAGGGCGCGGCATCACCCTGCTCATCGTCGCGAACGCGCTGATCACCCTGGCATACTACCTGTGAGGTTTCATGGATGAGATGCTGAGCGAGCAGATGATCGCACCGGCGTGCCGACTGACCAGCATTTCCCTGGCATCCGAGTCCACGCCCATCCTCGAGGAGATCACCGTGGATTTCCCTGCGAACGCCTGTACCGTCGTGATGGGGCCTTCCGGATCGGGAAAGAGTACGCTGCTGAAGATCGCGGCCGGCCTCATCGTGCCGGACGACGGATCGATCGAGATTCTCGGTGTCGATCCCGCTCGAGCGTCCGACCGCGAGATCGAGAATCTGCGGGCCCGCAACGGCTTCGTCTTTCAGGATGGCGCCCTGTGGCAGAACATGAGCCTCTACGACAACCTCGCGCTTCCGCTCCAGTATCACGAGCCGGAACGCGACGCTGCGGCCGTGCGCGCCCGTATCGCCGAGCTTACGCGTGAGCTCGGAGCCACTCGAAGGCTCGAGCTGCGACCGTCACAGGTGTCCGCGGGAGAACGAAAGATCATCTCGTTCATCCGGGCGATCGTAACCGACCCGGAACTGCTGTTCATGGATGAGCCGACGACGAGCGTTGATGCCGAGCGCAACACGCTGCTGATCGCGAGGCTTCGTTCGATTCGGGAACGCGGCAGGACGATCATCGCGGTGACGCACGACGCCCGTATAGCTAGCCGCATCGCCGACTACATTCTTGTCGTAAAGGAGGGCCGCGTGCTCAGGTTCGGGTCGCTGCGGGAAATATCCCGCTGCGCAGACGCTGAAGTCGAACGCATTCTGACCGATGTTCTGAGTGAGACGGCAACGTACGATGGAGATATTCTTGATCTGCTCGACCCGGACGAGAGTCCGTTCGCGTAGAGCGCCTGAATTGACGCGCCCCCCGGCGTCGGCTAGACTCGAGGTAGCATGAAACTGCGGTACCGGTACGCGAATCAGGTCGTAGGCGTCTTCGTGATCGTGGCGATCGCACTCACTGTGATCCTGATCGTGCTGCTCGGCGTGAATCAGCGGTGGTTCCGACGCAACTACGAGTACTACGCCAGATTCGATACCGCCAGGGACGTAGCCGTTGGTATGTCCATCACCTTTCGCGGTTTCACGGTCGGCCGCGTTCGCGAGATCACGCTGACCGAGACCAACGATGTACACGTGCGTTTCACGATCCAGGAAGAGTACATCGACAAGGTCACCCGAGACTCCCTGATCCAGGTCGTGACGAACCCGCTCGGAGGCGGCCAGATCCTCCTGCACCAGGGGCGCGAGCCCACCGAACCGATCGAAGAGGGGTCTCAGATACCCACCCACGACTCCGAGCAGGGACTCAGGCTGCGCGAGGAGGACCGTGTCATCATCCTCAGAGACACCGACCCCATCGCGCAGGCTCTCGGGCAGATCGACCCGATTCTCGCGAACGTGGACAAGGTGCTGCTGAACGTCGTCGGTCTGACTGAAGAAATCGACCTCGCCTTCCGTGGTGAGTCGGTTGGCCCGGTCGGCGCGGCGTTGACGAGCTTCGAGCGCGCGGTGGCTGACCTCCAGCACACGGTCGCGGGCGTGAACCGGGTGGTAAATGAGACCACGATCCAGATCGACTCGCTGCTCGGCGACGTCCAGCTCATTGCGCGGAATCTCGAACAGACGAGTGCGGCGCTCGCGGACCCGACCGGACTCGTCAAGACCCTGCTCGACCCGAGTGGCAGCATCGCGACCTTGCTCGACGACGACAACCGCCTCTTCGAAGACATCACCCTGATCATCGCCTCCCTCGAGCGCAGCATTGCCGGCCTTGACGAGAGCCTCACCCAGGTAGCCGAGTTCACAGCCTATCTGAACACGGCGCAGCCCCAGATTCTGTCCCTCCTCGAAGAAGGCAGACAGACGATCACTACCGGGCAAGCGGTGCTCCAGGGGATCCGGAACAACCCGCTCATCCGCGGAGGCATTCCGGAGGCGAGAGAACAGCCGACGACGTTTCGCAGCGTCCGCGACGAGGAGTTCTGATGCGTGCCTCGGTCCGCGCTCTTTGTGCCGTTCTGTTCGGGACACTTCTGCTGATCGGCTGCTCGACGGCGCCGAGAACGCCTGATACGGTCACGGACGTCAAGGACCGGGCCGCTGAACACGCCGAGTTCGGCAATCGATACTTCCAGCAGGCCAACTACCCGCAGGCGCTCCGGTTCTTCGAGCTCGCCCTCGACGCAAACACCTCGGTGGACCACCTGCCCGGGATCGCGCAGACGCACAACTCGATCGGAAACGTGTACCTCGCCGTAGGCGAGCTGGATGCGGCTGAAGCGAGCTTCACGCGCGCCTACCGGATCGCGGCCGCACTCGATGAGCCGGACCTCCTGCTGCAGAGTGCATCCAATCTGGGTCAGGTCGCCATGCGGCGGGGCGACACCGATCTCGCGATGGAGTTCTTCAGCAGCGCGCTCGGGCACCGCAGACCCGACGGCAATCCGGCGGACGTGGCGGTGGTCCTGCACAACATCGCCACGGTTCACGGCAGACGGGGCGAGAACGATTCGGCCGAGCGTCTGCTCCGCGAGGCGATCGCGATCAACACCGAGCAGCGCAAGTGGCCCGAGCTCGCTTCGAACCACTATATGCTTGCCTCGCTGTACAGTCGGCAGGGCCTGTTCCCGGAAGCGCGCCGCGAGGCACTGCGAGCGCTTGAGCTCGACAAGCAGGTGGAGAACTCCGCAGGCATCGCCGCGGACCTGAAGGCGCTGGGGCTCATCACTCGCCGAATGGGGAACCCCGAGTCGGCGATCGACTACCTTGAAAGGGCGCTACAGGTAGCGGCGACGATCGGACTCGTCCACGAAGCAGCAAGCATACTCGATCACCTTGCCTCGGTATCGGCCGAGCTCGGCCGTCACGACGACGCGGACCGGTACCGTGAGCAACACGCGGTTCTCACGGGAGGTGCCCGATGAGCCGTCTGCGCGATCCAATGGTCCGGATCCTCGCATGGGCACTTCTTGCGATCATCCTGCCGGTCGCCGGCGTCGCGATCGCCTATCCCCTGTGGTACCTCGCGCTGAGCCATCGGCTCGGGTTCACGATCGCCGTTCCACTCTGCCTCGCACTGATCGTCGCCGCAGCACGGAAACGACGCACATGAGTTTGCTACGACGCCGCTCCGTTGCCATCGCGGCTGCCCTGCTCACGTGGGGGGGCGTCGGTTTCCTGCAGGCGGAGTACCCGCTGATCCGAACCCTCGACCGGTCGGACCCGCTCTTCCTCCAGCATCAATCGGATATCCAGCGCTTCTACCGCAGCGCGAGCTCCGGCGGAGATCCCCCCGAGCTACTCATCTACAGGTACGATCTGGGTGAGCACGACACGCTGTTCGCGATCGCCGCCCGGCTGTCGATGCCCTACAGCGCAATCGCCTCGCTCAACCGGCTCCCGGATCCATCGCTCGACGGACGAACCTCAATCCTCGTCCCTGGCGTGCCGGGAATCTATCTGTCTCTGAGTCCCGCCTCGGATCTGGAGTTCATCATGCACGATCTCCGTCGGGAGCGCCGGACGCAGGTGCTCTCGGTCGCCGCACCGAACGGCAGCCACCCTTTTCGGTTTTATCCCGGCGAAGATTTTCTGCCCGAAGAGCGCACCGCCTTCCTTGGCATGGCGTTTCGACACCCGCTGCCGAACGGACGGCTGACCTCCTCGTACGGGCCACGGGTCAACCCTGTCACCGCCCGCTACACATTTCACCGCGGGGCCGACTACGCTGCGCCTGCCGGCACGCCCGTCCTCGCGGCACGAGGAGGCAGAGTGACCCGTACCGGGTACGACGATATTCTGGGGAACTACGTGGTCGTCGACCACAGCGGCGGCTTCCAGACCCTCTACGGACACCTTCAGAGTGTTCACGTATCGTTGAACGACGAGGTGCGTTCGGGTATGATTCTCGGCAGGGTCGGCAGCAGCGGACTGGTGACCGGGGCTCACCTTCATTTCGAGATTCGCCACAACGGCAGAACCCGCGACCCGGAAACAATGATACGATAAGGAAGGCAATGAGACGGATCACAGCCGCCGCAGCGCTCCTCCTCCTCTCCTGGACGGCACCCGCGGAAACACTGCGCGGACCGCTGGTCGCCGAGCTTTCCGTCACGCCCATGGAGTCGGCAAGCGCACAGGGAATAGGCCTCGAGGGCATCGTCCTCATCATGATCGACGGAGACGTCCGGTTCATGGATGCCATCGACATCGAGATCACGAGTCCAAACACCGTCGCCGAGCACCCCGGTGCTCTGACCCTGTCGGTCCTCGGGCCGCTCAGCATCGAGACTCGGGCAGAGATCGCGAACATCGTTGGCGACGAGCTCCTGCGCCAGCCCCTGGTCCGCGGCGGGAAGACGTTCTACCAGATCGTGCTGCGGGATGATGCCGACCCGGATGCTCTTCCGGCGGTAGTACGCATCGGGGACGTAGTCCCTCCACGCACCTTTCCACTTGCGCTGTCGGTCATCCCCCGCATGAAAGGACAGAGCGAGGCCGTTCAGGCAGCCGAGTTCACCGTGACGGCGCGCCCCGTCATCCGCGACATTGGCGCTCTTGCGATCAGGTACGTCTACGAGGACGGGTCCGTCTTCGACCCTGACGCTCCGCTCGCGCCGGAATTCTCGCTGACGATCGACGACGAGCCGGTCGCTGTGGACAGCGAATACCTCGTAACCCCCGGATTGCACAGGCTGCGCCTGCGTTCGGAACGGTTTCAGGACCAGGACGTCACCGTTGGTGTTGACAGGGGGCGCAGCGTGACCGTGGAGGTGCCTCTCCGGCTGGCCCTTGCCACGGTCCATTACTCCGTGCCCCGCGACGCCAGCGTCTACGTGAACGGTCAGCTGCGGGAGGGCTCGAGCGGGGACTTTACGGTACCGCCGGGAGAGCATACAATAGTAGTAGTGATGGGAGACTACACCGTCACCCGGAGGTTTCGCGTGGAAGAACGGCAGACGTATTCGGTGTCGGTAACGCTGGATATCGTCATAGAAGAAGTCAAGTAAGACTCGTCGTGAGACGATAATCAAGGTGTCGGTTGTTCATTATAGTTCCCCTCCCAGTTTACTATGTGTATGACCGACGACCTAACGGTTGGGCCGGCGCCTTCGGGCGCCGGCCTTTTCCTTTTTCCAGCCGAACGGGCGTCCGCTCGCCCCGTGTCGGCGTCCCTTCACGCGGGTCCCTTCGCGTTGACACAAGCCGCTCAGCTCCGTAACCTGTAGCTATGCGGTTCAACGGCAGGCGGCGCGCCGCCCTCCTTGTCCTAGTCAGCTTTGCGGTCGTGACCGCCGTGGTCGTTGGGGTTGCGGTCGGGGCCGCCATCGCGTCGGTTCAGAATATCCAGGAGATCTCGCGTTCGACGGAGACCGAGTCGGCTCTGCCGTCGGTACTCATCGACCGGCACGGGCGCGAGATAACCGAGCTTTTCGGCGATGAGAAACGCACGATCGTCTCCATTGAAGACCTTCCCCGTCACCTCATCTACGCCCTGATCACGCGCGAGGACCGGGCCTTCTTCCAGCACGGCGGGTTCAACCCCTGGCGGATGACTGCGGCCGCGGCAAATCTGGCGCTGAACTACGTCACCGGCGGCCGTGCCGGCTACTTCTCGGGCGCGAGCACGATCACCCAACAGCTGGCCAAGATGATGTACACGGACCAGAGCGTCACGATCACCCGGAAGCTCCACGAGCTCTGGTGGGCGCTCCAGCTCGAGCGACACCTGACGAAGTACGAGATCCTCGAGGAATACTTCAACAGAATGCCGTTCGGACACGGGACCTACGGCATTGAGGCAGCGAGCCAGTTCTACTTCGGCCATAGCGCCACCGAGCTCAGCGTCGCCGAGTCGGTCCTGCTGGTTCTCCAGCTTTCGAGCCCCAGCTTTCGCACCTACTCGCCAATCGCAAACCCGGAGAATGCCCGGGACCTCCAGCGTGAGATCCTCACCCAGATGGTGGATCTGGGGTACACAACACGGAAAGAGGCAGACGAGAGCTTCCAGGAGTACTGGGCCGGTCATGACTACACGAGAAGCGCGAACACTGCGGCGTTTCTCGTCCGGCTCGAACGAGATCCGGCGCCCTGGTTCACCGAGCATGTCCGTATACGCCTGCAGGATGAGTTGTTGCTCGGGAGCGCCAACATCTATACCGACGGGTACCGCGTGCACACGACGCTCGACCTCGATTTCCAGAGGGAGGCGCAGCGCCGGCTCTGGGACGGCATTCAGCAGGCGAACGAGACCTACCGCCGGAATCAGGCGGGTAACCAGGAACGCATTGAACGCTTCGTCCCCATGGTCGAGATGCTCTCAGTCGGGTTCGACGTGGAAAACATGCAGGTCGGCAGTGCGGCCGATCGCAGGAACGCGCGACACTACTTCAGAGATGAGCTGTCCCCGATCGTCGACATGGTCTCAATGATGTTCGACTCGAGCGAGCAGGACGCCATGCGCCAGGTGACGCGGGCGACCTATCTCGAACGCCGGGCACTTGCAGACCGCACACGGGTCGAGGGCGCGCTCGTGACCCTTGAGAACGAAACAGGACACATTCTCGCGATGGTCGGAGGGAGCCCGTTCGAAGCCGGAAACCAGGTGAACCGGGCGATCAGCGGAATGCGCCCCCCGGGCAGCGCCTTCAAGCCGCTCTACTATGCAGCCGCCGTCGACAAGCGTGTCATCACGCCCGCGACACAGTTCGTGGACGCTCCGGTCGTCTTCTGGAACAACGACGGCACTCCATACGCACCGAAGAACTACAACGGTGAGTGGCGGGGGCCCACCCTCACGCGCTTCGCGCTCGCCACATCCATGAACGTCGTATCGCTTCGCATCCTCGACCAGGTCGGTTTCGCCGACGGGCTCGGGACCGCGGGGCGGCTGCTCGGGTTGAACGAGACGCAGATGGTGCAGCGAGGCTTTGAGCCCCGGTATCCCGTCGGCCTTGGTACGGTTGCGGTGAGTCCGCTCCACATGGCGCGAGCCTACGCAACCTTTCCCAGCGGCGGGCGCGAAGTCATCCCTGTATCAATACGGTACATCGAGGACCGCAGGGGGAATACCGTGCTCTCGCCGGCACAGGACGTGGCACAGCAGCTCCTTCGAAAAGGTCGGGACGCACAGATCGTTTCGCCTGAAGCGGCCTACCTCATGGTCGACATGCTGAAGAGCACGGTGGAGTACGGCACGCTGCGAAACCGGCGCCTGCTCGTCGGCGGTTTCGACGGGATGCCCATGGCCGGCAAGACCGGCACGACCCAGAACTGGTCGGACGCATGGACCGTAGGCTTCTCACCGTACATGACGACCGCGGTATGGCTCGGATTCGACCGCGGCGGGAGCAACAGCCTTGGCACGAACCAGACCGGCGCGCAGACCGCCGGTCCCATATGGGCCTGGTACATGAAGGAAGTGCACAGGAACCTGCCGCCTCGTGAGTTCGAACGACCGTCCGGGCTCGTCGAGGTCACCGTGACCGCCAACAGCGGCGCGCTTCCCACCGAGAACTACCGCGGGAGAACGATGACCGAGCTCTTTATCGCCGGAACCGAGCCCAAGGCCTTCGACACGACGGAGACGTTTCACACCGACCGCCGTGACCGCATCGCCTCCCAGCTGACTCGACCAACATCGGTTACTTCTGCCGTAGGTGCCCAGAACTCGATCTTCTCTTCGCCGCTCGCCGCTACGGGAACCCGTACGGATGATTCGGGATCCGGAGCGACGTTCGGGGCCGGCGTGAACCCGTTCCTTGACGACGCCGGCGATGCCGACCGCGACGAGGAGGTCCCCCTCACCTCTCCGCCTCTGGTGCCGGAGCCGTCGACGGATCCGCACGATCTCCTCGACGTGATCGACCCGATCGAACCGGCCGATGACGCCGCTGCGGAGCAGGAGCCGGAACCCGCT
>SKZO01000162.1 GCA_007127335.1 Spirochaetales bacterium | reverse complement strand
GCGACCACCTGATGGACGCGGTGGGCTTGACTGAGTTCGCCGCGCACAAGCCGGGCGAGCTCTCCGGCGGTCAGCGCCAGCGCGTGGCGATCGCACGCGCGCTGGTCAACTCCCCGCGCCTCGTGATCGCGGATGAACCCACCGCGAACCTCGACAGCGAGACCGGCAGCGACGTCCTTGACGTGATGCGCCGGCTCAACCGCGACGAAGGGGTGACCTTCATCTTCTCGACCCACGACCAGGAGATCCTTCGCTACGCCGGGCGAATCGTGAATCTGCGCGACGGGGTCATCGAGGGCGTGGACGGAGAGCAGCCCGAATGTACCTGAGGCTCGCGCTCCTGAACCTGTGGAAGTACCGGCGCCGGGTCGCGGTCGTCTTCGCGGGCGTGGTACTCTCAGTCGCCGCGATGGAGCTCATAGGCGGGATGCTCAACGGCATGCGCCTCACCTTCTTCTCGGAAATCCTAGGCGGCAGCGGCCACGTCCAGATACACCCCCTGGGATTCGAGGATCAGCTCGACCGCTACTCCACGGCAAACCTCATCGAGGCACCGGAGGAGGTCATAGCGGCGCTGCGCGATGAGCCGCGCGTCGAGCACGTCGAGCAGCTGCTGAGCTTCGCCGCGGTCCTTGGCGCACGCGGCCGCACCGCACCGGTCGTCACGCACGGGGTCGACCCGCAGACCCGCTACTTCCCGGAGGCCACGCAGAACATCGTCGCCGGAACCTTCGCCGCGGCGCAGGAGCGCGGCCTCACGGTCTCGCGCGACGACGCCGAGCTCCTTGGACTCGGGGTCGGCGACGAGGCGACGATCCTCGTACGCATGCCCGCCGGCGTCCCGGTGGTTCGAAGGCTCACGGTGACCGGCATCTTCGCAAGCGACCATGCCGAGCTTGGCGCGGGGGTCGCCTTCATGAGGCTGCCTGAGGCGCAGTCGCTCCTCAACGCGGCCGACCGCGCGAGCGAGCTGCGTGGAACGCTCAGCGACCCCTACGAGGCGGACGACTTCGTCGCCGCGATCGAGCCGCTCCTCGACGAGCACGGCCTGATCGCGCGCACCTGGCGCGAGATCCACGGAACGGTGATCGTCTTCGTGGAAATCGCTGATCTGACCGCCGCGATCATCAACGCCTTCGTGCTCATCGTTGCCGCGTCGGTGATCACCAACGCCATCCTCATGACCGCCTTCGACCGCGTCGCCACCTTCGGCGCGCTGCGCGCGATCGGCCTGAAACGGCGGCAGCTCGTGGGCATGGTCGTCTCAGAGGGAGCCTTCGTCGGCATCGCCGGCAGCCTCATCGGCCTCGCACTCGCGGTCCCGGTGGTCCTCTACTTCCAGACGTACGGCCTTGATATAGGCGAGATGGGGGAGTTCTTTGGGACGAGTCGCACCTACTACTTCTCCTTCGAGGCCGCGGCCACGGCGCGCACCTTCGTCTACGGCGTCCTCGTCGCGACCCTGAGCGCGCTCTATGCCGGATGGGCGACGTCCCGGCTCGATCTGATCCATTCGCTGCAGGAGGCGTAGATGGAGCTCCTGGCAATAGGGCTGCGCAATCTCGCCCGCAACCGGCGACGCACCGCGCTCAACGCCGCGGCGCTCGCGATCGGGACCGCAATCATGATCGTCTCGCTCGCGTGGGTGCGTGGCTACTTCACGAGCTTCTACGACGGGATCATCAACCTGGACACGGGGCACGCCCAGGTGCTCCACCGCGACTACCTCGACGAACAGCGCCGTCTGCCGCTCGACCTCGCCGTGACCGGATACGGGGAGCTGCGCGGGCAACTGCTGCAGGCCGACGCGGTACTCGCCGTGTCGCCGCGTCTGCAGTTCTCCGCCCGCGTGGGCGACGGGCGACGCGCAACGTACATGGTCGGCCGCGGCATCGACCCGGAGGGCGAGGCGGGGATCACGGTCATTGACGAGCACATGGAAGCCGGTTCGTACCTCGCGAAGGACGAGTCGGGGGTGCTCGTGAGCTCCCGGTTCGCCTCGCGCCTTGGCGTCTCGCCCGGCGAGGAGATCGTGATCGACGTGATCGACCGCGACGGCGTCCCGCGATCGACGCGCGCCACGGTCAGCGGGACCTTCCGGCTCGGATACCCGGCGATCGACGAGCAGGTCTTCTACATGGACCTCGCCTCCGCGCAGCGGCTCCTGCGGATGGACGACGCGGTCACGCACCTCGTGCTCAGGCTCGACGCGGGAGCGCGCGTGGAGCCGCTGCTCGAGACCGTACGCGAGCGCGTCCCGGCGCTCACCAACCGTGAAGAGCTCGCGCTCCGCGAGTGGCGGGTCTTCGTGGGTGCGATCGTCAGCGCCGTTGAGGCGGACATCGCCGGGTTCTCCATCATCATCGCCGTCCTCTACCTGCTCGTGATCATAGGTATCCTCAACTCGATGTCGATGGCGGTCCACGAACGGACGAAGGAGCTCGGCACGCTGCGGGCGATCGGGATGACGCGGCGGCAGGTGCGGCGGCTGCTCCTCGCTGAAGGAGCCGGGATCGCGCTGCTTGGGATCGTGGCCGGGGCGGCACTCTCCGCACTCAGCAGCATCTACTTTGGCGGGATCGGGTTCGATCTCACCGCGCTCGAGGGCACGGGGCTCCCCATTCCCTTCGCAGAACGGTTCACCGCCGACTTCCGCATCGCGGACTACCTGCTCGGAGCCGGCATAGGCCTGGTGACGGCGATCGTCGGGACGATGCTCCCGGCCCGCCGGGCCGCACGCCTTCCGGTCGCCGCGGCGCTCGGCAGCCACCTCGAGTAGCCGGACGCCGCTCGTCACGCCCTCTCCCGGTTTGCCACAGGTTGTGCAGGTGCACTTTTCCCCCTATGATCACGGGTCAGAACCATGGCGGACGGCACGGAGGAGTACCAGTCATCAGCGCAGCTCGCGCGCATCCGAAGGCGCTACTACGCGCACAGCGTCCTCAACGGCGTCTCCTTCCGGTTGCTCGCCGGGAACATCATCACGCTCTACGCGCTCAACCTGGGGGCGGACAACACCCTCGTCGGCGTTCTCTCGTCGTTCATCCATATCTCGATGCTCTTCCTCCTTCTGGGCCGACCTCTGGTCAATCGGTACGGAGCGGTGCGCATCCAGTCGATCTTCTGGTTCACCCGCTACGTGGTGATGCTCCCCATCCTGCTGACCGTCTTCCCGGGCATCGCGGCGAACCGGGACCTGACCTTTGCGCTGCTTGCGTTCTGTGTGCTCGGCTTCCATTCGGCGAAGGGCATCGCGCTCGCCGGCCAGCAGACGATACTTGGATCGGTAGTGGGGGAGAAGGGCCGCGGCGCGGTGCTGTCGCGCATCCAGTCGTTGAACACGACCGTCTCTACGATCGCCTGGCTGCTGGTGGGATTCGCCCTGTCGCGTGACCCGTCTCGCGCCGTCTACGGCGCCACCTTTTTCGTGGGCATCCTCTCAGGCGTCTTCTCCTCCGTTGCGCTCGCCTCTATCCCCGAACCGTCGGCCAACGCCCGCGATGCGTCGGCTCCGTTCCTGCCGAGCGTGAAGGCGGGATTCGCGAATGAGGGGTTCCGCCGGCTCATGGCGCTTCTCTTCACGAAGAACGTCGTACTGGGGATGACCGGTGCCTTTCTGATCGTTCAGTTCAAGGTCGTCTACGGTCATCCGGACGCGGACATCGTCTACATCACGCTGATCGGCAGTATGGGCGTGATCGCCATGGCCGCCGCGGCGGGACTCCTCATGGACCGGGTTGGCGCGCGGCCGCTCTACTTCGCCTTCGCGACGATCGCCGCAATCTCAATCGTCCCCACGGTCTTCGGGCCGGCGGAGGGACCGCCGCTCGTCCTGTGGCTCATCCCGTCGATCGTGTTCTTCCTGTACAACGTCGGCGCGACCGGCATGATGAACTGCTCGCAGGACTACCTCTTCGCGGTCATCAGCCCGCAGGAGCGGCTCAATCTGGGAATCGTCTACCACATCATCGCCGGAATCGCGGGGTTCATCGGATCGGTCGGGGGAGGCCTCACGCTTGACGCGATCCTCACGCGCACCGCCCTCACCGGCGCGGCCGGCTTCAGGCTCTACTTTGGCGCGCTCTTCTTCGCTCTCGTACTGGTCAGTCTGCTGGTAACGCGGCTGCCGGACATTGGCGCCTATTCGATCATGAACGCTATCTCCGTGCTCTTCTCACCGCGCGAGCTGCGGGCGGTGAGAATACTCAGTCGGCTCGGGCGGTCGCAGAACGTCGACGATGAACAGAAGATCATCCGCGCACTCGGCAGATCGCCCTCCCGCATGGCGGTGGATGATCTGCTCACCAAGCTCCAGTCCCCGAGCTTCGCGGTCCGCACAGAGGCGCTGACCGCACTGCGGCTTCATCCGGCCGACCATCACGTCGCGAAAGCGCTCGCGAAGGAAGTCACCGAGCACCACTTCACGACCGCGCACATCGCCGCGGAGACGATCGGCATCAAGCGGCTGCGCGAGGCGGCTCCCGCGCTTCGCTCGGCACTCGAGTCCGAGGACTTCATGCTCTGCGGAAAGGCCATGCTCGCCCTTGCCGAGCTCGACGACAGGAAGAGCCTGCCTCGCATCAGGGAGCTCTTTGAGTCGAGCGCCAACCCGCGGGTCATCATTCACGGAGCTCGGGCGTTTGCGACCTTCGGCGCAGTCGAGACGGTGGCCCCCCTGGTCAGGAAGCTCGAGCCGACGATCGCTCCCTTTGTGCGCGACGAGATCATCCTTGCGATCGCAGAGGTACTGGGCATGGGCACGACCTTCTACCCGGCCTACCTGGCATTCGTCGAGCGCCACCTTGCCGGTACTGCCGAACTGCTCGACCGGACGGTGGCCTCGCGGCCCGATATCCGCAGACTCGTCCTCGAGTGCACCGGTGACCCGGGAATCTTCCGGCGGACCGCGCAGCGGGTCTACACCGACACACCACCGTCGGTGCCCGACGTGGATCTGCCGGGGATCTTCCTGGAGGCGCTGTCCAACAACACGATTCTGGGTCTCGTGAGATTCAGGTTTCTCGTCGCCGCCTGCGCAGTGCTGCTCGGGCCGCCTCCGTGAGCGCGCCCTTTAGGGGCACCGCCGGTCAGACGTCCGCGGCGTTGAGCGTCTCCTGAGTCCAACGTCCCCGTCGCATCAGCGGAAAGGTCTCCCCGCCGGGACGAATCGCGGTGATCTCGAGCTCGCTCGACCCGATCGTGAAGTCCGTATGCTGCATGCTCTGGTTGAGCCCGGCGGCACGCCG
>SKZO01000132.1 GCA_007127335.1 Spirochaetales bacterium | reverse complement strand
GCGAAGCGCCTGATAGACCCCAAGGGACCCCGTGATCCTGCACGAGAGCGAGTCGCAGACGCGGATAACGTGGCGCCCGCGAGGCTTCCGCGAGAATGACTGGTAGAAGCTCAGCACGCCGCTTGCTTCGGCGAGAGAGATCCCGAGGTACTCGGCGATTGAGGCGAGGGCTTCGTCGTCGACGCTCGAGGCCGACCCCTGGCGTTGCTGAGCTGCATGGAACATCTTGAGGATGTTCTCACGCCTGGGCTCGTATGCCTCCCACGGCCTGCTCCTGGTCATGCTGCGCCTCCCATGGGCGGGACGCGGCATACCGGTCGGGCGACGGGCGAGGGGATCAAAGGCAGATGCGGAAATGCGGGTACGCGCTGGTGTCGGCTCGTATCGTCCGCCGGCTCATTCCGGTTCCACCGTTGCCCGATTACTCGATAAGAATAGCACGATTGCCGGCATGCGAAAAGAGCGAATTCGCCCCCTCAGCCGAGCCTTCCGCATGCGGTTGCCCCCGTTCGGCCGTCAGCGCGAACACCGCGACCGCGGCGCGCAGCTGTTCGGCCTGGCTCGAGAGCTCTTCGGAGGCCGACGCGCTTTCCTCTGCGCTTGCGGTGTTGGACTGGGTCACCTGATCGACCTGCCCCAGCCCTTCGGTTATCTGCTCGATCGCAATCGCCTGCTCGCGGCTCGCCGCGGCGAGTTCCTCGAGGAGGTGGGAGACGCGCTCGGCCCCGGAGACAATGCCGTCAAGGTGATCGGCGGTCTGCACCGTCAGCCCGCCTCCGGCCTCGATGCTCGAGACCGAGCGCCCGACGACCGATTCGGTCTCCTTGACCGCTTCGGCCGCGCGAACGGCGAGGTTGCGCACCTCCTCCGCGACGACGGCGAAGCCCTTGCCGTACTTGCCGGCGCGGGCGGCCTCCACATTCGCGTTCAGCGCAAGCAAGTTGATCTGGAAGGCAATGTCGTCAATGACCTTCACGATCCGGCTGATCTCGCCCGAGCCCTCGGAGATGGACTCCATCGCCCGTCGCAGCTCGCCCATCTGCTGCTGTCCGGCCTTCGCGTCGACCGCCGACTGCCGCGAGATGGTGTTCGCCTCTGACGAGCCGTCCATCGTCTGACGGCTCTGACCGGCGATCTCGTTGATGGAGGAGGTGATCTCTTCGAGCGAGCTCGCCGACTCGGTCGCTCCCTGTGAGAGATCCTGACTCGCGCTCGAGACCTGACCGGCGGCCGCCGCCACCTGATCCGCCGCCGACTGGACCTGCGAGAGCGTCTCGTTGAGCGAGGCGACCATCCTGACGAACGCCTTCCCCAACTGATCCTGATCCGAGGAAACCGACGGCTCAACCCGGAGGTTCTTTCCCGCGATCTGCTCGGCGACCTCCACCTTCTGCGTCTGGTACTCGATCAGCCGCGTGAACGCCCGCCCTATCCGTCCGAGCTCGTCTCCCCGCTGGTTCACCTTCCCGATGGCGTCGAGATCCATGCCGTCAAGCTTGATGTCACCTGTCGCGAGCCGGTCGGCTCCTTCGACGATCAGGAGGATCGGGCGCGAGATCGACCTGGCGAGGAGCGCCATCAGCACGACGAGCGCGACGACCGTGACCGCGCCAATCAGGATGATGAGCCCTATTACGGTCCTCGATCCGGCGTACAGCTCGGAGGTGGGCAGGTTCACGGTGACCATCCACCGGGATCCGGTATCGCCAACGTCGATCGCGGCGGCGTAGGTCAGCACCTCTTCTCCGAGCGCATGCGACTGCCTCGTGGTAGTGAAGTCACGCATGCGCTCCACGCCGCGGATGTACTCCGGTGAATCGGTGATCTGCGACACATGGCGGGCCACCTCGCCATCGATCTGGCTTCCAACGACGGTTCCGTCCGACGCGAAGAAGGTGACATAGGCCGCCTCGAACCCGTCTATCTCGATCGAGCGGACGGTCTCCTGCAGCGAGTCGAGCGCGAGGTCAACCCCGGCGATACCGATGAACTCTCCTCGCACGTTACGAACGGGCACGACGATCGAGGTGAGCAGCACGTCGGCCCCCTGAATCTCGTAGGCATACGGATCAATGATCGATTCGCGGTTGTACCGCCTGGGGACCTGGTAGTAATCGCCGTCTCCCTCCTGATCGTAGCCCACGAGAGGCTCGGAGACGCCCCGCCCGCGCTCGTCTTCTTTTGGACCTCCGCGGCAGCATGAGTATCTTGGAAGAAGAACGGTGAGGGAGGTACTCAATGGGATTTGCGCTGTCGTCAATGAAGGTCACAAGCACCGCGTTTCCGGAGCTCGGGTCTATCCCGAGCAGGCACACCGGTGAGGGAGAGGATGTCTCGCCGCAGCTCACGTGGGCCGGTGCGCCGGCGGAGGCGAAGTCGTTCGCGGTCATCTGTCACGATCCGGACGCCCCGCTCGTCAAGCCGGGCACCTACGGGTTCGTCCACTGGGTCCTCTACAATCTGCCCGGTTCGACCACCACGCTCGAGGAGGGGACGAGCGCCGGGACGAACGGAACGACCGACTTCGAGAAGAACGGGTACGGCGGGCCCATGCCGCCGAACGGACACGGCGTGCACCACTACTACTTCTGGGTGCTCGCGCTCGACCGCGACCTCGATCTCGAGCCGGGCCTGACGATGTGGGACTTCCTCGAGCGAGCGGAACCGCACGTGATCGCGATGAACCGGCTCGTGGGCACCTACGAACGGTAGCAGCCGCCGGTACTACCCGAGGATCGCGCCGGTTGCGAGCAGACGCTCCTGAACGCGGGCCGGGTCGACGTCACGGACGCGCGCGGGCCTGGAGGAGCCTGCGGGGGACGGCTCCTGTATCGCGGCGAGCGCGGCGGTCACGCCGGCTGCTTCGCCGGTCGCCATCGCTGAGGGCGACACGCGAAACGAGCTCATTGCCCCTTGTGTCGCGGAGATACACCGGCCGCCGACGATGAGATTCGGCGGCCCCTGCGCGGGAACGAGGCACCGCCAGGGAATGTCGAAATGGGTGCCCGGCGCGAACGGGCGGAGCGTCGAGCGGTCGGAGTCAGGCTCGTGGATGTCGATCGAGTAGCAGCACTGGGCGACGACGTCGTCGAATTGCCGGCAGCCGGTCGCGTCCTCTTCGGTGAGGGTATAGAGACCGCGAATCTGGCGGGACTCGCGAACCCCGATCTGCCGCGCCGTCTCCTGCAGCTCGACCCGCTCGAACCCGGGAAGGTACTTCCTGAAGAACCTGATGCCCTCGTCGATCTGGCGTCGGCCCCTTGCCTCCGCCCGTGCGAGCTCCTCCGGATCAGTCGGATCGGGGCAGAACACCCGGCCAAAGTTGACCGTGGCGTACGTGGGCCGCCCCGGGATGCTCTGAATCCCGGCTATGTGATCGCGCGGGATCGACAGCTCGCCCGTGCCGCGAGCCTTTGCGACCCACTCGTTTGTTTTTGGATGGTTGCTGATGACGCAGTAGCGATCGCCGGTCGCGCCGTCACGACGAACGGCTCCCGGCAGGGCATTGGCCAGCCGGTCCAGATCGATCTCCCCTATCATGTAGCAGTACGTGAGCGGCATGACCGCGCCATCGCGTTGCCGTCCGAACGTGCATGGCACACCCGCCTGCGCCGCGACGGTCGCGTCGCCGGTCGCATCGACTACGACACCCGCCTCGCAGACGGTTCGGTCGCGGACCGCGAGGCTCGCAAGCCCATCACCGCGAAAGACGACAGAGCTCACCGGGCATTCGGCCATGACGGTGACCCCGGCATCGAGACACAGGGACGCGCTCTGTTCGGCGAACACGTCGGGATCGTAGGGCTCCATCCGGTACTCGCCGTTCGGGCTCGCGTAGATGGACCGCCGGTCGATCAGTCGTCGGCGTAGTTCCGCGAACACCCCGCCAATGATGAGCCGGGTGTGATCGAGGTGCGCCGGACAGAAGTTGTTGACCAGGGCGGCGGTACACATGCCCCCGAGCACGTCGTGTCGCTCAGCGAGAAGGGTTCGCGCCCCGGTTCGGGCGGCAGCGACGGCCGCGCCAATACCGGCGGGCCCTCCGCCGACGACTGCTACGTCGAATCTTTGTCTCAGGTTCTGGTTATCACTCACGTTTTTCCGCTCCGGATGATTCCATTGGACCGGCCATCCCGGTGTCTGTCAAGCCGCGACCTTGCGCGGCCGGCCCTCTGCGGCGCGACCCGCGACCTTGCGCGGCCGGCCCGCAGCCCGTACACTGGAGCGCATCTATGACTGACCTTCTGCGCGTCCTGAGATCGATCGGTGAGGAGGGGCCGCCGGACCCGCTTGCGCCGGGCTGGGAAGAGTCGATGCGAACGGTTCCGTCCTCGATCGGGTTCCTCGACGAACAGGAGGTCCGCCGCGCGCGCGAGTACTGCGGCCTCGACGCCGTCGTGGAGGAGCCGCTGTGCGCATGCGCCCGGCGCATCGTGGCCGACGACTCGTTGCGGCGCCTCTCGTGGCACGCCGCTCGCGTGCTGTTCGAGACCTCTGAGCCGGTAGACTTCGGCCGCTGGCCCGGATTCCGCGCATCGCTCGGTGAGGGAGAGCCGATCCGCGAGGGCGGGTTCTCCGCCGGTGGCGGCTCCTTCTATCTCCTCGTAGCGCTCGCGATGGTGCCGCGGGTCATCGAGACGCATGAGCGCCTTGGCATCGAGCCGGAGGTCACGAGGCAGACATGCCGGCAGGTGCGCTGTTTCGCCGGGAACTACCGCGCAGGAACCGGCGGCCGCCTTGGCGTCTTCGCGAAGCAGCTCTACTGGCTTCGCCACTACACCGAAGGCCGGCTCTTTCGCCTGGGCCGGTTCGAGTACATGCGCAAGCCCTACGCCGGCGGGATTGCCCTGTTCCGCGACACGGTGAGCGGCTCGTACCTCGCGCTCGCCCCCGACGGATGGACCTACGACCGGGACGGGTTCGCGGTCGCCGCAGACGGCAATCCGCCCACCGCGGTCCGGCGGGGTACCCCGCCCTTCTGGACATCGACGCTCCGTATAGACGACAGGGAGGCGCAGGGACACCCGATCCACCCCGCCGGCCGGGCGCTCGAGTCGCGGGTCACCCTCGATTCCGGCCGCTGGCGACCTGTGGTCGAGCGGGGTGACACGGTGCTCGACCTCCACATCCCGGCCGACGGCCGGATGCCGATCGAGGCGTGCGCCGAGTCGTTCCGCGCCGCCGTGAGCTTCTTCGCCCGGCACTTCCCGGAGACGCCCGCGAAGGCGGTCTGGTGCGCATCGTGGATCTTCGGCCCGCAGCTCGAGGAGATTCTCCCCGCTCACAG
>SKZO01000018.1 GCA_007127335.1 Spirochaetales bacterium | reverse complement strand
TACTGAAGCGGCTGAAGGCAGAGCTGGACACCGCCATCATCCTCATTACGCACGACCTGGGCGTGGTGGCCGACATCTGTGACCGGGTGAACGTGATGTACGGGGGGAAGATCGTCGAGCACGGGAGGGTGGACGACGTGTACTACCGGGCCCGCCATCCCTACACGCGCGGGCTGCTCGGGAGTGTGCCGAACCCGAAGGCGCCGGTTCGCGAGCGGTTGATCCCCATACCGGGCCAGCCGCCCGATCTGTTGGCCCCGCCTGCCGGGTGTCCGTTCGTGACGCGTTGTCCGCACGCGATGGTGGTGTGCAGAGACCATATGCCCCCGAGTCTGAAGGTGGACGATTCCCACCACGTTGCCTGTTGGCTGCTTCATCCGCAGGCCGAACCGGTGCGGATTGCCAACGATGCAGGAGAGACCGGTGAACGATAGTGCGTCACGAGTGGCTGGAGATGCCGCGGGCCGACCTCTTCTCGAGGTACGAGGGCTCGAGAAGCACTTCGTGGTCAAACGGACCTTCTTTGGACGTCCGCTGACGACGCTCCGGGCTGTGGACGGGGTCGATTTCGCCGTCCAGCGCGGTGAGACGCTCGGAATCGTCGGGGAGTCAGGGTGCGGCAAGACGACCCTGGGGCGGACCGTGATCAAGCTTTACGAACCCGATGCCGGATCGATCGTGTTCGACGGCGTGGATCTCAGTCCACTCTCGTTCGAGGAGATGCGGCCGTTTCGACGTCGGCTCCAGATGATCTTCCAGGATCCGTATGCGTCGCTCAACCCCCGGATGACGGTTGCGGACATAATCACCGAAGGTGTCCGGGAGGAGCTCGCCGCGGAAGAGCGCAAGGCACTTGCTGAGAAGATGCTCGGGGTCGTCGGTCTCAACGACGACCATGCCAACAGGTATCCGCACGAGTTCTCCGGTGGCCAGCGCCAGAGGATCGGGATCGCTCGCGCCCTGGCGATGGAGCCGGAGCTCATCATCTGCGATGAACCCATATCAGCACTCGACGTGTCGATCCAGGCCCAGGTCGTGAACATGCTCGAAGAGCTTCAGGGCGAGCTCGGACTCACCCTCGTCTTCATCGCTCACGATCTGTCGATGGTCAAACACATCTCCACCCGGATCGCCGTCATGTACCTGGGGAAGATCGTGGAGGTTGGGGAGAGCTACGACTTGTTCGAACGGCCCTACCACCCGTACACCAAGGCGTTGTTGTCAGCAATGCCCATACCCGATCCGAATCTCGCCCGTGACAGCAGACGGATCATCCTGCGTGGCGACGTGCCGAGCCCAACCCGAATCCCCACCGGATGCCGCTTTCGCTCGAGATGTCCGTATGCAATGCCCGTCTGCGGTGAGGAGGAGCCACAGTTTCGCCGGGTAGCCGCGAACAGGTTCGCTGCGTGCCACCTCGTCGACGGCGTGCCCATGGAAGCATCCGTGGCGAGCGACTCGCTGTTCCACTCGGACTCGGTGTCTTCCTGACGTTCACGCGCGCCGATCGGGAGCCGGGCCCGTTGACCTCCGCTCGATCAGCGTCGCTCGGTTCTTGAGATAGCTCTTCAGGCCCTTCGTCATGTCGTTGTACAGCATCTGCAGTGCGTGCGACCCCACCGAGGTGTACGGTACGGCCATCGTGCTTATCGTTGGGTCGGTAATCTCGCAGACGGACGCGTTGTCTATCCCTATGACCGATACGTCGGCCGGGACCCGCAGCCCGGCACTCCTGAACGCTCGCAGCGCTCCAACCGCCATCAGGTCGTTCGTGCAGATGGCCGCAGTGAATCTCTTCCCCGACCGGACGAGTCTCGTTGCGAGGGCTTCTCCGTCGCACACATCAGTGTTCGTGTCCACCTTGCTCGCGATCAGCAGGCGATCCGGCGACGAGCTCCCGGCGGCCTTCATCGCCGCAAGGTACCCGTCAACGCGACGATCGAAGGTATGGCGTCGGCTCAGACCGCTCAGGTAGGCGATGTCGCGGTGACCGAGGCCGCGGAGATACTCGACCGCCTGCGACATGGCGTCAAGATAGTCGGTTTCGATGTGGGACACGAGTCGGCTGTCCAGGCTCGTGTTCCCGAACACGACGACCCGGATGCCGGCGTCCACGAGCTCCTTCAGTTTCTCCAGATGGTACTTGAACGGGAGCGCCTCTATGAACAGGCCGTCGACGCGCCGTGCCGCGAAACTGTCGAAGTAGTCATCGATGTTCTTGTACCCCGTGCAGATAGCCACGAAGTAGCCGCGCGCGATCGCCTCGTCTTCGAACCCCCGGATCAGGTCCGCGTAGATGGGATTCGCGAGGTTATTGAGCACGATCGCTATCTGCCGAGTCTCCCGTGTCACAAGGCTGCGTGCCGTGAAGTTCGGCCGGTATCCGAGCTCCGAGGCTGCCCGCAACACACGGTCAACCGTCTCCTGAGGAAGCTTCTGGGTCTTGTTCAGGGCATACGATACAGTTGCGCTGGAGACCCCCGCCCGTCGCGCGACATCCTTGCGAGTCGCCGGCCGGTCCGATCTCTGTGCGTGCGGCTCTGCTCCCACGGACTGACTCCTTTCCGGTTTCCGACCCGATGGCGGCCTGCACCGAAGCATACACGGAAAACCGGTTTCTGTCATCCGGGTTTACCCGAGTAAACAAAAATCCGCGGAGAGGGTGGTGGAGATCGGTCGCCGCGGGTATACTACCGGCGACCATGAACGATACACAACCAGAACAGCAACCATCCGTGGCGGCCGGGCGCTCCGTTGCTGTCTCCCGTGACGCACCAGCCTACGGAGTGCTCGGCCGACCCTACGTTCGATGGTGGTGGTTCGCCTCCCGAATCAGCCATGACGACATTGACCTGCAGATCGCGTGGTTACGCGAACACGGGTTCGGCGGTGTCGAACTCTCGTTCGTTTACCCGAGTAACAGCGCGGACCCCGTGTTCCCGTACCTTGGCGCCGAGTGGCAGGAGGCGGTCGCCTACTGCGCGACGGCGTGTCGTGACGCCGGCATCGGGTTCGATCTCACCTTTGGTTCTCTCTGGCCGTTTGGTGGGTCGATGGTCGCAGAATCCGATGCGTCGCGCACCTTCCGCGGCCTGTCCGACCAACGGCTGCGCCGTTCGTGGGAGAGCGCCGAAGGCAAGAAGCCGGGCTTCATCCTGAACCATCTCGACCGCACGGCGCTTGCGCGGTACGCGTCAATTGTCGCCCGGGCGCTGCGCCCCGCGATCGACCTGTGGACCCAGGGGGAGCCGCCGTCGGCGGCATGTTTCTTCTGCGATTCCTGGGAGGTTCACGTGGATGGTCTGTGGACCGACGGCCTGGGCGACGTGTTTGCGTCCGAGTTCGGCTACCGCGTCGAACCGTACTTCGAGCGGATCGACGAGGAGCCGGCTATCCGCTACGACTACCGTCGACTCGTCGCCCGGCTCGTTCTCGACGAGTTTTACCGTCCCTTCACCGATATCTCTCACGAGCACGGCGCCCTGAGCCGCGTGCAGTGCCACGGCGCGCCCACGGATCTGATTGCCGCCTATTCCCTGGTTGACGTGCCGGAGACCGAGACGCTCCTGTTCGACCCGCCGTTCGCCGCCTTTGCCTCGTCCGCGGCCGCTCAGGCCGGCGCACGGGTCGTTGCCTGCGAGTCGTTCACCTGCCTCTACGGCTGGCGCAGGTGGCCGGGACTCGGCCCACACCAGGGCGAGGAGTACTGGCCGGATATCCGGTTGACCGCTGATGCGATGTTCGCGAACGGTGTCAACCATGTCGTCTGGCACGGGATGCCCTTTCGCCGCAACGATCGTCCGTCACGGTTCTACGCGTCGGTCCACCTTGGGCCGGATGCCGCGTACGTCGCCCAGCTGCCTGCGCTTAACGGGTACTTCGCGGCGATTTCCCGACTGATGCAGCAGGGCGTGTTGCACGCGCCGCTCGCCGTCTACCAGCCGCTCGAGGATGTGTTCCGCAAAGGCCGTCTGCCGGAGGCCGACAGGCGGCCGAGCGCCGAGTACCACTGGGAAATGCAGTACGTGCGGTTCCCGGAGGAAGCCCGACCGTACGGTCCCGTCTGGACTTCTGAGCATTTTCTGTCCGGAGCACGCGTGAGGCAGGACGGCTGGATGGAGCTCGGGGTGCACCGTGTCCGAGCCCTGTATGTCACGAGTGAGTACCTTCACGTAGACGCCCTCCGCCACATGACGCGACTCGCTCGGGAAGGGGCCTGCATCGTGCTGACGCGGGACCCCCAATCTCCCGGGCATGTTCCCGTCCCTGGATACGACTCGCTGGTGCAGGAGTTGCGTGACGCGAGCCTGCGAAGCCTCGACCAGCTCTCACCGGAGGTGCTTGTCCCCCTCGTCGCCGGCCGCGATCTGCCGGAGTACATCGCGCGCGAGGTTCCCCCTGACGAGGCGGGCGGTGAACAGCGGCTGAGGCTCTTTTTCGCCCATCCGCGCACACGAGGCATCAGGTATCCGCTCGAGTATCGGTTCAGCGATGGGGCGACCGCGGAGCGCAGGCATGTGACGATTTCCTGGCGGGGACTGTCACGGGAGGTCACACTCGAGTTTGCCCCGCGCGAGGCGCTCGTGGCAGAGATGCATGTCACCGGAGAGGTCACGGTCACGCACGGAGACAGTATACTCGCGGAGTGCGGCCTCGAAGCTCGGTCAATGGCATGAGGAGGAGTCAGTGGAACCAGTGAGAACGGATCTCGCCCCCAGGCCCGCCGGCCACTACGAACAGGCGTGGATTCACGAGGGGCTCGTCTACGTCTCCGGGCAGTTGCCGGTGGACCCGGAGGTCGGCCCGCCGGCCGGCGGCGAGGACGCGAGGATCGGCCCGGTCGAAGAGCAGACCGAGCGGGCGCTGCGGAACGTCGAGGCGATCCTGACCGCCTGCGGGACCCGGCTCGATCGCGTGATCAAGACAACCGTCTACGTCTCGGATGTCTCGCTGTGGCCCCGGGTGAACGCAGCCTATGGACGCGTGTTTGGCGACCACAGGCCCGCCCGTGCCGTGGTGCCGACCCGCGAGCTGCACTTCGGGTACCAGGTCGAGATCGAGGCGATCGCGGCACTGTGAGCACGGCACTGTGAGCACGGCACTGTGAGCACGGCACTGAAAGAGCGCATCTGCTACGTTTCCCGCTCGGACGGGCGTCGGTATCCGGGAACGGACTACCGGTTCGCTGGAGACGACGGCGGGCTCCTCGATCTCGAGTTCGAAGCCGCATTTCCGCGTGAGCTCATCGCCGCACGCCCGCCCGGGATGTGGCGGTATCGCGAGGCGCTCCCGGTGCCGAAGGACGAG
>SKZO01000193.1 GCA_007127335.1 Spirochaetales bacterium | reverse complement strand
TCGCGATCGCCTTCTGCGTCGCTCCCCTGGCCACTGCCGCCCCCCAGGCGGAGCTCTGGCCGCGCTGGGAGGCGCACGATGTGGCCTCTGCTCGTGAGATCGACCACTCGGACTGGGGCACCTTTCTCGCCTCCTACCTGGAGACCGGTCACCCGGACGGAGTCAACCGGATCGCCTACCGTGATGTCACGGCAGGCGACCGCGCGAGGCTTCAGGGCTACATCGCGCGGATGGAGTCGGTCCCGGTGTCCCGGCTCAACCGCGACGAGCAGATGGCGTTCTGGACCAATCTGTACAACGCGGTGACCGTGGAGCTGATCCTCGAGCACTACCCGGTCTCCTCGATCCGCGACATCAACATCTCAGGCCCCCTCTACAACCGCCATCCCTGGGACGCGGAGCTCGTCAGCGTGGAGGACGTGGCGCTCACGCTGAACGATATAGAGCACCGGATCATGCGACCGATCTGGGGCGACCCGCGCATTCACTACGCGGTCAACTGTGCGAGCATCGGCTGCCCCAACCTCCAGCCCGAGCCGTTCACCGGAACGACCTGGGACGGGATGTACGAGGCGGCCGCCTACGAGTTCGTGAACCACCCGCGGGCGGTCGACCTCTCGGGAAGAAACCCCGTCCTCTCGAGCATCTACGACTGGTATACCGAGGACTTTGGCGGGGATATCGCCGGAGTGGTCGACCATCTGCTCGAGTACGCAGAGCCCGGGCTGGCTGAAGGGCTGCGCGCCTTCGCCGAGCGCGGGTACCGCGGCCGCGTTCGGTACGAGTACGACTGGGCGCTGAACGAACCGTAGCCGGCGGAGGAGCCGGCGTGCCGGCCGGCCGTAATCGCTTGACGCTCAGTCTCACCGCGGGTATATTGTTCGACATTCGAAATGATCGAAAATCGAATTGATGAGCACGCCGAGCGTATTGAACAGCTGCTCCGCGACGTCCACTACCAGCTCATTCGTCTCTCCCGGCACGAGCTGCGGAACGAGGGCATCACGCCGCCGCGGTTTCACACGCTCTACTTCGTCGTGAGGAACGGTCCCGTGGACATGGGAACGATGCACACGCAGATGCACCTGAGCAAGAGCTCGCTTACCTCGCTCGTGGACGGGCTCGTGGACGACGGACTGTTGCGGCGTGAGCGCTCCCCGGACGACCGGCGGCGTGTCGTGCTGAACCCCACGAAGGCCGGCGTCGAACTCCTTGAGCGGCTGCGCCTCACGCGCTGCAGACATCTTCAGAATGCGCTCGATCGCCTCGAGGCGCCGAGCGCCCAATGCGTGGCCGACTCCCTGCACCTGATAGTGGACGAACTGAGACAGCGAACCGAAACGGAGGTGCCCTGATGGGAGCGCTCGCACGACTGTTCAGGTATCTGCGCAACTACAAAACGCCGGTTCTGATATCACTGGTTCTCACGCTGCTGGCGACCGGATTCAACCTCGTGCAGCCGGAGCTGATCCAGCGCGCAGTCGACTTCGGCATCTCGCAGGGCGAGGTCCGCTCCGTCGTCGTCGCCTCGCTCGCGCTCTTCGCAACGGCAGTTCTGGCAGGGGGCTTCCACCTCGCCAGCGGTATTCTGCTCGTTCGTGCGGGACAGGGCATGAGCTTCGATATCCGCAACGATCTGTACCGCAAGATCATGTCGTTCTCCTTCGAGAACCTCGACCGGTGGAGAACCGGTGAGCTGCTCGTACGCACCAACTCAGACGTGAACACGATCCGGATGTTCGTCCGCCTTGGGCTGCTCATGATGATCCAGTCGATCATCATGCTGGTGGGCAGCCTCGTGTTCATGTTTCTCAAGAATCCGGAGCTCAGCCGCGTGATGTTCATCCTGCTTCCGGGAACGCTCGTGATCTTCTTCGTGCTCGCGTCATTTCTGCGTCCGATGATCATGAAGGTACGCGAGCGGCTTGACGCGCTCAACAACAGCATCCAGGAGAACCTCGCCGGCGCGAAGGTCGTGCGCGCATTCGCGCGCCAGGACCACGAAAAGGCTCGCTTCAACGAGCGGAACACCGACTTCCTCAAGCTCTCGCTGAAGGTCGGCTACGCCTTCGCCCTCGCCTTCCCCTTCATCTTCTTCCTTGGCCAGATGGCGATCGTCCTGCCCACCTGGTTCGGCGGCGTCCAGGTGATCGAAGGCCTGCTCAACCCGCAGGCGGCCGGCCTCACGCTCGGTGAGCTTCTCGCGTTCCAGGGATACGCGCTGCGGGCGATGTGGCCGATCATCGCACTGGGTATGACCCTTCAGTTCCTCACGATGGCGATCGCCTCCGCGACCAGGATCCAGGATCTCCTTGAAGACAGGCCCACGATCATTGAGCCCGAGCGCGCGGTCGACGTCCCCCGCCTCAAGGGTGCGGTCCGCTTTGACCAGGTCTCCTTCTCCTACGGCGAAGGCGAACCGGCCGTCGACGGGATAGACCTCGACGTACGGCCCGGCGAGAAGATCGGGATCCTCGGGCGCACCGGTTCCGGGAAGACGAGCCTGGCCTCGCTGGTACCACGGTTCTACGACGTCACTGCGGGTAGCGTCCTTCTTGACGGGCAGGACGTGCGGTCGCTCTCGATCAGGACACTTCGCGAACGGGTGAGCCTCGTCCTGCAGGAGACGGTCCTGATGTCGGGCACGATCCTTGAGAACGTGAGCTTTGCCTACCGCCGCGACCACCGGGACCAACCGCTGGACGAGCCTACCGAGACGATGGTCGATGCGGCGGAGCTCGCCTGCGCCCGCGAGTTCATCGAGGAGAAAGAAGACGGATGGCACGAGCACGTGGGCGAGCGGGGCGCGGGACTCTCCGGCGGCCAGCGACAGCGAGTTGCGATCGCACGAGCCATCCTGTCCGATCCCGACGTCCTGATCCTCGACGACGTGACCTCCGCGCTCGACGCGCAGACCGAGCGGCAGATCGTGACCAACCTCTATACCAGTCTCCCGGAGAAGACCGTCATCATCATCAGTCAGAAGATCAACACCGTACGGCTCGCCGATCGCATCGTGATCCTCGACGAAGGCCGCATCGTCGCGACAGGGACGCACGACGAGCTGCTCGAGAGCAATCCCATGTACCGCGAGATCCACGAGACCCAGAGCGCGGAGATACGAGCATGAGCGCAGCGAAATCAGAACAAAGGCCGACGGGACAGACGCCGGAATCGAAGGGCTCGCGCCCGGCGAGCAGCGGCGGAGGCCGCGGACACGGCCGCATGCGCGGCATGCAGATCGAGACGCCAAAGGACTTTCGCGGCGCGATCGGCAGGCTCCTGCGTCGCTTCGGCACCGAGTGGAAGGCGCTCATCGTCGTCATCTCAGGGATCATTGGCCATTCGGTCCTCACGGCGATCGCCCCCGCGCAGATGGGCAATGCCATCACCCGACACCTCGAGATCAGCCCGGACGCGCAGGCCTTCGCATCGCAGATGCTCGTGATCATCGTGATCTATGGAGCCGCGTGGATCGCCGAAGCACTCGGCCGATCGTTCATGGTCCGGGCGAGCAACCGACTCGTATTCCGACTCCGGCGTGACTCGTTCTCCCACCTGCAGAAGCTCTCCATGTCGTACTTCGAACGACGCGGTGTAGGCGACATCATCTCACGCGTCACGAACGACATCGAGATGATCTACAACGCGCTGACCAACGGAATCTCCGAGCTCGTTGGCGGGTTCTTCGCCCTGTCGATCACGCTCGTCGCGATGATCGCCCTCGACCTGCGCCTGAGCCTCGTCGTCCTCGCGCTCCTGCCGCTCCTTGTGTGGATCACCGGGATTCTCGGCAGGATGGTGCGAGAGGCCTTCCGCACGAACCAGGCGATGGTGGGCGAGTTGAGCGCGAACCTCAATGAATCGGTCGCGGCGGTTCGGGTCATCAAGTCGTTTCACAAGGAGTCCGACAGCTACGAGCGATTCCGCGAAGTGAACGGTCGCGCCCGGGACGCCGGCATGCGCGCGGAGATCGTGTCGTTCGCCGTGCACCCGATCCTGCGGATCATCAACGGCATCGCGGCGGCGCTCGTCGTGGGCGTGGGCGGGTACCTCGCCGTGACGCAGGGCGGAGGGTACAGCGTCGGCCTTCTTGCCGCCTTCCTCATCTACTCCAGCCGATTCTTCGAGCCGCTGCGCCAGATCACCCAGGTCTACAACCTCATTCAGTCCGCGCTCGCAGGGGCTGAGCGCGTCTTCGAAATGCTCGACACGAAGCCTGAGATCGTGAACAAGCCCGACGCCACGACCATGGAAGACATCCGCGGGGATGTCACCTTTGACAGCGTGACCTTTGGCTACGAACCCGAGCAGACCGTCGTGCACGATATCAACATAGAGGCGAAGAGCGGGCAGGTGGTGGCGATCGTGGGTCCCACCGGCGCCGGCAAGACGACGCTCGTGAACCTGCTCTCCCGCTTCTACGACGTGCGCCGCGGCAGCATCAAGGTCGACGGCGTCGACATCCGCGACATGGAGGTGAACTCGCTGCGGACGCGGATGGGCGTCGTCCTCCAGGAACCGTATTTCTTCGCGGACACCATCATGGCCAACATCAAGTACGGGAAACCGAGCGCGAGCGATGAGGAGGCAGTCGCCGCGGCGCGCACCGCGGACGCGGATCACTTCATCCGCCGCCTGCCGGACGGCTACGAGACGATGCTCCTCGAGCGCGGGGCCAACCTCTCCGAAGGCGAACGGCAGTTGCTTGCGATCGCGCGGGCGATTCTCGCGGATCCGCGCATCCTCGTCCTCGACGAAGCGACGTCGAGCGTCGACAGTCTGACCGAAGCGACGATCCAGGCGGGACTGATCAAGCTGATGGAGGGACGCACGAGCTTCATCATCGCGCACCGCCTCTCGACCATCCGCAACGCCGACCAGGTCGTCGTGCTTCACGACCACCGCGTCGTCGAACGCGGCACCCACGACGAGCTGATGGCGGCCGACGGATTCTACGCCAGGCTCTACCGGTTACAGTTCGAGCGACCCGAGATCACCGAGGAGATGTCAATCTGATGGAAGTACGCGCAACAATACCGGTCCAGGAGGCCCCCGCCTGGGCGGTGCTCGAGCGAGAACTCTTCGAGCTGATGGAGAAGTCGGTGGATCCGTTCCTCGACAAGTACACGCACCCGGACGGGCGGCTCATCTGGAGAACCGGACCCCATGAGACCAGGGATGGAGCCGACGACTTCTACGAGAGTTTCTATAACTGGCCGACGCTCTACCTCCTGGGCGGCGCGGATCGCCTGCTCGACCTGGGCAAGCGGCAGTGGGACGTCACGACCCGTCTGCTCGAGGAGCTGGGCCAC
>SKZO01000229.1 GCA_007127335.1 Spirochaetales bacterium | reverse complement strand
CTTCCGAGCCCTGCGCCGGCGAGCACCGCGAGCGCAAGGAGCGCGACGGCGTGGCTTGCCGCCCGTACGGCGGGGCGCGGCGGCCTCCCCCGGACGACCCCGGCCACGAGGACGAGTACGCTCGCACCGAGCAGGACGAACAGTGGCTCGCTGCGTCCAAGAACGGGTACGGAGAGAAAACTCATCCATGCGACGTAGGCCGCCACCGCGATGAGCGGTCGCCGCGTCACCGTCGCGCCGAAGAGCGCCGATCCGTACGCGGTGAGCATCACGTAGACGAACGAAACCGCGCCGCGTGCGTTGCCCTCCGGAACGAGCTCGAACCAGAGCAGGTAGGCGGAGAACGGGATGATCACCATGTCTGCGATGAGCACCAGCGCGCCGGTTGCGGCGAGCACGCCAACTGCCCACCGCACTACGCGGGCGTAGCGCGGGATCTCCGGCTCGAGAACGACTGCCGACGCGAACAGAGCGGCCCAGACCATGACGGCGACGAGAGGACCGGTGGCGTCCAGTACCGTGTGAACCGCGATCGCGGGACCGACGGCGAATACTACGGCCGACAGGAGCCTGCCGGCGATGCGCAGGACGCTCAGGCCGAAGACGGTGCGTGCCACTGGGCGAGCTCCTGTGCGAGCGTGTCGACCGACTCCACGAGCAGAATCTCTCCTCCCCGGTCGCGGAGTGACCGCTGCAGCATCTGTGCGCGCTGCCGCTCCTCCAGGGACAAGGCCGCGATATCGACGATCGCCGCCGCCTGGAGCGCTCGTCCGTCGCTCTGCTCGACGAGCTCGACGACGCCGGGATCGAGGCTGTGGGTCACGAAGATCACGGTCCCTTCGGCGAGACCCGCATCTCCACGATGGTAGTCGTACACGACAGCCGGCGAGACCGTGGACCGGAAGAAGAATCCGATCGTCTGGCTGTGCAACCGAGCGAATCCGGTCGAGTCCCCGGGGTCAAGAAGGGTCAGCCCCCCGCCGATCACAAGTGATACCGGGACCTCGCGGTCGAGATAATGCTTCGTCAGCGCGATCATGATCTCTATGACCCCATCTTCCACGCCGAGCGCCGTCTCTCTGTCCGCGGCCACCGGCCGCGTGTCCAGGCAGATCGTGACCGCCGGCTCCGCAGCCGTGTCGTACTCGCGGACCATCGGCTCGCCGGTCGCCGCGAGCTTGCGCCACGAGATGTGACGAGCGTCTTCGTCGAACCGGTACCTCCGCAGGCTGCGGTAGAGCGTGAGGTCGATCTCCACGCCTCCGGCAGGCGTCTGGGCGACGGCGTGTTCGGTACCGAACCCTGCGAGCGCACCCGGGAGCGGTACGATGCGGGGATAGACGTAGAAGGTCCTGCTGAAGACCGGTAGCGTAAAGCCTATCCAGCCAAAGAGATCCCAGACGGCGAACCGGGAAAGTCCGACCGTGTAGATACCGCGGTAGGGACACCGAATTGACTGATCCGCTGTGTGCGTCTCGCCTGCCTTCAACTGGAAGGTCTGGGTATCGGTTCCGCGCTCCGAGCGGCCAAGGTGAAAGCTGGCCACGATCGGTGATGAGGGGACGGGCGATTCGTTGGTTACCGAGAGTCGGAATCCCACGACCTCCCCCTTGGCCGGGTGATCGTTCTCGAACTCCTGATGGTACCGAAGTGCAATCCGGGTGATGAACGCCTGGGTGAGCGAGAGCAGCGGCAGCAGGAGCATCGCGTACCACACCACCAGCAGCGGCCCTCCAAGGTAGACCCCGGCGAGCCAGGCAACGACGAGCGCGATCGCGTAGACACCGACGCGCCGCGGGCGGATGAGGATCGGCCAGCTCATCCGATTCCTGTTGGAAGCGACACTGCCCCAAGGACGTCCTCCACGACCCGCTGCGGACTCTTCTCCTCCATGCGGGCCTCGGGCGACAGGATGAGCCGGTGGCGAAGCACCGCATCGGCAACCGATACAACATCCTCCGGGATGACGTACTCTCGGCCGCTGAGAGCCGCACGACCCTGCGCGGCGTGGAGCAGGTGGCTCGTCGCGCGCGGGCTCATGCCGAGTCGCACGTGCTTGTTCCGTCTCGTGCGCTCGGCGATTTCCACGAGAAAGGTCTTGATGTCGCCATGCACGCGGACGCCGAGTGCGGCCGCGCGCGCGTCGATGATATCCTGCGGCGAGATCACGGTCTCGAGCAGTGCGACTGGATCCTCACGCTCGATCATGTCCAGAATGGCGACCTCATCCGCCCCCGTGGGGTAGCCGAAGGACACCGACAACCCGAACCGGTCGAGCTGGCCCTCCGGAAGTCGAAAGGTCCCGGCGAACTGCAGCGGATTCTGCGTCGCGATCAGGAAGAACGGTTGCGGCAGCGGATGGGTCGTCCCGTCCACCGTGACCGACTGTTCCTGCATCGACTCGAGCAGCGCCGACTGCGTGCGGGCCGACGCCCGGTTCAGCTCGTCCGCGAGGATGAACTGGTGCATGATGGCTCCCGGCTTGAAGATGAACTCGCGTTTCTCCTGGGACCAGACGGTCATGCCCGTCACGTCGCCCGGAAGCAGATCGGGCGAGAACTGGACCCGCGCGAAGTCGAGTCCTGAAGCCACGGCAAGCGATCGCGCGAGCGTCGTCTTTCCCACGCCCGGGATGTCCTCGATCAGCACGTTCAGGCCCGTCAAGAAGCCGATCAACACGGTGTCGATCGTTGAGTCAGAGCCAACGAAGGCCCGTCGGATTTCCTCGCGCAGCTTCCGAGCGCGTTCCTGGATTGTCTGTACCGTCATGTACCCCTCTTTCTCTCTCAAGTATCTCACTTCCCGGTCCGATCGTGAACCTTTTTGCGACCAATCGGGTGCGCCGCCTGACCGGCACCACGATTCGTGACAGTTCACCCGGCTTGAGCGCAGGCCGCGAAACCGGCATACTGGCCACTATGAACAGGAACGATGTCACGGTGCTGCGCGGACTCGCCGAACGGGTGGCGCATCTGGCCGCGCTCCCCGCGCAGGAAGAGACGCGGGAGCTGTGGCGCAGGCTCAATGCGAAGCGGCCCGCGCGCCCGATGGTCATGATCGACCAGATCTGCTGGAACGAGATGGACGTTGGCGATGAGCTCACCCTGCGATGCGAGGATCCGGAGTGCCGCGGATACGAGAACGGCCTGAGGCGGATACTCTACCGGTGGGAGCACTTCCCGGTCGACATGGTCGTCGAGCCGTTCATCTCCGTGCCCCTGGCGGTTCACAATACGGGGTTCGGGCTGCAGGTGGTCGAGCATACCTCCGTGGGGGACCCAACGAACGACGTGGTGAGTCACGAGTACGAGAATCAGTTCCAGACCGACGCCGATCTGGACAAGATAGCCGAGCCCCGCATCAGTCACGACGAGGCGGAAACCGAACGGCGTCTGTCCGTTGCACACGATCTGTTCGACGGCGTGCTCGAGGTGCGCCTCGGTGGCGTCAACCCTTACCTCTCGCTCTGGGACCCGCTCGCGACGTGGATGGGCGTGGAAAACGCCCTCTACGCGATGGTCGACCGGCCCGAATACGTGCACGAGATCCTCTCGCGGCTCACCAACGGCTACCTCAGCATGCTCGACCAGCTCGAGCAGCAGGGGCTGCTCTGCGGCCCGCAGAGCCTCATCCACTGCACCGGCGCCTGGACGGACGAGCTGCCGGCCCCCGGCTATGATCCGGCCCGTCCGCGGACGCGCGATGTCTGGATGTTCGGACTTGCCCAGATGCTCGCGACCGTGTCACCGCAGATGTTCAAGGAGTTCGAGGTCGACTACGCGTCGCGCATCTGCGAGCGGTTCGGGCTCGTCTACTACGGATGCTGCGACCCGCTCGACGGAAAGATGGACGAGGTGCGGATGATCCCGAATGTTCGCAAGGTTTCGATGAGCCCGTGGGCGAACCAGCAACGCGGGGCGCAGGAGATCCGCGGCGACTACGTCTTCTCTCGCAAGCCGAACCCCGCCTTCGTCGCGATGGACGGGTTCCCGGCGGACGAGGTGCGAAAGGATCTCGCCACGACGCGGGAGATCTGCGACCGCAACGGCTGCCCGCTCGAGTTCATCCTGAAGGACATCAGCACCGTCCGTTACGATCCGCATCGGCTCGGCGAGTGGGCGCGGATCGCGATGGATGTCGCGTCCTGACGCGCGACTATGCCCGGGCCGTGCCCGGTACGTAGGTTCCCGCGTACGCCGCGAGCACCTCGTCGAGCTCCCCTGATCCGAGCACCCGGTTCGTGAGCACCTTCCCCAGCTGGACTCCCTCCTGGTCGAAGGAGTTGAGGTTCCATGCGAGGCCCTGGAACATCACCTTGTTCTCGAAGTGGGCGAGCAGGGCGCCGAGGATGCGCGGGCCGAGCGCGTCTGCCCACAGGAGGCTGCTCGGTCGTTCGCCGGGAAAGTGTTTGTTCGGATTCTCGTCGGCCTTGCCGAGCGCGAATGCGACGATCTGGGCGACGAGGTTGGCGTTGAGTTTCGTCTGGCTCGTCGACCCGTCGAAGGTAAGGTCGACGCCATGCTGCGGGCGGGCGAAGCCGACGAACTGGAGGGGTACCACGTCGGTCCCCTGATGGAGCAGCTGGTAGAAGCTGTGCTGGCCGTTCGTACCCGGCTCGCCGAAGATGACCGGCCCCGTGGCATACGCGATTTCCTCGCCGGCGCGGTTGACGCGCTTGCCGTTGCTCTCCATGTCGAGCTGCTGCAGATGCGCCGGGAAGCGGATGAGCGCCTGGCTGTACGGCAGCACGGCCGTTGATCCGAGCCCGAGTACGTTCCGCTCGTACACGCCGATCAGCGCGTCGAGAAGCGCCGGGTTCTCCGTGATCGACGGTTCGAGCGCCGCCCGGTCGGCCTCGTGGGCGCCCGCCAGCAGCTCGGCAAAGACCCGCGGCCCGTAGGCGAGGCAGAGCACCGTGCCGCCCACGGCGCTCGAGCTCGAGTAGCGCCCGCCAATGAAGTCGTCTATGAAGAACGAGTCGAGGTAGTCGCCCGACTGCGCGAGCGGGCTCGTCTCCGAGGTCACGCAGACGATCTGCCGGCGCGGCTCGCTCACGCCCGCCTGCGTGAGCCAGTGGAGCGCGAACGCCTCGTTCGTCAGCGTCTCCTGCGTCGTGCCGCTCTTCGACACGACGATGAAAAGCGTTGTTTCCGGATCGAGCCCGGAGAGCGAGGCCGTCGCGTCGTCCGGGTCGACGTTCGAGACGAAGCGGACGTCGAGCATGGGGCCGCGGCGAACCGTGCCGCCGTACTCGTACTCGCAGCCGGCGAGCGCGAGGTGCAGAGCGCGAGGGCCCAGATCCGACCCGCCGATGCCGATCTGGACGACGCTCG
>SKZO01000405.1 GCA_007127335.1 Spirochaetales bacterium | reverse complement strand
CACCCGACGACGCCGCGTTCGAGAAGTACGACAAGGGAAGCGAGAAGCGGGAAGTCGCCACCACGATGGTTGCGGTCCAACTCATCGGCGACCTCCTGTCGGACGACAAGTTCGGTAGGTACGTGGCGCCGATCATCCCTGACGAGGCGCGGACCTTCGGTCTCGAGGCGCTCTTCCGTGACGCCGGAATCTACTCGCATACCGGACAGCAATACGAGCCGGTCGACAAGGAGAGCCTGCTCTACTACAACGAAGCGACCGATGGAGCTATCCTCGAGGAAGGTATCTCTGAAGCCGGGTCCATATCGTCGTTCATAGCTGCGGGTACCGCCTACGCGACGCACCGGGTACCGATGGTGCCGTTCTTCCTCTTCTACTCGATGTTCGGGTTCCAGCGGATTGGCGACCTGATCTGGGCCGCCGGCGACATGCGCGCACGCGGGTTCCTGATCGGAGGCACCTCTGGCCGCACGTCGCTTCCCGGCGAGGGGTTGCAGCACCAGGACGGCAACAGTCATCTGACCGCACTGACCGTTCCCAACGTCCGCGCCTACGACCCGACGTTCGCCTACGAAGTCTCGACGATCGTCCGCGACGGGATCGAACGAATGTACGGGGATGACGAGGATCTCATGTACTACATCACGGTGACGAACGACAAGTATCCCATGCCTCCCAAGCCCGCAGACGTGGAGGAGGGCATCATCCGTGGCCTCTACCGCGTCCGTGAAGCGAAGGACCCTTCGGTCCACCTCGTGGGCAGCGGGGCCGTACTCCGGGAAGCCATGGCGGCCGCCGAGCGGCTCGAGTCGGACTTCGACGTACGCGCCGATGTCGCGAGCGCAACGAGCTGGAAGGCACTGTACGACGATGCGATCCGGGTTGACCGGGAGAATCGCCTGCGATCCGGAAAGAAGGTCTCCGTCCCGTGGATCGCGGAGCACTTCTCGGACGACCTTCCAGTGGTCGCCGCGACCGACTACGTCCGGGCCCTTCCACTATCGGTAGCCGCGTGGGTGCGCGGCGGGCTCACGGCGCTCGGCACCGACGGGTACGGGCAGAGTGACAACCGAACGGCTCTGCGCGACCATTTCGAGGTGGACGAGCGTCACATCACCGTCGCGGCGCTCAGTCGGCTCGCGGACAACGATCAGATTGACCGGAAGACCGTCAACGAGGCGATCAGGAAGCTGGAGATCGATCCGAAGAAGATCTTCGCGGCGGATGTATAGGAGCGACCATGCAGAAGGAAATCAGGATACCGGAGATAGCCGAGAACGTGAGCGAGGGAACGATCACGGGCATCCTCGTGAGGAAGGGCGAGACGATCAAGGCGGACCAGGATGTCGTCGAGGTGGAAACCGACAAGGCGGCGGTGGAGGTGCCCTCGCCCTTCGGCGGTACCGTCGAGGAGATCCTCGTCAGCGAGGGCGACGAGGTATCCGTGGGTCAGGCCATCATGAAGGTGGAGACCGACGAAGAAGCCGACGAAGAAGCCGACGAGGACGCCGACGGAGACCGGGAAGCGGAATCACGGAAGGAATCACGTGAGGAACCAGCTGAGCGCGACGAGACGGCGGCTCCGTCTGAACAGAAGGCGCCCGCTGCACCCTCCACGCCCTCTGCGCCGGACGTCCCGGCGAGCCCGGCGACGCGTCGCCTGGCGCGCGAGCTCGGCGTCGATATCACGGAGGTTGAAGGCAGCGGCGACGGCGGACGGATCTCCGCAGAGGATGTGAAAGGTCATGTGCGCGACGTTCAAAGCAGAGGAGGACGCGCGGCGGGAGGCGAAGCGGCACGCAGGCCGGGCGGCGGCGGCGAACGGCGCGAAGAAATGACCCGCGTCCGGGCCCTGACCGCCGAACGAACGACGACGAGCTGGCAGACGATCCCGCACGTGACGCAGCACGAGGAGGCTGAGCTCACGGCGATGGAGGAGTTCATCGAGCGCACCGCGCCGCGCGTGGAGAAGTCCGGCGGCAAGCTCACGCTCACCGCGGTACTCACCAAGCTCGCAGCCACGGCGCTGCGCGTCTATCCGCGGTTCAACGCGAGCCTCGACGAAGAGGCCGCAGCGATCATCTATCACTCGCGCGTGGCGATCGGTATCGCAGCCGATACCGATCGGGGACTGCTCGTCCCGGTCATCCGGGACCCTGATCAGAAGAGCGTTACATCGATTGCGCTCGAACTGGGAGAGCTCGCACGCGCAGCGCGCGAGGGCGACCTTGGACCTGATCAGATGCAGGGGGCGACCTTCACGATCTCGAACCTTGGCGGCATAGGCGGGACCTCGTTCACCCCGATCATCCTGCCGCCGCAGGTGGGCATCCTTGGGGTCGCTCGCGCAGCCACCCGCCCGGTGCATACGCGCCGCGGATTCGAGCCTCGCGAAGTGCTTCCGCTCTCACTCTCGTACGACCATCGGGTGATCGACGGCGCCGACGGCGCCCGGTTCACCGGCTGGCTGAAGACCGCGATCGAAGACCCCTTCACGGCGATGATGCAAGGAGGCCGATGATGGCGCAGAAACGCGAAATCGTCGTACTCGGCGCCGGGCCCGCCGGGTACGCCGCGGCCTTCATGGCGGCAGACAAGGGGAAGAAGGTCACGATCGTCGACCCCGAGGAGAACCCGGGCGGCGTCTGTCTCTACCGGGGATGCATTCCCACCAAGGCGCTGCTCCACGCGGTGAAAACCGTCCACGAGGCGCGTCTCGCCGGCGAGTGGGGAATCGCGTTCGAAGACCCGAAGATAGACCTCGAGGCGCTTCGATCGTGGAAAGAGCAGGTAGTCGGGAAGCTGACCCGTGGGACGGGGCAGCTCGCGAAGCGCCGGAAGATCGAGCATATCCGCGGTAGGGGGCGGTTCTCGGATCCGCACAGACTGGTAGTGGATACGCCGGACGGCGAGAAGCGGGTCGAAGCAGAGACGATCATCGTCGCGACCGGATCGCGCGCGCAGACCCTTCCCATGATGCCCGACGACGAACGGGTCTGGAGTGCCGAACGGTCGCTCGACCTTCCCTTCGTCCCGGACCGCATGCTCGTCGTGGGAGGCGGCTACATCGGTCTCGAGATGAGTTACACGTACCTGGGACTCGGGTCCGAGGTCGATCTCGTGGAGATGACCGAAGGCCTGATGCCTGGCGCGGACCGGGACCTCGTCAAGGTCTTCGAGAAGGCGAACGCCGATCAGTACCGCCGGATCATGCTCGAGACGCTCGTCGATTCGGTGGACTCGGGGAAGGATGGTCTGAAGGTGAGCTTCAAGGGCAAGGCAGCGCCTCCGGAAGCGCAGACCTACGACGCGATCCTCGTAGCAACGGGCCGGAAACCCAACCTGGAGGCGATCGGAATTGAGGAAGCCGGGATCGAGCTCACCGACTCCGGCTTCGTGAAGGTAGACTCGCGCATGCAGACGTCGGCCGATTCCATCTACGCAGTGGGCGATGTGGCCGGCCCGCCAATGCTCGCGCACAAAGGCAAGCACGAGGGACGAGTGGTCGGTCAGGTCGTAGCCGGGGATCGGGCCGCGTCCGTGGACACGACGACGATCCCGGCGGTGATGTATACCGACCCGGAGATCGCGTGGGTCGGGCTCACTGAGACCGAAGCGAAAAACGAAGGCCGGGACGTCAAAGTCTCCCGGTTCCCGTGGGCGGCCTCCGGTCGGGCGATTACGATGGGTCGTTCAGCGGGCCTTACCAAGCTCGTCATTGACCCGGCAACCGAGCGAATCCTGGGGGTGGCGATCGCCGGTGCGCACGCGGGTGAGCTGATCATAGAGGGTGCGCTCGCGGTGGAGATGGCCGCAACCGCCCGGGACCTCGAGCTCACGGTGCATCCCCACCCGACGCTCTCGGAAACGCTCGCAGGAGCGGCCGAGCGGTTCTACGGAACGGCAACAGACATCTGATCTACTCGAGCGCCGTGTACCCGCTCACGATATCCAGCAGCTCCGAAGTGATCTCCTGCTGGCGTTGCCGGTTGTAGGCGGCGCGCAGCTCGCTGAGTCTCTCGTCGATATTGCTCTCTGCCGACTGCATGGACGCGAGTCTCGCGGAGTTCTCGCTCGAAAGGCTCTGCGCTGCGGCGCGGTAGAATGAGGCGAAGAGGTACTGTCGGGTGAGAGCGGTGAGAAGCGATGACCGGTCCGTAACGACGGTGGGGAGCATCCGGGTGGGCCAGCGTCGGCGGGCGATCCGGTCAAGCCACGCCTCGCTGATGGGGAGCACCAGATCGTGGTGCGGCTCATACGACGAGCCGCTCGAGGCGGTATTGTAGAAGACTACCGACCCGTAGACGCCCCGACGTCTCAGCTCTTCCACCGCGATGATGCAGTCGTCCACGACGCGTGGCAGTACGTCGAGAGACCCGCTCATCTCAACGTACCTCGCTACCTCGATGCCGCGGTCTTTGAGCCGTGCCCCGACGCGGGGACCAACGGCGACGATGTGAACCGCTGCCGGGAAGCGTCGTGCGTAGTCGATAACCCTGTCGGCGATGTGATCGCTGAACTGGCCGCACATCCCCTGTACGGCGCCGAACACGAAGAGCGCCTGTTCGTGTTTCCGTCGTGGCGGGCCGATCCTCGCACCCCCCTCGCCGTGTACTGCGACCTCGAGCCCGCGCTCGACGGTCTCCATGTACTCCTCTATCGCCTCGCGCGCCTGGCCAAAGATCCGGACATTCACCGCAGCGAGTGACTTCATCGTGCTTACGATTGACGACATGTCCTGCGTGCTCGATATGGTGCGCTCAAGCTTCTGCTTCGTCGCCACTGGACATTCCCTTCACTACGGCCCGGATGAGTTCCACCATCCCGGCGTGCTCTTCCTCGCTGAGGGGCTCCCGCTGCTCGAGTCGTAAGGCGAGCTCCTTCTGCTCTTCCCTGAACCGCTCGCGAATTCGTCGCTTGGTTTCGGCTATCCGCTCGAGTGGCAGATCGTCGAGCGCCCCCTCGGCAACCGCCGTGAGCGCGACTATCTGATCCGCGACCGGCAGTGGTTCGTATTGGGGCTGTTTCAGCAGTTCTCGCACCCTTCGACCGCGCGCGAGCGTGCGTTGCGTCTCCTCGTCGAGCCGAACCCCAAACCGAGCGAAATTCTCGAGCTCCTCGAACTGCGAGTAGCTCAGCCGCAGATCGCCGGCCACCTCGTGGTACGAAGGAGCCTGCGCCGATCCCCCTACCCGCGAGACCGACCTTCCGACGTCTACTGCGGGCAGGACTCCCTGTTCGTTGAGCCTGGGCGACAGATATATCTGCCCGTCGGTAATGGAGATGAGATTGGTGGGGATGTACGCCGAGATGTTCTCCTCCTCCGTTTCAACAACGGGAAGCGCGGTGAGCGACCCGCCGCCGT
>SKZO01000233.1 GCA_007127335.1 Spirochaetales bacterium | reverse complement strand
GGAGAGGCTCTCGATGTTGGAGTCGAGCGCCAGCGCGTTGAACTTCTGCTGGCGCTGAGCGAACATTGCGCTCAGGTTGTGGTTGATGATCATCTGATCCTCCTTGATGGATTACCGGAACGTCCGTGTTCTCGGTACTGTCGGTGCCTGCGCGCGAAGCAGACACGGACCTCGTTTTGAGTCTCGGATTTTGACGACGCGAGTTAAGTGAATTTTCTGCGGAGGGGATCCGAGGGTGATCCGCTTTTCATCGCTCGAGACAATGGAGTATGCTGGCCACGTGAGAGGCGTAATCATCACCGGCGGGGCGGCTCCACCGGCAGCCGTAGTAGCGACCTGGCTCGCTGACGCGGCCCTGGTTGTCGCCGCGGACTCAGGGCTGCACACGGCGGTCGGCTACGGGATCAGACCCGAACTCGTCGTCGGCGATTTCGACAGCATCGTTGATGATGCGTTGCTCAACGGGTACGCCGACCAGCAGATCCGCCGCTTCCCACGAGCGAAGGATCACACGGATACGGAGATCGCCCTTCGCGTGGCTCGCGAAGAGGGGTGCGACGACCTGGTGCTCATAGGTGGCGGGGGTGGACGCGCTGACCACTTCCTCGCTCTGGTCACGCTCTTCGAGCGCCCCGATCCGCCGCGTGCCTGGGTGTCGGACACGGCGGTTGTCAGTGCGATCGTTGATTCAACGACTGAGTATGGCAGCATCGGAGAACGCATAAGCTTCGCGCCGCTCGGATGCATACCGTGCCGCATGACGACACGCGGGCTGCGATGGCCGCTCGACGGACTGACATGGGGGAGGGGAGACATCGGCATCAGCAACGAGTTCGCAGAACGTGAGATCCACGTCGCCATGAGGAGCGGGCAGTTGCTCATGGTCCGAACGTTGGAGGCACAGTAGTGTCGAGCGCGCCGGGGACCTCTTCCACCTTCCGGGATCTCGCACTCGCTCTCACCGAGGACGAGCGCCGCTCATTGCTCAGGCAGATTTCCCAGTGCCTCAGCCTCAAGCCACCGCCCCGTCAGTCGTCCCCGTACCGCAGTGCCGTCGACGGAACGAGCCGCAGCGAGGCCATCAGCCGGGAGCTGCAGGAGATGGGATTCTGGGATCGGCTTCGATACTTCGTCCGCCGTCTGTTCAGCACCCATGGAGACGAGCAGACGTACATCGAGTTCAGGTTGGCGTCGCTTCGCCGCCGAGCGCGGTCGGTTTGTCCCGAGCTCGCACCTATCGAGCACCACAGCGTCGCCTCGGCTATCGCCGATCGCACGTTTGAGCTCTACCGTGCCGCCTACGCGGTGATCCCGCTCTTCGTCGACCTCTGGAAAGGCGGAAACTACCTGCAGGAAGCAGTGGAGCACCTGCTCGCCCTGCGCATTCCCGCGGCTCGCAGCAATCTCTACGACCTTGTCTCGCTCGACGAGCTTCAGGAGACGTTTCTCGGTAATGAGCTGAAAGGGGATGTGCGCAAGATCGTCGTGGAGCGGCTCGACGCATATCTCGACGGAATCCCCGACGAGTTGTTCCACCACCTCGAAGAGGGCTTGCTGCCGTTCTACCTTTTGAGACCCGTCTGCCTGGTCAACTACAACGAGTTCTTCGAGGTATTCGGGTTCGACCCGGGCATCGCCCCCCCGGAAGAGACCCCTCCGTTCAGGGATGCCCCGACCTCGGCAGCACTCCCGGTACTCGAATCGCTGTATGCGGGGCTTCATGCCGCGGGGAAGCTCGATTCCGGCTTCTACCTTCACACCGAGATCCTCGACCGCTACCTCGAGATGAAGGAGCATGAAGGGAGCGCCGACGACGAGTCGCCAGAACAGGCGTACCAGCGTCGGCGTGTCCATCTGCAGGAGCTCCGCGATCAGATCAATGCCCTGCACGCTGCCGCTCGACGGCTCTCGCGGGGAGTGCCGTTTGCGGATCTGATACGGTACTACACGCGTGACCCCTGGCTTCGGATCAAACCGTACCTTCCGGAGCTCAGGCTTCGGGAGTTCTACCGAAGCTATTTGATGATACGCGTTCTCAGCGAGCTCGACGCGGAGTTCCCGCGGATACGACGGGGGGTCGTCGACCGCATGATCGCGGAGCTGTTCGGAGGCGACCCACCCTCAATGACCTACTTCCGTCCCGGCATTCAGCTGACTCCGGATGCGGCAGGACTGCCCATGTTCCTCCACCTCCGATCGCTTGCGACGACATTCAACTTCCTGCGCTTCATGTACCGCGGCAGAATGCAGGATATGGTCAGAAATCTCAGCCGAATCCTGCCGGTTCGTCAGCGCGACTCATCGAGCGATCTGATCACGCATGTGTCGGGAATTGAGGAGGTTCTCGCGGACATCGAGGATTTCGACGAGAGTTTCTCGCCCGAATCAGACGACGGCAAGGCGTTCTACCGCGTCCGGTACGGCGTGGAGAAGGACGCCTCCATGCAGCGATCGTACCGGAACCTTGTCCAGCAGCGCGACCGCCAGGCCTCTCTCCTCGTGGACCGGGCACTCGAGCACGCCACCGGCCTCATGGCTGTGTTCGAGTCGGTTACTCACTCACTGACCGACCAGGTCCGCGAACGGTATGCGGATGCAGACCCCCGCACGAATCCGGTCGACGGTCTCGATCATCTCCTTGAGGAACAGCAGGAGAAACTCGACCGGTTCGACCGACTCATCCGCCAGATTCGCGCGATGGAGGAGGGTTACTGATCATCCGGGGTTGCGAGCACGTCTCTGATGCGCTGCTGCGTAACCCGAGGATCCTCAATCAGCACACGCTTACCGGCGACCAGATCCGCGATCCCGACCTCTCGAGGGTACCGCGGGATAATGTGAAGATGCAGATGGTCGATGGAAGCTCCTGCGCTCGGCCCCATGTTGTACCCGATGTTGAATGCCACCGGCTGATGCGTCGTCTCGAGTACATCAAGAAAACGGCGGGTGAGCGCCGTTACCCGCCGGTCTTCGTCGTCTGAGAGGTCCCGCACGTCCTCTACGTGGCGATTCGGGAAGAGCATCAGATGACCGGGATTGTACGGATAGAGGTTCACACACACGGTACACAGATCATCGGAGTACACCGTCAGATCGACGACGAGAGGCGAGCTCTCCTGCACGAGACAGAGGATACATCCAGCCGGACGGGGACCCTTGACGTACTCCATCTTGTCGAAGTTGTAGAAATAGCTCATCGCGTCGACGGTACGAGATCGTCGAGGTTCAATGGATCCGCGTTGATCTCCCGCCCCAACCGGAAATACTCAAGCAGAACCGGGTAGCGCTCGAGAACCTCTCCATACCGCTCGAGCAGAGCAAAATCGCGATCCGCCGCGGCATCCTCCGCTGCGAGTCGCTCAGCCGCTTCACGGAACGCCGCAGCACGCGCTTCGAGCACGCCGGCGGCCAGCTCTCGCGACCTGTGGTAAAGGGCGAGATCGGGGAGGTCGATACGTTCGGGAGTCACGGCCATTACCTCAAGAACTCCCAGGGCGGACTCAACGCGCGCGGTAACCCGATCGACGATGGTCTCGTAGCTCTCTGAGAGTGACAGCCGTTGCGGGTCAGACTCGATCAGCGCCATGACGGCCTCGAGAGCGACTCGGGAAATGCGCGCATCTAACTCGTCGTAGAACTCATCAAGCTGCTCAGGCCTGAGGTCCCGGTCTCGAGCAAGGCCCGGAAGCTTCTCCGCACGTATCCGGGTCTGGACGATGAGCCGCACCTCGTAGGGAAACGAGACGGCTCCGTCGAGGATCGCCTCGATCGCGTCTGCGGAGGGAAGCGATCCGGTCAGCCGAACACTGGTCCGGTGGTGCCGCGGCTCGAAAACGTAGAGCGTCAGGTTCGTCGGAACCAGACGCTGCCATCGCCAGACGAAGGTGCCCGGTTCAATGACCTCGTCCTCCCAGCCGTCGGTCCGACTGAAGATCACTGCGTATCCCTCGGGAGGTATCCTGATCTGGATCCATCCGAAGTAGAATACCGCCGCGGCGGCGACGAGGAGAAACACCAGCAAGACGGCGAAACCTTTCATTGAGAACCTCATGCTCATACTACGGAGAGTCGATTTGGATTGCAAGGAAGTTCATGGTATGCTGTCGCCAGTGCGCTCACATCCAACCCCTTCGGTTCTCTATCGCACAATGCGCCTGCTCGAAGGCGCGAATGTCTTCTGCCTGATGAGCCTCCTGCTCGTCGCCGGATTGTTCGTGCTCGGCAACTTCCAGGAGTTCCTCGATCAATCTCAACTCATGCTGCTGAGCATTGTTTCTGTCCTGAGTGTTCTCTGTGTCGCCAGCGGCCTCTGCTACGTTATCGCACTGTCGATCTGGATGGTCCGGCGACGCCGCTCGATGTTGCTGCGTCTGTTCTACGGGCTGATCGCGACGCTCATGGGCGGGGCCGCTGCCGCAGTCGCCGGCGCGCTCGAGGCCATTGTGAGGCCGCTTTGAACCCGTACGTACCGCTGAAGACCCGGTTGGAGGCAGAACGGCTGCGGCAGGCCGCGGAGGCGCTCGAGCGAGTTCTCGCCGACCTCGCGACCGTGATCAGACCCGGTGTGCTGACGAGTGATCTCGAGCAGGTAGCGCGCCTGTCGCTCGCGCGCCATGGCCTGAACGGCGTACTGGAGGGATACGAGGGATACCCGCACCCCATCTGTACATCGGTGAACAACGTCGCTGCGCACGGGCGTCCCTCGGACTACGAACTACAGACCGGCGACCTGGTCACGGTTGATCTGAGCGCCGAACGATCCGGATGGCGGGCCGACGGCGCCTGGACATACGGTGTCGGGAGGATCAGTTCGGAGGGCAGGCGCCTGCAGCGCGCCGCGTGGCGAGCCACTCTTGCGGGCGCCGCCGCCGCCCGCGCCGGGGCGCGTCTCGGTGACATAGGCGCGGCGATCCTCGCGGAAGCGGCGAGAGCAGGATGCACTGTCGTGCGCGAGTTCACCGGGCATGGCATTGGAACGAACCTTCATGAGCCCCCTTCAGTACCCCACACGGCCACGCGGGGGTCCGGCGAGCCGATCGTGCCGGGAATGGTCTTCAACGTTGAGCCGGTGCTGACGCTCGGGTCCGGAGAGGTCACGAAACTCGACGACGGGTGGAGCTACATTACCGCCGACGGCTCGCTCGCGGCGCAGTACGAGGTCACCGTCAGTGTGCGCTCGAACCGCACCGACATACTCACGCTCGGCCGCCATCGCCCGCTCCTGGACCGATCAACGCCGCCGTACGGTTGACACCCTCGGGTCGGACTCCTATATTGCGGACCATGCGCCATCTTAGCTCAGCTGGTAGAGCACGTGACTTGTAATCTCGGGGTCGCCGGTTCGAGTCCGGCAGATGGCTGATCGGCGCAAGCCGATGGTGGCTGATCGGCGCAAGCCGATGGTGGC
>SKZO01000354.1 GCA_007127335.1 Spirochaetales bacterium | reverse complement strand
TGTCGAGCTTCTTCATTGCGAGCATCGCCTCCATCGCGCGGTTCACTGCAGCGCGATCGGAAAGCGAAAGCAGCCGGTTCATCTCGGCAACCGGACAGACCTGCCACGAGACGCCGTAGCGGTCCTTGAGCCATCCGCACTGCTCCGACTCAGGCACGGCGGACAGCCTGCTCCAGTAGTAGTCGATCTGCTCCTGTGTCTCTGCGTCGACAATGAGCGAGACGCCCTCGGTGAAGCCGAAGTCGTGATCGCCGGCGCTGTCCATCGCTGCGAGCTGCTGCCCCTCGAGTTGGAGCTCGCCGTACATCACCGTCCCCTCCCGGTCGGGTGCCTGATTGGCGCCGTATCTCGCGATCTTGCCGACTTCGGCATTGCGGAACACCGACGCGTAGAGGCGAAGCGCCGGCTCGGCCTGCCCGCACCGCGCCCCGACGAAGAGCAACGACGGGAATACCCGCGGCCTCACAGCGGAGTCGAGGGTGAGCTGCCACGAGACACCGTAGCGGTCGGAGACCCAGCCATAGCGCTCACTCCACGGATAGGTGTCGAGCTCCATGTGGACTGCCCCTCCGTCGGAGAGTGCCGCCGTGGATCTCCCTCCCTGCCTCCGGGTAGCGGATCGTCGCCGTGATGCGCGTCTGCGGGAGGGTCGCCGTGTAGAAGTCGGCGGCCTGTTCGGCCACCGAGTCGAGCCAGACGTTCGCACGTATGCGCGGCACAGAACCTCCTCAGCGCAGCGGCAGGCCTGCCCCTGCAGCACCACTGCTCTTTACCTTATCAGATCTGTCAGATTTATGCAAACCTGGGGAGCGAGCGGAAGGTCTCGTGGGCAATCATCTGCGCGACGCGATGCCGTCGATCATCCGATGATATCCCCCACCCCCTCGAGGATCACGCGTGGCCGGTAGGCGAAACGGTGCAGATCGTCGCGGGACGTGACGCCGCTCAGCACGAGCACCGTGTCGATCTCCGACTCGACGCCGGCGACGATGTCGGTGTCCATGCGGTCGCCCACGATGACCGACTCCTCGCGACGGCAACTGAGGCGCTTGATCGCCTGGCGCATCATGAGCGGATTCGGCTTGCCGGCGAAGTAGGCCTTGCTTCCCGTCGCGAGCTCGATGGGCGCGATGAGGCTGCCGCACGCGGGTATGACGCCGTGCTCGCCGGGTCCGGTCAGATCCGGATTGGTCCCGATGAGCCTCGCGCCTTCGCGCACGAGCTGCACCGCCTTCTCGATCTTGGCGTAACCGTAGGAGGGGCTCTCGCCCACGACCACGTACTCCGGGTTGACGTCGTTCATGGAGATGCCGGCGTCGTAGAGGGCGTTGATGAGCCCCGCCTCGCCAATCACGTAGGCACTGCAGCCGTGCGTCTGCGAGGCGAGAAACTCCGCGGTGGCGAGCGCGCTCGTATAGAAGTGCTCCGCACCGACGTCTATTCCCAGGCGCGCGAGCTTCTGGCGAAGCTCGCGCGGGCTTCGCTCCGAAGAGTTCGTCAGAAAGAGATACCTCTTGTCGCGTGCCTGAAGCCACTCGACGAACGATTGCGCTCCCGGCAGGAGGCGGTTGCCGTGGTAGATGACGCCGTCCATGTCGCAGATGAAACCGGCCTTCGAGTCAAAGTCGATGTCGTGCGCATCCATTGCCGGAAGCTTACACCGCGAGGCCGCGCGTGGTCACGAGCCTCAAGCGACAGGCTACTCGAATTCTGTCTGATCTGCGCACGTGGTATCGGACATGCGGCCCGCGACTCGTACTTGAAGTCAATACCCAGCGTTATTATGATGAATAAGGTAATGTTCACCGTGTCCCGCTGGAGATACAGACCAGAGGATCGCCGTTGTCGAGTCAAGCCAGACAAACCGACTTCCTCCCTGACACGTGCGTTCAACAGGAGGTCGGAATCATGCGAATGTCAGTTCTGAGGGCGGGCATCTTCCTGTTCGTGCTCCTGGTGGCCACTGGGTGTCCGAATCCCTTCTCTCCACCTGATACCGATGACTCAGTCTTTGCCGATGATTCCTCGGGTGATCCAACTGACGACGGAGGTGACCTGCCAGGCCAGGAGTCTGGTTCGCTCGAACCAGGTTCGGTCTTCACAGGTCCGTCCGGTGTGTCCATTGGTGCCCCCGAGGGTGCGATCGCCGAATCGGTGCAGGTCAACATCGCGCCCGTCGACGATCCAGCTGCTGATGTCCCCTTGCCGCCGGGATGGGACGAGGCCGGGCTGAACTTCGTGGGTGAGTTCTACCGGATCAGCTCAGACAGTGACGTCTACCTGGACAACCTGAGCTACCTCGCGCTCGGGTTGCCGGTACCCGAAGGGACTGATCCGGACAATCTCGCATTCGCCGTGCTTGGTGCTCCCGGAAGCGTCATAGCGCACTCGGAGATCGAGCCGTGGATGCGGTGGCACACGGAGCGTGGTGTCTACGACGCCGACAGCAACCTGTTCGGGACGAACCTGCCATTCATCGGTGAAGATCCTGCCGTGTATGTCCTCGTAGAGGGCGTGGAGTACGGTGACGTTGAGATTCCGGAGGAACTCGGCAATCCGACGATACCACCGCTCACCGAACAGGAGTTCCTCGGGTTTGCAGTCCATTGCACCGTGGAGTTCCCGGGAGATCCGTGTACTGAGCCGCACCGGATGCAGACCCAGGCGGCGCTCGACGAAGCGCATGAGGCATGGGTGAAGAATCAGGGGTTCGCTGAGCCGAGATTGCAGCACACCGTTGTCGAGGTCGTCTTCTCAGACGATGACGGTCCGCTCGTTACTGTGCTCAACCTGCATGAGTATGTGCTCGACTACGCGGAGTCGCCAGATGGAGCCTATCGGCTCAATTCGAAGCTGGCTGCTACGTTCTATCCAGTAGATGACGAACACCCGGTGCCCGACGACGACATCTCGCAACACGAACTCTTTCACGCGATTCAGTTCGCGTACCGGAACACGTTGGAGAACACGAACTGGAACCGCGGCATCATTGAAGGCACAGCGACCGCAGCCGAGCAGTCGCTTGGGTCGCTCACCCGGAGTGCCCGGGATGACCTGCCGGGACGATCGCCTCGTCACGTGGACGTCGGTATCATCCGGGACCTCTCATCGTCTGATGAGCACGCTTACTCGCTCCAGGACTTCTGGGTGTTCCTGGGACTCCAGATGAACCCGGCCGATCCGCAGCTCAGTTACCTGATCCCTCTGTTTGAGATGGGAAGTCAACTCGAAGACATCGAGCAACTCCTTCGTGACAGTGCTGCATTCGAATCGCTGTCTGATGCGTACTCGCAGTGGGTGCGGAACCAGGCCTTCGAGAAGACCCAACCGCTGGGATTCGACGGGGATGGAGACGCGGTTCCGATCGGCGACCAGTGTGTCTGGACGGGCTACGGCTCAGCCGACGAGATCTCTGTAACCACCGAGATGCCATCGCTGGGGCTCTCGCTGGATATCGACCCGCTGACATCAACGATCTTCGAGTATACCCTGGAGCCAGCCGAAGATCCGTACACAGTTCGGATCGAACTTGATTCCTCGAAGAGTCCGCACGGCAATGTGATGTCGCGATTCTATCTGGACGATGATGCGGGGACAGGCAATTGCGTCACTCGCGCGGAGTCGAACAGCCGGACATTTGAGGTTGGCAATGAACCGCGGACGATCCACGTGCTCGTGTCAAACCTCGACCACGAAGCAGCGGCAACAGACCTGTTGATCGAGTACCGCATTGCCCAGGATGTCGTATTCCAGTCACCGGACGGCAGATCCTGGGCAAGGTTCGGGGAATCGATCGCGGCAGTCGGTGAGAATGTGCTGATCGGATCGCCCGGCGAAGAGACATCGGCCGGGTTCGTGGCCGGTCGCGCATATCTGGTTGATTCACTCGGCAATCTCGTGCAGACCTTCGAGGCACCCGATGCTGCTCCGAACGCGTCCTTCGGCTGGTCGGTAGCTGCGGCCGGGGACCGCGTGCTGATCGGAGCTCCGTATCACGACGTCGAATCGGAGTTTGACGTCGGTCGAGCCTATCTTTTCGATTCAGACGGCAATCTGCTCCAGACGCTGCAGCCTCCCGAGTCGACCGGCGGGCAGGAGTTCGGGTACGCGGTGGCAGCTATCGGGGAGACCCTGCTTGTTGGCGCCACGGAGAACAAGTTTGGCGACGATCCCGGTGATACCGACGGCAAGGTCTATATGTTCGACACGAGTGGCTCACTCATCCGAACGATCGCCGGACCTGGTATTGGCGATTTCGCGTTCTTCGGATCGGCAATCGATGCACGCGATGATCGCATCCTGGTAGGGGCCCGTTTCGACGCGGAAACCCCTGGCGACGGCTTCGGTCGGGCCGACCTGTTCGATGCAGCGGGGAACCACCTCGAAACGTTCTCCTCGCCCCTTCCACAGCAGAACGCGTACTTCGGCTGGGACGTCGCGATCACCGAGGCGGGGTACCTGATTGGAGCACCGCGACAGGAGACCGGCGTGGTCAACAACACAGGAGACACGGTATTCGTGGAGACGGGGCAGGCGTTCCTGTTCGATGGGGATGCAGTCCATCTGGAGACATTGCAGTCGCCCGAGATTCAGCAAGGGGCATGGTTTGGACGGTCGCTCGATTCGTTCAATGGCGGAGTTCTGGTTGGGGCACATAACTACAACAGAGGTGGTTGGACGAGCGCCGGAGAAGCCTATCTGTTTGTGCGATGATGCGGCCGCGCTCGAGGAGACCGCTTCAATGGTACCTCTTGAGCCGGACGGATTCTCCGGAGCGAGCCGGGGTCCAGGATGAACACGCAGAGGGGTAGTGAAGCGCCCGGGAACTGACGTACAGTAGAGTCATGGGGATCCGGGAAGCGGTGAATCGGTTGCTCGACGAGCTGGACGGGTTCCAGCATGACGCGCAGGGTCTGGATTGTGTATGGGATCTGCTCTTCCCCGACTCGCGTGAGCAGTGGCACTGGGTCAGGGTCACGAACTACATGGAGACGTTCTACCTCTTCCACGTGGACGGCGATGCCCCTGGCCTGGAGGCACGGCCCGACGGGGAAGTAGCGCCGATGAGACCGTTCGGCGCGCCTGGGGGAGTGGAGGCGCGTCGCGATCCTGATGATGCCTGGGGACCGATACTCGAGTCGATGGGGAAACGTCTGGGAAAGGTGAGACGTGACTGGATCAAGGCCAACCGGGAGGTCGTTGACGGGTACCCGCTGGACCGGAGACGGGGAACCCTCTCGCATGTGCTCGTGCGGGAATCCATTCCGGGCGTGTACCGGATTGACAGGGATCTGGGAACCGAAGCGTGCGAAGCGTTCATCGCCCTGGTAGAGTCGGGGCATTTTCACCGGGAGGAGAACGTCACCGCCCCCGCGCTCAGCGCCGGAGACTACTTCCGCTACTGTAAGCTCGCCTACATCGC
>SKZO01000335.1 GCA_007127335.1 Spirochaetales bacterium | reverse complement strand
TCTACCTGGGGCGTGAGCTCGAGAAGCTCGAGTTCGCATGGTACGAGGAGCCGATGAACGAGTACAGCATCGCCTCATACGTCTGGCTGACGCAGAGGCTCGACATCCCGGTGCTGGCGCCGGAGGTCGCTCTGGGACGCCATCACACGCGCGCCGAGTGGATCGAGCGCGGCGCGTGCGACATGCTGCGCGTTGGCGTGGGCGACGTTGGTGGAATCACCCCCTCGCTGAAGATCATCGCGCTCGCCGAGTGCTTCCGGATGTCGATGGACGTTCACGGGCCGCACCCGGGCAACCTTCATCTGCTGGGCTCGATGCGGAACGCCGAGTTCTTTGAGCGTGGACTCCTCCATCCGCACGTGGATTACGAGACGCCGGCGCCGTACCTGAACTCGATCCACGATCCGATCGACGCCGACGGCTACGTGCATATGCCGCAGGCTCCCGGACTCGGATACGACTTCAACTTCGACTACATCCGCGAGCACGCGGTGTAATCGAGCCCGGCCCGGGCCTCAGTGCTGCCCGGCCGGCAGCTCGATGTCCGGCATCTCGAAGGTATCACCCGTCCGCTCGATCCACGCAACCAGCTCGGCGTGGCAGCGCTCCTTCTCTCGCTGGTATACGGTGTCGTAGCAGAGGTTCGCCTGCTCGAAGGGGTCTTCACGCAGATCGTGCAGAAGCCAGTCGTTGCCGGGCGTGCAGACATACTTCCAGCCGTCCCGCGTGACGATACCGCGCCAGGCCCGGTTGACCGAGTGGCGATGGTACTTGCGGGGAATCTGCTGGAGGTACGCGGACCGTGGTTCCGACGCTTCGTCCGGCTCTCGGTCGGCACGGCAATGCGCCGAGTAATCGTACCCGCGCATCCAGTCGGGGCGGCTGATGCCGCACAGGCCGAGCGTCGTGGGCGCGATGTCGACGTGATTCACGACCGCGTCGCACACACCGGTCCGCATCGCCTGATGACCGCCGACGCGGGCTACGATCAGGGGGATCCGGATGGATTCCTCCCAGGGGCTCGACTTCTCCCACTGTCCGTGAGAGCCGAGCATGTCTCCGTGATCGGCGAAGAAGACGACCCAGGTCTCCCGGTCCGCGTCGAGCGATCGCAGTCCGGTCAGCAACCGTCCGATGTTCCAGTCAAGGTTTTCGATCATCGAGCAGTAGCCGGCGATGTCCAGCCGAGCCTGATCGCGTACACGCGCGACATGCGGAACGTTCGGGCGCAGGACCACGTCGGCCGGCCGAAGGGGATCCCAGGGTTGGCCCGCTTGCGCCCCGGACACGGGACCCACGTACGGGCTGTGCGGCGGCTGCACGCTCAGTACCGCGAAGAAAGGATCGGCCTCCTCGGCAGTTCCCGGGGTTCCGGCGTCGGTCAGGTGCCGCAGGAGCTCGTCGGTGAGCGCGGTGGTCTCGTAGTCGGGCAGCCGCACCGGAGTCTCTGACTCTTCGTCGTAGCGGGGATCCTCGGGGTCAGTATAGCCGCCGTAGAGGTAGCAGTCCTCCTGCGCGTTATTGTTCTCGTATCCGCGCCAGAACGCGAACCCCCCGCGACGTTCGGGCGGGACGTAGTGTTCGCTCGAATTCGATCCGTCCAGATGCCACTTCCCGATCCAGGCGGTATGGTACCCGGACTCGCGGAACGCACCGGAGATCGTGGGGACGGAGGGGTCGAGCACAGAGGGCGTGCGGTCTACGCCATTCTGGTTCGGGTAGGCGCTCGTCAGAAGAGATCCACGAAACGGCGTGCACCACGGGGCGCCCGAAACTGCAGCGTCGAAACGGATCCCTCGGCGCGCGAGGTTGTCTATCGTCGGCGTTCTCACATTGGGGTCACCGCGGTACCCGAACGAATGAGCCCGCAGTTGATCCGCGATGATCCACACGACATTCGGTCTTCGGTTCGGACGCGCGGCTCCGGAGGGTTTCTGCATGCAGCCAGCCTACCCGACCCGGAGCCGCGGCGCAAGCGGACTTGCGCAGCAACCGCAACCGGGCTACGCTGTGACCATGGAAATACCACGCGATTATCTGGTCTGGATTGCAGACACCGAGTTCAAGGGGAAGTCGTTCAACGGGCCGTCGCTTGTTGAGACGCTGCGTTCGCTCACGGCGGAGGAGGCGACCTCGACCGAGACGTACGAGGGGTACAGCGCCTGGGCGGTAGCGCTGCACGTGCTCTACTTCAAGTACATGATTGGCAAGGAGCTCGGTGCGAAGCTCCCGGCCTACCTCTACGACGAGAACGGATGGCCGTCGCTGCCGGAGGACCGGAGTCAGGCGGCGTATGAAGCGATGATCGGCGAGCTCGAAGCGTTCCACGCGGCGGTCATGGACGCGTTCGCCAATGCGTCGGTTGAGAAGCTCGAATCACCCATGCCCGGATGGAAGATCCCGCTCGGACGCGCGTTCGCCTGGCTCGCGGCGCACGACACGAATCACAACACACAGATCCGCAACATGGGACTCGCCTCGCTGAAGGAGCGATAGCCTCGTGCAGCCTGCATTCCTGCCCGATCTCACTACCTGGTTCGCACGCAACAGCGAGCGCATGACTCTGCCCAGGGAGGTTGCCGGGCTCGGCCTGCCCGAGATCTGTTCGGTGCTGGGAACACCTGTGTGGCAGCCGGCACGCGGCTGGAGGCGCGGCACCGGATCGGTCACGGTGGAGGAAATCCGTGAAGGTGACGGACGAGTCGTCCGGTACGAGACGGGAGACGGCGCCGAGTTCGTCGCGCGTTGGGAGACGGGACCGGACGGCGATCTGTGGCAGACCGAGTACCCGGTGAAGAGCGAAGCCGACCTCAGGCTCGCAGAGGAACTCGCGGCGCAGGAGACGATAGAGGTTGACGGACCGACGATCGAACTGGCCGTCGCCGCGGCCAACGCCTCTGGAGACACCGCGAACGCCGCGTCCGCCGCAGGGGTGCTCGCGATCGAGCTCCCCATGCGACCGTTTTCGCGACTCCTGCTCGAGATGATCGGGTTCGGCGACGGGTTCTTCATCCTGATGGACGCCGAGGAACGCATTCGCCAGATCGTCGCGCGGGCCGAGGAATCGTACCGCGCGGGCATTGCGAGGATCGCCGAGGCCGTTGCCGCCGCAAACTCGTCGCACGCCTTGGGCGCGGACGCAGATGGGCCGGCCTTCTCGTCCGCCTACTCACCGGACAACCTGGACGCGTCGTTTCTCACACCCGACTACTTCCGGGACTACCTGATGGCCGGGTACGCGTCTTCGGCTTCGCTCCTGCGGGAGGCCGGGCTTCGGCTCACGGTGCACGTCGGCGGACCGGTGGGCCCGTTGCTCGGGCTCATGACCGAAGCGGGAATCGAATGCGTCGCGGGGGTCTGCGGGCCACCGCAGGGAGACGCGACCCTCCTGGAGGCGCGCGCGGAGGTGGGCCCGCAGGTGATCCTGTGGGGCGGAATCCCGCAGGACGCGCTTCTCGCATCGACACCGGAGGATGATTTCAACGCGGCCCTCGAACAGGCGATATCTGATACCGACGACCGGACGATCGTCGGTATCGCAGACCATGTACCGGAGGATGCGCTGTGGAGCAGAATCCGCGAGTGCGCCGCCGCCTTCACGGACCGCGAGAACCCGTAGCTCGAAAGCCGGAGGCATCGGCGGAGGCAGTCAGAAGCTCCCCCCGCCAATGGAGGCGCCCACGCTCACCACGAGACGATTTCCCTCCGGCGCGAGCTCGTCACCGTCGTCTCCCAGGTTGATGGGAGAACTGAGCGTAAGCGTGATGCGGTTGAACAGGGTACCGGAGACCGATGGGAGGATGATACTCGAGTGGTCGCTGTGGTTCCTGGCCCAGAGCAGGCCGACGCTCAGGTCGGTGCTGAACAGGTCAATGAGCTCGCCGCTGAGCACCGTGTAGTGCCTGCCGGTCGTCACGAGATCGTCCCTGGTGATCGAGCCGTCACTGAGGAGCACACCGATCGCGTCGCGGTTACCCGAGATCACGGTTGGATCGCCGTAGCCCTCCCCGTTGAAGAAGTACTCACCAATTGCGCGAAACCCCCAGGTCGATTCGGCGGCGCTATAGGTGTACCGCAGCCCTGCCATCGCGCTCACGAAGAGCTCATCGTCGGTCTCGCGGACGGACAACCCGGGGAATCCCTCGGACTCCTCAACGAGCACCCGCTCCGATCCGTAGCGGAGCACCGCCTCACCGAGCAGATCGAGATCGCCCAAGCTGTGCGTGACCGCAACCATCGCAGCCGGAGCCGCGTCGCGCCGGTAGAACGCGCCGAGCGAAACCTCGCCGTTTCCCACGACGACCTCGCCTCTCGCGGCAATCCCGGCATCAAGGGGCTCCGGATCCGGGAGGTCCGGAAACAGGAGATAGAGGTCGGCATTGTTGATGCCTGCCGGAACGCTCGCCCGCAGGGCGATCCTGCCCCTGCGCGGGAGATCGGGGTCGAGACGCATCGTCATCCGCGGATTCAGCAGATCGGCAGGCGTGAAGAAGGTCCCAACGCCCCACCCGAGCGTCTGCATTCCTCCCCGGAAATAGACGGTATCCCGCCAGGCGAAATCACTGAAGAGCTCCTCTACGCGGAAAACGTCCTGCAGGTTCCGCTCCTCGGCCGAGGCCGTCTCAAAAGGATAGGAGACGGTCATCCGCCCGTAGACCCGGAAGTCACGACTCGGTCGCGCATCAAAGAAGAGTCGAGAGGAGAGTTCGGTGGAGAGGGTATACTCGTCGGCGTCACGGTACCGCGGGTCGTCGTTGAAGGCGTCGGTCCACACCCCCGCGGCCTCCACGTCGAAACGGTAGCGTCCGCCGATCTCCACCGCCTCCGACACGAGAAGGGTCTCTTCGAGGCCGCCCGTTGTCTCCTGCGGTTCGGAAACGAGGCTTTCGCCGAAAAGGTCATCGTCATCGTCCGCATGGCCGACGGCGGCGGCAAGCGCGAACGCAACCAGAACAAGCACCAATTTCATATGTCCCCCTATCGGCTCACGCGTTCGACGTATGCCCGTGTGAAGACGTTGTCGGGTATGGGATCGACCGAGATCTCCGTGAGATCGATCCTGGTCTTCTGACCCTCCACGAGCTCATCGACGAAGATCATCGTGGAAGCGATGTACGTTCCCTCGACGTTCGTGTACGAGGGAAAGAGCGAGGTCCGCATGAGCCGCCCGGTCTCGCTGTAGTTCTCCACCTTCAACGGAAGGCTGGGCTCCTTCGAAACCCAGAGTCTGCCTCCGGCGTAAGTAACCTCTCTGCTGGTAGCCTCCAGATCCAGGATATGGACGTCGTGCCTTCCGAGCCGCCCCTCGCTCACGGCCGTCACCCGATAGTCCTGCGCGTACGAAGAGGTCTCAAAGTCCGAGTTCCTCGCGTCGGTCTGGGAAAACTGCTCCTTCATGGATGTTCGAGAGAAACGCCTGCTCTCGGGGTC
>SKZO01000271.1 GCA_007127335.1 Spirochaetales bacterium | reverse complement strand
GCTGCTCCGGCTGCTGCTCGCGACCGCGTTCGCGAGCGCGACTCCGGTCGCCGGCCTCGCGCCCGAACAGCTCGAGCCGGTGACCTTCGCCAATCACACGGGCAGACAGATCGTGCATCTGTTCGCCTCGCCTCGCGGGGCGCGCTACTGGGGGGCCGACACCCTGGCCTGGAGGCAGGCCCTGGCGACCGGCGCGGAGGTCGACTTCTACCTGCACCTGCATGGGGCCTCCTCGTACGACATCCTGGCGGTGGACCACCTTGGCGACGCCTATCTCCTGTGGAACCATCACATCGCGACCGGGACGTCGGTTCGGGTGGAGATCGGCACGGCTCACCTCGAGAGCGGCTATGACCACCCGCCGCATGCGACCGTCCGCGTCGTCAACCGCAGCGGCCGCGACGTCTGGTACCTCTTCCTCGCGGCGCGGGGGTCGTCCCTCGCCGGCGCCGACCTGCTTGGCGCCGATGCGATCCTCGAGGACGGAGAGACCCTCTCGATCGTCGTTCCGGTCACCGGCGAGACGGTCGGCTATGAGCTGATCGGGCTTGACGCCGCCGAAGGCCGGTACTCGCTCACCGTCGAGATCACTCCGTCGACGCGCTCGGGTACCGTCGAGATAGGGGCGTCCGCCTTTCGGTAGAAATGGTGGCCCGGAGGGCTTCGACGGGTTTGTCAGCGCGGGGAAACCTGCTATAGTCGAGAAGACATGCGCGATCTGATCATCATTGGGGCCGGCCCTGCGGGGCTCGCGGCCGCACTCTATGCGACACTCAAACGACTCGACTGCCTCGTGATAAGCCGGGATCTCGGCGGCAAGAGCAACTACTCGGTTCACATCCCGGACAGCGACGGACCCGCCGCGATCCGGGCCGACGAGCTCGTCACCATCTACAAGAGCCGGCTCCAGTACCTGCGCCACTCGCACAGGATCGCCGGGGTGAAACGGCTCACCGCGTCCGGCGGAACCTTCAGCTGCACGGTTGATGACGGCTCGACCGAGGAGGCGCGGGCGGTGATCGTCGCGACCGGAACCCATCTGCGGCGACTCGGGGTCCCGGGCGAGAAGCAGCTCCTCTCGCGCGGCCTTGGCTATTCGTCGATCAGCTATTCGCACCTCTTCACCGGCAAGCGCGTCTTTCTCGCCGGCGACTCGGACCGCGTGCTCGACTCAACACTCGAGCTTTCGATCCATGCCGACGCGGTAACGACGGCGCTGCTCGCCGGCGGCCGGTTCACCGGGGACCTCGTCGCGCGCGCTCGCGACCTTGACCGGGTCACCATCGTCGAGGAGGCAACCGTCAGGGAGTTTCGCGGCGACGATTTCGCCCGCGAAGTCGTCCTCGCCTCAGAGGCCGGCGACCAGACGATCGCCGCCGACGGCTTCTTCGTCGAGCTCGACCCGCAGCCCAATACCGGCTTCATCGGCGACGGCATCAGCCTCGCAGGCAACGGAAGCCTGCGGGTCGACGGCACCAACAGCACGGACGTACCGGGTCTCTTCGCCGCCGGCGACGTCACCGGCAACGAGTACGCGCAGACCCTCGTGTCGCTCGGCGACGGCGCGAAGGCCGCACTCTCCGCGTACCGGTACCTGATCGAGACCGGTCGCACGAAGGAGTAGCGGGAGAAGTGCAAAATCACCGTGGCGCATTCGGCGCCACCGTCGCGGCGATGGTCGCGGCGGCAGCCCTGCTGACGAGCAGCTGCGCGTCGACGCCGCCGCATGGGCCTGCCCGCCGGGTCGTCGTTGCGACTACACCGGCTGCCGGGCCTGCGACCGGCTCGACGACCGGCTCGACGACCGAGCGCACGCACACCGCGGAGGCCGAGGTGGCCGTGCCCCAGCCGTCAGAGCTCCAGATGCGAATCGTCGAAGCGGCCGAGGAGCTGCTGCGCACCCAGCGGTTCGTCGTAGCCGGCTACCGGTACAATAACGACTGCACCGGAACGATCCTCGCGATCTACGCCATGGCAGGCATCCGTCTCGTCGACCTCTTTCCCGGCTACGCCGGAGGCGGCGTCCAGCGCCTGCACGGCATCGCCGTCGACCACGACCTGCTCTACCACTCGGAGCTCCCGCAGCCGGGCGACCTCATCTTCTGGGACAATACGTACGACCGCGCGGGAGACAAGCAGTGGAACGACAAGCTCACGCACGTAGGGCTCGTGCTGTCGGTGGACTCGAACGGCACCGTCGAGTTCATCCACTACGACTACGTCCAGGGCGCCGTGAAGGCATGGATGAACCTGACCGACCCTGACACGCACATCGGCGCAGACGGGGTGGTCGTCAACTCCCCCATGCGGATGCGAAGCCATCGCTACCTCAACCCGGACGAGTGGCTTTCGAGCCATCTCTACCGGGAGCTCGGCGCGATGTACCTGATCGACCTGTAGCGCCGACCGCTCGGTAGCGCCACCCCTACGGGAGACGCTGAACGTGGTCCGGCTCGAACTCCGCGTGGCGAAAGGTGTTCGGGAAGGTGCCGTCCATCCAGTCCTTCGGGTACCCGTGGCGAAGCGGCATCTTCTGCGTGAGCCGGTCCCGCAGCTCGGCGGGCAGATCAAAGTCGCCGGCTGCCAGGTTGTCGAGCACCTGGTCCACGGTTCGGGCGCCCACGATGGGCGCGGTCACTCTGCGATCGGCGAGCAGCCATGCAAGCGACACCTGCGCCGGGCTCTTGCCCACCTCGTCGGCTACCTGCACTACCTCCTCGACGAGCGCACGCGCCTCGTCCCACCAGTAGCGCGAGAGGTAGACCGCCGCGTTCCTGCCAAAGCGGCTCTCCGGGTCCGGCGAATCCTGTCCGCGGTACTTGCCCGTGAGCATGCCGCTTGCGAGTGGACTCCAGCAGATCATCCCCATGCCCTGGTCATCGCAGGCGGGCAGGATCTCCCGCTCGATATCGCGTCGGACCAGGTTGTAGAGGTGCTGGGCACTGATGAACCGCAGGCCGCCGAGCTGCTCGCCCACCATGTTCGCCTTGACCATCTGCCACCCGTAGAGATTGCTGCACCCCACGTAGCGCACCTTCCCGCTCTGCACGAGCCCCGCGAGCGCGTCCATCGTCTCCTCGATGGGCGTGTATGGGTCCGGACCGTGGATCTGATAGAGGTCGACGTAGTCGAGCCCCAGCCGCTCGAGGCTCGCTTCGCACGCCTCCTCTATATGCTTGCGTGACAGCCCCCGCGCGTTGGGCGTATCGCCGGTGGGGAACCAGCACTTCGTCGCGATCACAAGCTCGTCGCGGGGCTTGCCCTGAATCGCCTTGCCGAGCATCTCCTCGGAGACCCCGGCGCTGTAGAGATCGGCGGTATCGATGAAGTTTCCCCCCGCGTCGATGAACGCATCAACGATCCTCGATGAGGTCTTCTGGTCGCACCCCCACTCGGTGTTTCCGAACGTCATCGTCCCAAGGCAGATGCGCGAGACCAACAGGCCTGAACGTCCCAGGTAGCGGTATTTCATGGTGCCTCCTCACCCATCGTAGCGCATGAACGCGACGGCTGTCATGGGCCCGCGGCGAGCCCACCTGAGACCGACAGCGACCTACCCGGCGACCTGGCCGGCGACAGACGGCCCCTTGTCGTCGGCCCCCGAACATAGTACTATTCGCATATAAAAGAAGAGGCATTATGAACGAACAGACTTTCGAGAACGGACACGAGGTGGACACCTATCTTGGCAACCTGCGCAACTACCGCTCCTTCGTCAGGCAACGGTTCGACGAGGCAGAAGCCGACGATCGACTCGCCGAAGAGCTTCGTCGGCGGGCATCAGAACACCGGCAGCCGGTGCGCGCGACGATCATGACCGAAGACTGGTGCGGCGACTCGGCGCTCAACCTCCCGATCCTTGCGAGCCTGCTCGGGAAGGCGGGCATTGAGCTGCGCGTCCTGCGCGGGTCGGAGACGGGCGAGCTCAAGGACAGGTACGAGTCCGATGGTGACGACCACATTCCCGTGCTGTCGCTCTGGGACGGCGAATGGACCGAGCTGGGCCGGTGGATCGAGGCACCGGCGGCGGTCGACGCGAAGAAGGACGCCTGGAAGTCCGAGCGCCCGCACTTCATGGACCTCTACGCAAAGCGCGAGACCGACCGGGACGCCGCGAAGCAGTTCGCATCGCTGTACCGGGAGTTCCTGGACGAGATGGCGCAGTGGTACCGCGACGGCATGTGGGTAGAGACCCAGAAGGAAGTCGTCGACCTGCTCGGGTAGTCGGCCTTCGCGGAGATCGGTTGAGTGGCCTGCGGAGACTCAGTGGACCGGATAGACTCATTGGATGTTTTTGTTGTCGCTCCCAAATGAATTGGGTATTTTAGAGGTATGAAACGAAACAGCGTCGGTATCAGTGACATCCGGATCCACCTCCCGGAGGCGAAGATCGACCTTGATACGCTCGTGGAGCGTCGGGTTGAGGAGAATCCACGGCTCGAGCGCCACCTTGCCCGTGCGCTGCGGACCACGGGCCAGCGAGCGATCCGCTTTCCGTCGGTTCGGGAGGACACGGCGACGCTTGCCGCCTCAGCGGCGCACGGCCTCATTACCGACAACCCGGACAAGAAGGCGTCGGATCTGCGCTATCTCGCGGTCGGCACCGAGAGCGGCCTTGATCACTCCAAGCCCGTATCGGCCTTCGTGGAGGGAATGCTCCAGAAAGCCGGTCTTGATGTGCCGGAGAGCCTCTCGTCGTTCCAGGTCCAGCACGCCTGCGCCGCCGGGACGCTCTCGCTGCTGAGCGTGAGCGCGCTGCTGCAGACCTCAGGGCGCGGCTACGAATCGGGCCTCGTGATGTGCTCGGACATCGCCCGCTACGATGTCCGCACCACCGCGGAGATAACGCAGGGGGCCGGGGCGGTCGCGATGCTCGTCGAGAACGATCCGGACCTCGTTGAGATCGATCTCGCTACGCAGGGGTACTGCTCGACCGACGCGGACGACTTCTTCCGGCCGCTCGGCTCCAAGACGGCGAAGGTGAAGGGCACCTACTCGATGCAGTGCTACCGTGACACGCTCGAGTCGGCGCTGCTCGACCACTGCGAGCGCGCCGGCACGACTCCCCGCGAGGCGCTCGAGGAGACCGACCTCTTCATCCTCCACACGCCGTTCCGGAATCTCCCTGAGATGGCGATGACCGGATTGCTCGAGAAGCACCTGGGTCTCGACGCCGACGAGGCGCGCGAGTTCCTGGCCGCTCGCGGCCTCTACGACGCGATCGACGCAGTGGCCGAGGTGGGCAACATCTACACCGGTTCAATGTACATGGGGCTCGCCTTCGGGCTCTACCGTCAGTTCCACCGGATTGGATCGCAGATCGCAGGAAAGCGGATCCTGTTCGCCTCCTACGGTTCGGGGAACACGATGACGGTCTTCTCGGCAACGGTGGCCGCGAACGCCCCGCGAGTGATCGCCCGGTGGGACCTTGACGCGCT
>SKZO01000199.1 GCA_007127335.1 Spirochaetales bacterium | reverse complement strand
TCTATGAGCTCGATCGTGGTTCCGATCAACGCCTCCGTATCCAGATAGGCGTAGTGCCCGTCACCGTCCGGCCCGAACCCCGCGCCGTCCTGCACCATCGCGATGCCGGCCGCTCGCGCCTGCGCGATCGCCTCTTCCATGTCGTCTACGAGCACCCCCAGATGCTGGATACCGTAACCGTGCCTGCGGATGAACTCCTCGTACACCGTGTCGCCCGCGATGTGCTCGATCAGCTCAACGCGCATGTCGCCGAAGTACGAGAGCGCGATCCGCATCGTGTAGTCCGCGGGTTTCCCGTGGCGGGTCATCCGCGGCACGAGCGGTCTGCCATAGGTGTAGAAGTGCCAGGGACCGACGCCGAACAGCCGGTAGTAGCTCTCCACGGTCCGGTCGAGGTCCTGCACGACGAACGCGATCTGTGCCACGCCCTTGTCCAGGAAGGGAAGCGGCAGACTCCGTCGATCAACGTCGTCGAGCGCGGTCATCGCGGACCTCCGGCGAACGCCCCGCTCGCGATGAGCGACTCCTGCAGCTCACGCAGCCGGTAGACGAATGCCTGCCGGTCAGGGGCCAGATCATCGTGGGTCATGATCTCGCCCTTCTTCACGTCGCGCCTCACCGTTCCTCCGGCTGCGACACCCATGCAGACCGCATTGCGCCCGAGCGCGTCCTCCCGTGTGAGGATCGTCCCGTACCAGTCGTGGCCACCAATCCCCTCCACCGTCTGTCCGGCCCTGAGATCGCGTTTCGCAACGCAGACGACCTCCGCGTTCGGGGCCTGCGGGGCGATGGTCCGCTCGTTGAGCAGGACCGCCTCCGCCACGCTCTGCGGCGTCTCGAGGTCGCACAGATGGTAGGGCCGCAGGTGCAGGTAATAGGGTCCGTCGCTCTTCGTGATGAACTTCATGTCCTTGCGGATCCGGGGCTCGTCGGTATGGACGATCGCGAAGACCCCCGGGGCGACCTTCCCGGTCGAGTAGTCGACGCAGCCGCGCCGTGAGAAGATGCCGCCGTCCTCACGCGGGATGAAACGGTTGACCAGGTCGTCGATCTCGACCTCAGGACCGTGCATCCCCGGCACGTCGGGCAGGAGCCCGGTTGCATTGGCGACTGCCGCGAGCTCCACCATCGTCTTCGTGCCGTCCTGGAAAGCGGCAAGGATCTTCGGGTTCATGTCCTTGGACAGTGCCTCCTCGCGCGCGGAGTCCTCGGTCGCCTCGAAGTTGATGCGGTTGTTCTTGCCCTTGCCAAGGCAGACGACCTCGAACCCCATGAGGTTCGCCTGCTCCCACAGCATCTTGAGCACTCCCGGCTCGTCGCCGCTTGCGACCGTGTAGACCGTGTCGTTCCGGCGGGCGAGATCGTCGAGCAGCAGCCCCACGGTGACGTCGGTCTCGACGTTGAGCATGATCACCGGCTTGCGGTTGCTGATGCTCGTCCACGCGACGAGCGCACCTATGTCCGGCATCCCCGTCGCCTCGACGTTCGCCTCGATCGACTCGAGCTGCGGGAGTATCACCGCGTCCGCGCTCACCACGCGCCTGCCGCCGCGCAGCGCATCCTGCGCCTCCGACAGGCGGTCGGTCACGACGACCTGCTCCCTCCCGTAGCCCATCCCGGCGAACACGTCGATTCCCCGCTGCGGCTCGATGTCCGCAATCGCACGGATCTCCATCCCCTCGATCCGGTTCAGCGTATGGGCGAGCCCCGACCCCATCTGCCCGCAGCCGACGATACCCACCCGAATCGGGCGGCCGTCGGCCGCACGCGCGCGCAGCTTCCGTACCAGTTCCATCGTCACTCCTTCTCGATCAGCTTCGCCGCCGTCTCTGCGTCGGTCACGAGCACGTTCAGGTATCTCGCGCTGAGCGCGGCCCGAAGCGCCTTTACCTTCTCATGGCCTCCGGCGATGCCGACCCTGCGCGGAATCGCCTGCAGCTCGTCAAGGTCGAGACCGACGATCCGGTCGCAGTACGGCGTGGCCACCGGCCTGCCCTCTTCGTCGAAGAACCGCAAGCCTATGTCACCCACAACCCCACGCCGCTGCAGCTCCCGGCAGTCCTTTTCCGAAAGGACCGACTCGCTGTTTCGCAGGACCGAGTGAGGCCCGAGCGCCCCGACCCCGAGCAGGGCGACGTCCGACCTCCGTCCGAGCTCGAGCGTGTCGGCCACCTGAGGGTCGGCGACGAGAGCGTCGCGCACCTGCGGCGCGGAGACGATCCCCGGCGCGTGTATGTTCCGCGCCCGGCAGCCGAGGCGGTCGGCGACGCGGCGAACGAGCTCGGCTCCGTGGATCCCCGACTCCTGGTCCCCGAGCCCGCCAAGCAGCTGAACCACCCGACACTCCGGTCTGACCGACGACTCGATCGACGCGGCGGTCGCGAGGATCGAGTTCCCCCAGGTGAGCCCAACCGTGTTGCCGTCTTCAAGGACACGGACGAGATAGTCCGCCGCGGCGCGGCCGATCGCCTCGAGCACGTCGGTGTAGTCAGGGCCGCGCGGTTCGGCAACGATCGCCTCGTCGAGGCGGTAGATCCGCTCGAGCTCGCGCTCGAGACCGCTGTGGTCCGATGCGGGGGCGCAGACTGAGATCCGCACGACCCCCTCTTCGCGCGCGCGGGTCAGCATCCGCGACACCTTGATCCGGGAGAGCCCGAAGCGCGCAGCGATCTGCGCCTGCGTACGGTCCTCCTCGTAGTAGGCGTGGGCGACCCGGAAGAGCAGCCGGGCGCGTAGCTCCTCCTCCCGCTCACGCACTGGCGCTCGCCCTGATCGCCTGGTACTCCTTCGCCGGGAGCGGGACACGCACCTCTCCGCTGAACGTCCCGTCAAGCGGCGTCACGGTCATTTCCCAGGTGTCAATCACGTCGATCGTGTAGGTCCGGCCTTCCGGCAGCGCGAGGTCTTTCCATGAAGGGCGTTGAAACCCCAGGTAGTAGAGCATGTAGTCGTCCCCGGCGTTCAGGCAGACGAGGTCCCAGTTCGCCCGTCTTGCCGACAGCCGCTCGACCGGCGCCTCCTCGAGGATCCTGCGCATGAACGCGATGCGAGCGGGCGCCTCGCCGATGAGCCTGCGCCCCTTCGACCACCAGAGCACCTCCTCCTCGTTGTAGTAGGTCTCGCCGTGGGCCCCCGGCCATCCGCCGTTCGCCACGGCCGTCCACTGCCTGCGCATGAGCTCCCGTGCGGAGATATTGCCCCACCCTTCCCGTATGTCGCCCTCGTAGCAGCACTCGTCGATCACGACCGGCTTCCCGTACCGGGAGACCCACTCGGCGCAGCGCTCGGTATCCGAGCGCTGGATCGACGCGTGGGTCACCCACGGCAGCGTGTGGTCGTAGAAGGTATGCCCATTGTGCACGCCGCGCGGATGCGCGTAGGGGTCCTCGCGCGCGACGATCCGGAAGTAGCGGTGGAAGTCCTGCTCATTCTTCTGCTTCATGAAGTCCCACTCGTTCGCCATGGACCACCAGACGTTGCGGAACGAAGCGAGACGCGCGACCACGTAGGCGAGGTACCGCTCCTCCACGTCCTGCGGCAGGCTCTGAAACCCCCAGCGGTCGTACGGGTGGAAGAGGATGAGGTCTGCCTCGATCCCCAGATCAAGGAGCCGGTCGAGATCCGCCTCGAAGGCGGAGAAGAAGTCCGGGTTGAAGCGGTCCGTGTCAAACCCGGCATCAAGCGATCCGGGGAAGACGAAGTGTTCCGGCTCGTTGAGGTTGTACCGGTAGTGCTTGGGAAAGACACACATCCGGATCTTGGTGAAGGGGCCCGCGGCGAGCGTCGCGATCGTCTCATCGCGCATCGCATTGTCCTGATGCGCCCACGCATAGCAGGTCGTTCCCACGGGGATGTACGGCGTGCGGTCGGCGTACGCGAACCGGGTACCGACCACCGTGACCGGGCCGTGATTGCCCGCGGTGGCAGGGGCGACCGTCATAATTCCCGTCCGCCCGTCGAGCGCCTGCGCATTGCTCCTCGTGGCCCAGGTCCACTCGCCCGGTTCGTCGGGCATGAACCGGAGGCGGTACTCGCCCTCTCCGTCGTAGAAGCCGCGCACCGACACGGTGCGGTGGGCCAGGCGGAAATCGGCGAAGAGCTCGACCTCACGGTACGGGTTTCCGGATGATGGTCCGTCCATCGTCACCTCGAATCGACAGTACTGCTCTGCGGTCATCTCTGCTCCTTGCGCCTACTGTAGCAGAACGCCGGCGGAATGAACAGAGGATCACTTGCGTTCATATGGTCATTCTGGTACGATCGTGCCATGGAACCCATCGCGAACCGGATAGGCGCGCTCCCGCAATGGGACTGCAGCCCCCACGCCCTCGGGCGAAGGCTCCCATGAAGACCGCCGAGCGCCGGTGGAAGATCGCCCGCGACGTGTGGGCGAACGCCGCGAAGGAGCTCGACCGCCTGGGCGAGGAGATCTCCGCGTGGACCTTCTCTCGCTGCGTGGACTTGCTCGCCGGGTGCCGCGGCCGGATCGTCGCAAGCGGATGTGGCACCTCCGCGATGGCCGCGCGGAAGATCGCACACTCGCTCTCGTGCATCGAGCGGCCTGCGTACTATCTGAACCCGTCGGACGCCGCGCACGGCGCGCTCGGGGCAGTGCAGCCGGGAGACGTCGCCATCCTCATCTCCAAGGGGGGCGCAACGGCGGAGCTGGTCGCTATGCTTCCTGCCCTCGCGGCGAAGGAGGTGACGGTCATCGCCGTGACCGAAGACCCGGACTCGGCGCTCGCCCGCGCCGCCGCGCTCATCGTACCGATCGCGATCGAGCGGGAGGCGGACGAGTTCAATATGCTCGCCACGACGAGCACGATGATGATCGTCGCGTGGTTCGACGCGGTCTGCATCGCACTCATGCGCGAGGGCGGGTTCACGCGCGCGCAGTTCGCCACGATTCACCCCGGAGGGGCGGTTGGGGCGCGGCTGCGTGGAGGAGGGCACGATGGCTGAGTACCTGCTGGGGATCGACTACGGAACCGGGGGCGCGAAGGCCGCCGTGATCGATGACGAGGGGAATGACCTTGGCAGTGCCTTCGAGGAGTACCCGTTCATCCACGAGCGGGCCGGATGGTCGGAGCACGACCCGGAGAACTACTGGTCGGCCGCCTGCCGCATGATCTCGGAGTCCGTTCGGAAGGCGAAGGTCGACCCGAAGCGGATTCGCGGGCTCGCCGTGTCCTCCGCGCTGCCGTCCATGGTCATGGTGGATGCCGACCACCACCCGATCAACCGTGCCTATAACCTGATGGACCGACGCGCTACCGCAGAGGTCGACTGGCTCAGGGAGCACATAGGCGAGGAGCGTATCTTCAAGACCTCGGCATACCGGATAGAGGACCACCCCAATCTCGTCAACCTGCTGTGGGAGAAACGCAACCGCCCGGAGGACTACCGGCGCATCTGGAAGGCGCTCACGATCGACGGCTTCATCGCGCTTCGGCT